>NZ_JBHIQU010000019.1:0-20541 GCF_042196725.1 Bartonella sp. AC158YNML
AATCAACGCGCTTTGGAAAACTCCCACCCTTAATAAAACCATGAGGCAAGATTTCTTTCTTTCCAAATAGTGTGTAAGCCACGCCGTGTTTTGTTTCTTTTGCTTTAAAAAATTTAAGAGGTATTGGTGTTCCAGAACCAATGATATCTGTCTCAAGAAACCTTGCTGTCGCCTTTTCTTTAATATAAACGCCTCTTCTTATACGCTTTATTTGGGCTGATGAGATGTCAGCAACTTGCTTTTCAGTAAAGCGTTCAACTTGTTTTGCTGCAGTGTTTAGAGCATTACGCAAAGCCCAATTAAGGCGTGGTGCTTGAAGGCTTGTGAAGGTATCTTTTACCTGTTGAAGATACCATTTTTGGTGGATGATTAATTTCAACTTCTAAGCCTTTTTTGGGGTAGGTGTTGATGGCTTGGAAACTTTAGATGCTTTTGGTTTTTCGAGAGAGGTTTCTTCAGTTGATGTTTGGTTTGTTTCTTGTTCTATTTGCTTAATTTGTTCAACTCCCTTGTCGGGCTTTATTTTTGTTTTGATTTCAATAAAAGGTTTAGCAGCATTAGCGCGTTTGAGACGTGCGTAGACTTGATTGGAGATCTCTACAAATGGATTATTGGGAGTTGAAGTTTCAAAACGAACAGTGCTTTTGTTATCGCCAACAACACACATTGGCTTGGTGATGATTGCTTTCATCTTCGCTCCTTTTGAGGCAATGAATTAATGACATCATTGGTTACTTAATAGCTTTTGTTATGTGCAAAATAGATTAGCCTATTTTATCAATAAAAACAGTGCTTTAAGCCATCTTAAAAGCTTAATATTTTACCAAATTTTAGGGGATATTTTTGAATTTTAGACGCAATACAACTACTGCCATGCTGTCATTAAATACGATTTTTTACACTATGTCAACAAAAAAATCATGATCTTGTATTTTTTTTATTTTTTTACCTAAATATGGTGTTTTAAAAGATGTTCTTTATTTTCCTTCAATACAACATTTATGTTGCATTGAAACATTTTAGATGTTATATTATTATAATGAATAGTCAAGAATTGAAAAGATATCTTACAAAGCATGGTTGCAGTTTTACCTCAGGGAAGGGAGGGCATTTGCTTGTAAAGCGTGGTTCTAAAAAGTCCGTTTTACCTATGCATGGTACGCGAAAAGAATTAGGAACAGGATTAGTCCAGAAAATTCTTAAAGATCTTGACCTAAAATAAGCCTGAATATGGAGGTGTAAATGAAATATGCAATCAAATTTATCAAAGATGACAATGATACTCTTCTAGTCGTCTCTAAAGACTTTCAGGAATTTATTACCTATGGTAACGATGAAAAAGAAGCTTTGGAACAGGCTAAAAATGCACTTTTAACAGTCATTATGGGGCGTTTCCAAGATCGTGAATTTATTCCCTTTGGACATCGTGATATTGCCTATCCTTTTGTTGAAGTATCTTCATTGGTGACTTTAAAAATTGCAATACATAACGCTATGATTGAAAAAAACTTACGCAAAGCTGATCTCGTACGTCTTTTAAAACTTCATCCAATACAAATTGACCGATTGTTGGATTTAAACCACGCAACCAAATTAGATGCCTTAGAATCTACTCTCATTGCTCTTGGAAAAGAGATCTCTATTAATATTCAAAATGCTGCTTGAATTTAGCGGTTTTGTGTAAAATGCTTATGAAGCGCATTAAGAACGACACACAGTGAATTAACAAGATATGGTAACGATTGCTCTTCTACAACAATGTATTGTAGTGCGGCATAAAGATTATGCTGTCTATAAAGGCATTGTGCTTCTTTTAGCACCTCTTTCATTGCTTCATAGTAATGAGTAGTTTTTTCAATCCATTGTTTTTTTGCCTCTTCATTTAAAGATGGAGTAAAGTCATCATAAATTG
The DNA here is from genome assembly GCF_042196725.1 of Bartonella sp. AC158YNML. NCBI lineage: Bacteria > Pseudomonadati > Pseudomonadota > Alphaproteobacteria > Hyphomicrobiales > Bartonellaceae > Bartonella > Bartonella sp. AC158YNML. The sequence continues at coordinate 1,913 of NZ_JBHIQU010000019.1, forward strand.
CATTTGGTAAGGCTTTTGCACAGAGGTAATTATTTCTCACTTCAAGATATTTTTGTGCAGTATCATACTGATCTTGATTAATCACACCTTGCAGATAAAGCCGCCCAATATAGGTACCGGAAAGCGGATTTTTAGCATCTTCTATGGTCAAACCAAATCGCTTGGCACGCATTTCAATTGCCAATTTATCAATCGGTTCACGCGGTATTTTTGCTCGCGAGATACGACCATTGGGTTCTCTGAGACATCCATTAATACGAGGACGTCCACGTTTTGCATGTTTTTTTCTTTTAGCCATATTTTTTCAATCAGAATGGCATGCTATCGTTAAGAGCTGTTCTATAATCTTGAGCACCTGAAGCGATAGCATAATTTTGAGAAGTAATGGGTGAAGGGAATGCCGATTGCTCTTTTTTGGCATCAAGCAAATACAACTCGCCTTTGAATTGTGGTAAGACAATCTCTGTTGTGTAACGGTCATGACCATTTTTATCTTGCCATTTACGTGTTTGTAATTTGCCTTCTATGTAAACCTTTGAACCTTTACTGAGATACTGAAGAGCAATTTTTGCTAAATGTGGATTAAAAACCACAATGGAGTGCCATTCCGTTTTATCTATTTTTTGATTGGTCTTTTTATCAGTATAGCTTTCAGAAGTTGCCATACGAAAATTGACTACTTCTGTTCCAGAATTCATTGTTTTTCTTTGGGATCATTCCCTAAATAGCGAATTAACATCACTTTATTTAGCATGTTTTTTCTTACCTTAAACTTGTATTTAAATACATAGAAAATCTTAGCATGCTTTGCTTATTTTTTCAATTATTTCAAAATGATATTATTGTTTTTTAACATATAAAATTATGTTTTAAGATGCTCTTTGATAAATAATCATTTGACATAAATGCATGGTGTATAGTATCAAGTATCAAGAGGGTATATATGGCAATCGTTAGTTTTAAGCATAAAGGGTTGAAATTATTCTTTGAAAGAGGAGTCTGCAAAGGCATACAACCTGCACATGCTAAAAAATTAGCAAACATTTTAGTAATTTTAGATACAATATCCGCGCCTAAACAAGTTACTCTTAAATCGTATCGTCTACATGCGCTTACGGGCGATTTGAAAGGTTACTGGTCAATGCGTGTCAATGGAAATTGGCGTGTTACCTTTCGTTTCATTGGGACAGACGTTGAACTGGTTGATTATCAAGATTACCATTGAGTTTTGAGGTGTTATTATGATGTACAATCCTCCACACCCTGGCGGCATTTTGAAAGAAGAATTGCTTGATGAATTAGGGTTAACAGTAACAGAAGCTGCAAATCGTCTTAGCGTTGCACGTTTAACTTTATCCCGCGTCTTAAACTGCCATGCGGCGATTAGCATTAACTTAGCTTTACGGTTAGAAAAAGCGGGTTTAAATGATGCGGAATTCTGGCTTAAACTGCAACAAAAGCATGATTTGTGGCAAGCTCGGCATAACAGCTCAATCCCACATATTTCACCTTTAGAGCAAGTAGGGCATCTTTAGAAAGACTTAGCCCGTCCTTCTTTACAACTAGAGGTCATATTCTTTAAAATCAAGCAGCCCACGATAGTTTTTTATCTCCTTGTTGATTTTATCCATGAACGTTGAGAAGAGACAATGCCATGTAATAGAGGAAATCAGCCAATCTTATACAACACCTGCTATGCAATGGGGCATTGAACATGAAGAGAGTGCCTTAAGAGAATATGAATTCATTTATGACACCAATGTCACAAGATGCGGGTTTATCCCCCACCCAAAAATGGAAATGGCGGGGGCTAGTCCTGATGGGTTCATTGGAGAGGACGGTTTAATCGAAGTCAAATGTCCACAATCAACAATCCATCTTCGTTTTTTTTATTTATGACGAAATCAAGCCCGAATATATCGCACAGATGCAATTCCAAATGGCTTGTACAGGACGAAAGTGGTGTGATTTCATGAGCTATAATTCAAACTTTGTAGGCAAATCTACTAGTTTGAGAATGAAAATCAAACGCGTCAATCGTGATGAGAAACACATTGAAGAGATCAATAAAGCGGTCGAAATCTTTTTAGGGGAAATAGAACAAGAGATGCAAAAGATTTTGGCAAAAGCTGCTTAAACCTATGGGGGTGCTCTCTCCTCCCTGCACCCCCACCCATTTAAGTAATAAGTAATATAAAAATAGAAAGGTAATGAGATGATATTTGATGATGGCGATAGATATGTAACAACCCGTGAATGTGCACAGCTTTTTAGTGTATCAACCACAATGATTCGCAATTGGGTGCTTCAAGGGGAGTTTCCGCAACCCTATAAGCTAGGAAGAGCCGTAAGATGGAGAAAAAAAGAGATTCTAGCTTTTACTCCAAAGAAAAATACGGAGCAAATAATAACAAATTAAGTAAAATTGTATAAACCACAAGAGGTGGTCTAAAAGGTGGTCTGAAAATTACTGTTTAAAGGAAAAATATATGTATTTTAATAACTTAAATAAAAAAATATGGTGCCCAGACGCGGATTCGAACCACGGACACGCGGATTTTCAGTCCGCTGCTCTACCTACTGAGCTATCTGGGCATGCTTCATAAAACATGTAAAGTGTTTGTGGTTATAACATTAAAATTTTCTCTGTCCAGTCATCAAAAGAAAAATAATTGATTTTTTAATAAGTTTATCTTCCTATTTTAGAGAGTTATCAATGAATTTTTATTATAAAATAAACTTGATAGGTATGTTATGATACGTTAGTGTGTTGTTATCAGAATGCTATTCTTATCGTGGTGGTGATACGAAAAAAATAAAAGAATCAATCTAACAGCATGATTAAAAAAGATTTTTTTACAAAGTTTCCGTGAATTTTAAGCTTACGAAATAAATAGAAGACATTTTGGACTTTTAAAAAGAGGCTATTGAGTAGTCTTTATAGTAATTTGTTTTTCTTTATAAAGAGAACAAGTCATCATAAAGAAAGCAAGTCATCTAAAAGGGGAGAAATAATGATAGTGTTACAAAAACCAAGTAGTCGTCCTAATAATACTAATTTTTCTTCAGGTCCTTGTAGTAAACGACCTGGCTGGAGTCTTGAAACTCTTAAAAATGCATTAGTTGGGCGTTCACATAGATCGAGAGAAGCAGAATTAAAACTTGCTGAAGTTGTTGATTTAACCCGTGAGATTCTTGAAGTTCCTTCTGATCATCGTATAGGAATTATGCCTGGTTCAGATACCGGTGCTGTTGAGGCCGCTTTATGGTCTTTATTAGGTGAGCGTGGCATTGATATGGCGGCGTGGGAAAGTTTTGGATTAGGGTGGAATAAAGATGTTGTCGAGCAATTAAAGCTTTCTGATGTGCGTCGTTTTGAAGCCCCTTATGGTGAAATACCAGATTTAACACAACTTGACTTTGATCGTGATGTTGTTTTCACATGGAATGGGACAACTTCTGGTGTGCGTATTCCTAATGCGGATTTCATTCCGGATAAGCGGGCTGGATTGACCATTTGTGATGCAACATCTGCTGCTTTTGCGCAATATCTCGATTTTTCAAAATTAGATGTTGTGACGTTTTCATGGCAGAAAGTTTTGGGAGGTGAAGCAGCACATGGTATGGTGATTTTAAGTCCTCGTGCTGTTGAGAGGCTTGAGAATCATGTTCCAGCTTGGCCTATGCCGCAGCTTTTCTGTATGACGAAAAATGGAAAGTTGAACGAAGATATTTTTAAAGGAAAGATAATCAATACGCCTTCTATGCTTTGTGTTGAAGATTTTCTTGATGGGTTGAGGTGGGCAAGGTCTCTAGGAGGTGCAGCGGCATTAAGAGCACGGGTTGAGAAAAACTTTTCTGTACTTGATGCTTTTATTCGCAAAACACCATGGTTAGAATATTTGGCAAAAGATCCTGAAATGCGTTCTAACACATCCATTTGCTTAGATATTGTGGATCCAGTGATTACTGCTTTGGATAATGAAAAGCGAATATCTTTTATAAAAGCGGTTGTGAGTCGTCTTGATGAGGAAGGGGTCGCTTATGATATCGGTTCGTATCGAGATGCTCCTCCTGGGCTTCGAATTTGGGCGGGTATAACAATTGAGGCTTCCGATCTTGAAATTTTAACACAATGGCTTGAATGGGCGTTCCAAGTTGAAAAAGCTCAGCTTTAAATAATTACTGGCGATTTTTGCAACGCGTTTTTAAACAGAAAAAGGATACGAGAGGTTATGATGATCTTTCGTATTCTTGTGTCAGAGAAATGGCTTCTGAATATTACATGAATTGTGAAAGAAAGAAGGGAAAATGAATGCTTTGTCAGGTGTTAGGTAAAGCACAAATTAAAATCTCTATCTTTTTGCTTTTTGTGGCAAAAATGACAGATTGAGAATATTTTGGTATTTGTTTATTTTTATTATCATAAATTGTAAAATTTAATCACTTGAAGATTGAAAAAAATCTGAAATGAGGAGTCGCACTTGCTCTAAGGTTTCGTTATAAGGAAGCATTTGTTTTTGAATGCTGGTTTTTTTGACCAAACACGACGGAGAAAGTTATGGCCAATGTAGTTGTTGTCGGTACACAATGGGGTGATGAAGGCAAAGGTAAAATTGTAGATTGGTTGTCTGAGCGAGCAGATATTGTGGTAAGATATCAAGGGGGGCATAATGCTGGCCATACATTGGTTATTGATGGAGTGAGTTATAAATTATCACTTTTACCATCTGGTTTAGTGCGTGGAAAGCTATCAATCATTGGAAATGGTGTTGTTGTTGATCCTCATCATTTTGTTGCAGAATTAAAAAAACTATGTGATCAGGGGGTACAAATTACACCAGAAATTTTACGGATTGCTGAAAATGCTCCCTTGATTCTTTCTTTGCATCGTGACCTTGATGCAATTCGAGAAAGCGGTTTATCTGGTTTAAAGATTGGTACAACAAAGCGTGGTATTGGACCGGCTTATGAAGATAAGGTAGGACGTCGTGCTATCCGAGTGATGGATTTAGCAGAAAAAGATACGCTTATGGCTAAGATTGAGCGGCTTTTGAGGCATCATAATGCTTTGCGTCGTGGAATGGGTGTTGTGGAAATTGATTCTCAAGCACTTTATGATGAATTGATACAAGTCGCGGATAAAATTTTACCCTTTATGGATTGTACGTGGCGTCTTTTAGATGAAGCGTATCGAGGAGGGAAACACATTCTTTTTGAAGGTGCGCAAGGTGCTTTACTCGATAATGATTTTGGAACTTATCCTTATGTAACGTCATCGAATACAGTTGCTGGGCAGGCATGTACAGGTTCAGGGATGGGACCTGGTGCAATTCATTATGTTTTGGGTATTGCAAAAGCTTATACTACACGCGTTGGAGAAGGGCCGTTTCCGACAGAGCAAATAAATGATATTGGTGAGTTTCTGGGAGTGCGTGGACATGAATTTGGTGTTGTAACGGGGCGAAAGCGTCGATGTGGTTGGTTTGATGCTGTCTTAGTACGTCAGATGGTAACAATTTGCGGTGTGCAAGGGATAGCATTGACAAAACTTGATGTTTTGGATGGTTTAGATGAAATAAAAATTTGTATTGGTTATGAGCTTGATGGTAGAAGGATTGATTATTTACCTTCTTCCATGGGAGCTCAAGCTCGGGTGAAGCCTGTTTATGAAACATTAGAAGGTTGGAAGGAAAAAACAGCACATGCGCTGACGTGGGAAGATTTACCTGCGCAGGCTGTTAAATACATACGCTATATTGAAGAACGGATTAATACAAAAGTAGCTTTATTATCCACGAGTCCAGAGCGTGAAGATACTATTCTGATTACAGATCCCTTTGCAAATTGATGATTGTTTTTAGATTACTATATGTGTTCTTTATTTGTTTCTGTATCTTTTTACAAAGAAGATTTTTAAGAGCACGTGAGAGAAAGGTACAAAATAGCATTGTTTATTTTTCATATTCATTTTACACTATTACGATAGTTGTACCAATATAAATGATAATTGATTTAGAAGGCTAAAATAAAAGTTTTTTGGCTTGAGTACTAGGGTTTATTTTCTCAGTTTAAGAGAGATTATAGAGGAAATGGTAGATTTCGTTGGAATCTTAAAAAAGACAATTGATGCACAAAGTAATGTTACACCACAAGTGCGCAAGCGGATTTATAAGCGGGCTATCGAAACACTAGAACATCAATTTGTAATAGCAAAAATCCCACAAGTAATAGCGGATGAACAAAGAAAGATTCTTCGAAGTTCTATCGCAACCGTTGAAGAAGGATATTTAGTAGTTGAAAAGAAATTGCTTTCTTCAGTTATTGGGTGGAAACCCACAAATATAAATGAAGATAAGAAAGTTACAAAAAAATTTATATTACCAAAGAATAATGAATTTTCAATGGTAAACATAAAAAGAAAGCAGGATTTTGTTGCACGTTCAAAAGATAATAAAGTATTTGATAAGCATTATGTATCAGATATACCAGATGCAGAGCCTGTTAATATGGGGGCTTATTTCTCTTCTCAGCATGTTAATAGCTGTACGTTAAAGGGTTCTCCCTCGCAGGAAGATAATCCGCATATTGTTTCTCATATTTTTTCCCAGGCTTTACGTCGCGCTAATAAATCACTGGTGCAAAGGCGTATTGTGATAAGTGCTGTTTCTGTTGTTAGTATTGTTGTTTTAACGGTTGGTATTTTTTTTGTTGGTGAGCGTGTATTTATATCAAATGATCATCAGTTGTTGGGAGAAAATCTTCAAGCTTCTCACAGAGTTCCAAAGGCACTTTCGGTTAAGAGAAAGTTAACACAACGCTTATTAGAGGATGGGAGTGAAATTGATGTCGGTTTAAAACAAGCGATAGATTCTTTGGATGAAGAAGGAATCTCAACAGTTGTTTCTAGCAATTTGCAGTCGCTTGAAAAATCGGGTGAAGCTGTTTTTTATCAAGCACGTACAAATTATGATGCAGAAAAGATGGCAACCGGAAGTGTTCGCTGGACGCTTATAAAGGAGTCTTATGTGAAGGGGGCTCCAGAAGAAACTGCTATACAAGGTGATATAACAATTCCCGATGAAGGGCTATCATTACGGTTAATTTTACGTCGCAATACCGATCGGTCATTTCCTGCTGCGTATATTATGGACCTTATTTTTATTCTTTCTGATAAGTTTTCAGGTAAAGCTATAAGCAATGTTCAAGCATTAACCTTTAAAGCAAGTGAACAATCCATTGGTCAGCCTTTAAAAAGAACCATTGCAGCAAAGATTAACGATGACTTTTTTCTTGTTGCATTGAGTGGTAATCATCCTTTTCTTGATCAAAATTTACAATTGATGCGAGAATTAGATTGGATGCGTTTGGTGTTAACAGATAAAAACGGACGTATAAATGAATTAACCTTTGCAAAAGGACCAAAAGGTGAGTCTATTTTTAATGAAGTTATTGGACAATGGCTTACACAACAAGATAAATTAACAGTCCTTGGTCAAAAAAATAAAACATAGATGCGGGAAAATAAAAGGTTGTGGAAAATTCTCTATATCTGTTTCTATCAATTATACCAAACGCGCTCAGCAAAGCTCCCACATCAATAACTCAAAAAATTAGATAGGCTAATTTACCCGTATAAAGCCAATATATGCCTTTTTTCATTTTTACTTTAAGAATGCGCAAACAACTGGCTTTATACTTAATTCTAGAATTTTATACTTGAGCTTAGGATAAAGCAGAATCTTTGATGAAATTTTGCACTTTTTCAAATGCACGCATTTCAATTTGTCTTACTCGTTCTCGACTGATGTTGAATTCACCAGAGAGTTCTTCTAGGGTTAGTGGGATATCGTTTAAACGACGCGCTTTGAATATACGTTTTTCGCGTTCATTCAGATTGTCCATGGCATTTATGAGCATAGAACGACGATTTTCCAACTCACTTTTTTCAATTAAAGTTTGTTCTTGATCGTTAGATTCATCCACCAACCAATCTTGCAACTCGCTGTTTTCCCCTTCCTTTGTTCGAATCGGTGCATTGAGTGACGTGTCACCACCAAGCCTGCGATTCATTGAAACAACTTCATCTTCCGTAACATTCAACTGTGTTGCAATTTCTTTTACTTGTTCTGCGTTGAGATCACCGCTATCAAGGGCTTGAAGTTTACTTTTTATCTTACGAAGGTTGAAAAACAAGCGCTTTTGATTGGCTGTTGTCCCCATTTTCACCAAACTCCAAGATCGCAATACATACTCTTGGATTGATGCTTTAATCCACCATATTGCATAGGTTGCAAGACGAAAACCCCGTTCTGGTTCGAAACGTTTAACAGCTTGCATGAGTCCAACATTACCTTCTGAAATGACTTCCCCAATGGGGAGTCCATAGCCCCGATATCCCATCGCTATTCTAGCTACGAGACGCAAATGACTGGTTACCAGCCTATGCGCAGCTTTTAAGTCATTATGCTCACGGTAACGCTGAGCTAACATATATTCTTCTTTTGGTTCAAGCATTGGAAAACGACGGACTTCCTCTAAGTAACGATTTAAACCGCCATCACCTGTTATTACTGATAACAAATTCATATGGGCCATATAGCACCCTCCTTTTGTCTGAATTCCCTGATAAGGCAAATTCTCTGTTTCAGATAGCGAACTACCCTTGTAACCTCACTTTAGCATATTTTTGAATTTTGTTCAAAAAAAGATATTTTATTGTCAAATCTTGAGAAGGAGAAAAGTTTCAATTCATTTTTTTAAAATGCTTAATAAGTTTAGCCATATCTTGAGGCAGCGGTGTGGAAAACGACATAACTTTACCGGTAGAAGGATGTTCAAAAGTAAGACTTGCAGCATGGAGTGCATGTCGGTTGAATTGATCTATTGCATTTTTAATAATGGGATTAAGGGTATTTGACTTTGTTTTAAAAGCATTTCCATAAACCGTATCACCTACGAGAGGATGTCCGATATGAGCCATATGAACACGGATTTGATGGGTACGTCCGGTTTCCAAACGACATTCCAGAAGGCTAGCAAAAGACGTTGAGTCTGGATGAGTACCGTATTTTTCAAGCAGAGAAACATGTGTAACAGCATGACGAGCATAAGAATTTTGGCTATGAATAACAGCTTGCTTTGTTCGGTTATGGGGCGAACGACCAAGTGATGCATCAATTGTCCAGACATTACGGTGAGGTGCCCCCCAAATCAAGGCATGATAACGTCGATCTAATGCGCAGGTACGTCCATGATCAGAAAATTGAGCGCTAAGACTTTTATGGGCCAGATCATTTTTTGCAACAACCATAACACCGCTTGTATTTTTATCGAGACGATGGACAATGCCAGGGCGTTTAACACCACCTATACCAGATAAACTATTACCACAGTGGTAAATAAGAGCATTAACCAACGTACCAGTCCAATTGCCATTCCCAGGATGAACAACAAGACCAGCTGGTTTATTAATAACGATGATATGATCATCTTCAAAAAGGATGTCCAATGCGATAGCTTCAGCGCTAGGTTCTGCATCACGAAGATCAGGCATTGCCAATTCAATTATTTGGTTAATTTTTAATTTTGTTTTTGGTTCCTTTATGAGATGACCATCAATCTTAAGACAGCCTTCATGGATGAGGGCTTGCAAACGTGAACGTGAGAGCACATTATGGTATTGTTTTGCGAGCCACTGGTCAAGACGTTGCCCAAGAGCACCTTCATCCGTTATTTTCTGTATTACCATACGATTCCTATTAAGTTTTTAATAAGATTCTCTTACCAGTATGAAATTGCTTTACTATCAAGAAATTCTTTAATTCCCCAATGTCCCCCTTCACGGGCGCGCCCAGAAAATTTTACACCTCCAAAGTAGCTTCCACTGGGTAACCCATGTCCATTAACTTCTACCATACCAGAGCGTACTTGTGCTGCAATACGACGACATTTGTTGCGATCTTGTGATTGAATATAATTTGTAAGACCATACTCAGTGTTATTGGCTAAAGCGACGGCTTCTTCTTCTGTACTAAAAGCAAGAATCGAGAGAACTGGACCAAAGATTTCTTCTTTAAAAATACGCATATGAGGTTTTACATCAGCAAAGACTGTTGGACGAACATAATAACCGCGTTCCATTCCTTTTGGTAAACCAATTCCGCCTGCAACAAGAGTTGCACCTTCATCAATTCCCGATTGGATAAGTTCTTGAATTTTATCGTATTGTTTTTTTGAAACGACAGGCCCAATATGATTTCCTTCTTGGTAGTTTGGTCCTACTTTTGTTGTTTCTGCAATATCTTTAGCTATTTTTACGGCTTTGTCATAGATGCTCTGTTCCACAAGCATACGAGTCGGTGCATTACAACTTTGTCCACTATTATAAAAGCAATGTCGTGCACCACGTTGAATAGCATCTGAGTCGGCATCAGCAAAGATAATATTCGCTCCTTTTCCCCCAAGTTCCAGACAGACTCTTTTTAAAGTTGCGCTGGCATTTTTCGAAATATCTTTTCCTGCTCTGGTTGAACCAGTAAAGCTGATCATTTCTAAATCTGGATGTGCAGAGAGGTAAGAGCCGACAGTCGCACCATCACCATTGATTAAATTAAAAACACCGGCTGGAAGTGCTGCTTCATCTAAAATTTCAGCAAAAAGCATAGCAGAAAGAGGCGCAATTTCAGAGGGTTTTAACACCATGGTACAGCCAGCCAAGAGAGCAGGAATAACTTTAAGCGTTACTTGATTCATGGGCCAATTCCATGGCGTAATTAATCCTACGACGCCGATAGGATCGTAGTGAAGGATGGCTTGCTCATTTCCCTTTATTAAAGTTTCTTGGAACGAAAACTCTTTATAAGCTTTGATAAAATTGCGAATATGAGAACTTCCGGTTGCAGTTTGCGCATTAAGCGCCATATCAATTGGTGCTCCCATTTCCATTGAAATGGTTTTTGCCATGTCTTTGGAACGTTTTTCATAGATTTCTAGAATTTTTTCAACGAATCCGAGACGCTCGCTTGGTGACGTTGTTTTCCATTTTTGAAACGCTTCTTTAGCCGCGTTAATTGCCTTATCGGCATCTTTTGTACTTCCAAGGCTAATGACAGCACAAGCCTCTTCTGTTGATGGATTAATGACGTCAAAGTCGTGAGGAGTGCTTGGATCATCCCATAGACCATTGATATAAAATTTCCGTTTGTTAAACATAATTGGCTCCCTTTTTTCTATTTGTGTTTATGTCATTATGATTATCTTAGTCTAAGCCTTTTTAAACAAGGATAACAAGGGTAATCTTATAAAAACGCGAGAAACTAGATTATATTATGGTAATTGAGCATGAAGAATTTAATAGAGCAATGCTTATATAACTATTTGTATTATCGAGACTAATTTCTTTTATGAAAAGGGAGAGAAAGAGAGGTATAGACAATTTCCTTGAAGCTTTTTTATCATGAAGTTTTTTTTCAAAACGAATGGAATACGCGCTATACGACACCATAAACTGGGTAATTTACGTCGTAAATAGGAAGAAAAAACATTATGAATATGCATTATGGCATTATTTTTTTTATTGAAAAGTAGCTATCAGCAAAAGGTTATTAACCTTCATACGATAGTCTCTATGAATTCTTTTTGAAAAGATTATTTTTCTCATTGCTATAAATTTGTTGGGTGCCATGCATAATTCGAAAACAAAATCTATTTCTACATCTTCTTTTTCTGATGATGGTACAAAAGGTGCATCAAGAGAAGATTTATCTATTAAGATTACCGAGATATTTCCTTATCCGGAAGTGTGGAAAAAGGCATTTACCCTCGGAAAAAATGTCCGTTTTACGCGTACCCCAGAAGTTGAGATTTTGCGTCGTCGTATAGAAACAGATCCAATTTTTGCAAAACAGTTTAAAATTTTTACGAAACAAGATCAAAAACAAATTACAGATATTGTACGCTGTAACAAGAAAACGAAAAATGTTCTATCCACAAAAAAAGTCATTAATCCTCAATCAATAGAGAATAAAACGTCAGTTTGTCATTCAACAGTTTTACAGCAGTTGTCACGACAGACTATTGGTATGTCACCAGAAAATATTCCGCTTAAGGAGGATAAACAAGAACATAAATTACCAGGAGAAAATGTGCTACAAAAAATGAATCCTGCTTTGCACCTTTCCAATGATGCATTTTTTGAGTGTGAATCTTTGATATTTGAATATGTGGATACTCAAACTTCAAAAGAGGATGCATCGATTGACACAAAAAATGAAATTACACCTCATATTCCTTCTGCCTTTGATGAGTCAATAACTGCTCTTTATCGTGTTCTTGAATACCGCTTTCCACAACTCTATGATTCAATTACATCAGAATCTCCAGCAGAAAGGATGCGAGGTGTTGAGCAAATTTCTGATTTAATGCATACAAATAATGATACGGCTAAAAAGTATCATTCTAAGCTTTCTGTTGAAGATTGTGTCCATACGCAAAGTGATGCAGAAGCGTTAAACAATACTGAGGCGTTAAGCGGTGCTGGGGCTCGTATAGAGACTGAAAATAGCAATAATACTATCGCTAATAATACCGTTGATTGTGTAACAAAAGATGTCACAAAGAATTCAAAAGATTTGTCTGTGATGCAAGCAAACGTTAAAACTAAAATATTCCAATCTAGCCGCGCGCCATTAGGCAATTATGATTCTGCTTTTGTGCAAAATATGCACTCTGTTGACTGTGATGTTTATGAGTTTCCTCCGGTCAGTTTATTACAGAAACCTGTTTTTCATGAAGGTACGATGATTCCTCAGGAAACATTAGAACGTGGTGCTGGACTTTTGGAAAGTGTTTTGGAAGATTTTGGTATTAAGGGTGAAGTTATCCATGTACATCCAGGGCCAGTGGTTACAATGTATGAATTTGAGCCTGCTGCGGGTGTAAAGTCATCGCGCGTTATTAATCTTTCTGATGATATTGCGCGTTCTATGTCTGCTATTTCTACACGCGTTGCTGTCATTCCTGGACGTAATGTTATCGGGATTGAGTTACCCAATGCGGTTCGTGAAACCGTTTATTTACGTGAATTAATCCAAACACGTTCTTTTCGTGAAAGTGAATTTAAACTTGCTCTTGCTTTGGGGAAAGGGATTAATGGTGAACCGGTCATTGCAGAATTAGCAAAAATGCCTCATTTATTGGTTGCGGGAACAACAGGATCAGGAAAGTCTGTTGCAATTAATACAATGATTTTGTCGATTCTTTATCGTATGACACCAAAGCAGTGTCGTTTGATCATGGTTGATCCTAAAATGTTAGAGCTCTCTGTTTATGATGGCATACCACATCTTTTAACACCTGTTGTAACAGATCCTAAAAAAGCAGTAACAGCTTTAAAATGGGCGGTTCGTGAAATGGAAGAACGTTATCGCAAAATGGCTAAGTTAGGTGTGCGTAATATTGATGGTTTTAATGCACGCGTTGCACTTGCAGCTCAAAAAGGCGAAACGATCATGTGTACTGTACAATCGGGCTTTGATAAGGAAACAGGGGAAATGCTTTATCATGAAGAAGCCATGGATCTCACGCAGCTTCCTTATATTGTTGTGATTGTTGATGAGATGGCTGATCTTATGATGGTGGCAGGGAAAGAAATAGAGAATGCCATTCAGCGCTTAGCGCAAATGGCGCGTGCGGCAGGTATTCATCTTATTATGGCAACGCAGCGTCCTTCTGTTGATGTTATCACAGGGACAATTAAAGCGAACTTTCCTACCCGCATTTCTTTTCAAGTAACCTCAAAAATTGATAGTCGTACGATCTTGGGTGAACAAGGTGCTGAAACGCTTTTAGGTCAGGGGGATATGCTTCATATGGTAGGTGGTGGGCGCATCGTGCGCGTTCATAGCCCTTTTGTCTCTGATGAAGAAGTTGAATCCATCGTTGCACATCTTAAAATGCAAGGAAAACCTGATTATTTAGCAACGGTAACGGATAATGAAGACGATAACAAAGAGGATGCTTCTGCTGATTCAACGGTTGGAGTTTCTGAGGACGAAAATTTTGATGAAGAGGGTGAGGGACTTTATAATCAAGCTGTAAAGATTGTTATGCGTGATAGAAAATGTTCAACATCTTATATTCAGCGTCGACTTTCAATCGGCTATAATAAAGCAGCTTCTCTTGTCGAACAGATGGAAGAAAAAGGCATTGTTGGAGCCGCTAATCATGTTGGAAAACGTGAAATTCTACTCAATGAAGGGAAATAAACAAGCACATTTTAAAATGGGAAATTTTTAAAATGTCTGACAGTCATTATTAAAATGTGCTTGTTTTATTTTTTCAGAGAAAATGGGCTACACGTATTTATCTTTTATAATTATTAAAAAATTGAGTAGAGAGTTATAAAGCAAAAGTGATTTTTTGTATTAAAACTGCTGATGAAGTAAACAGGCTGATATCAAAGGAGATTGTAAGATATTTTTAGTTTTCTCGATGATCTGGAATGTAAAGAAATTAAACAAATCTTTATATGAAGACCGGTGATGTTTGTTTTCTATTCTATTTACAGAGAGATTCTTGAGTCAAGTAGTGTGGTGATATATTTTTTGTTTTTTTCTGTCGCGATTTTAATGAAAAAAAGGTCTTTGGGCGATTATGGAGAATATCATAAGAAGAGTATCCAATATACAAGGTCTGTTGCGTTGGGTGCTTTAAAGCGCTACGCTGAATTTATTATCATTTGATACTGTCAGTGCAAGAAAGATATTCTTACGAGACTTTATTTGAAAAAGAAATTTTTAATTTCGGATTTTTATCATGCAATATACTGATTTATAATGGTAGTTTATCATTATTTGTGTGAATAAAAGTCTCCAATATCGTAAGATTTTTTCATTTCAAATCTATTCCATGTTGAATAGTCAAAACCATTTTTTTGTATATCATAAGTTAAGTTAGCGTATGGGTAAAAAACATTTAAAAAAGGAATTTAAATGCCTCTGATGAGGGCATTCAAATGCCAAAAACTATTGGCAACATGAGGAGCTGGAAAGTATAATGATGGTGCTAGCTGATTTTTGCGTAAGTATAAAATGGTAATACACAATGCTTTGATATCTTCTATGGTGATCTTTATAGCGCACCATTTACGGGGGACGTCGTAAATAAGTTTGGGGATCGTGGATATATCTCTTTAAAACAGGCGCATGAATGCGCAAAATTAAGTGTATTCTTTTTTTGGTGACTATTTTATGTGAGGATCATGTTCCTATTAAGGTGACAAATCTTATTACCTTAATAGGTGAATAAGTAACAGTGTTAGGGAATTCTTTTTATTTTTGTTTTGTTGGTGAAGCAGTCAAAATTTTGCTACAGACAATTGATACAAGATGTCAGAGTATTGTAACCAGAGAAGGTACTTGTAAAAGATTAGCATTATTCGTTTGAGAGTAAATCCAATACTTTTTTAGTTTTAGTTATGCCATTAAAAGAAGATGAGTTGAAGTTAAATACAAATGAATTAAAATGTAAGCAAGAAGCTTTTCGTTTTACACCAGAGCTTTTACCGCGACCTTTTACGTGGAAAATTGATAGCAATGGTTTGTTTTGTGAAGTCTCAAAAGAGCTAGCTGAAGTTGTTGGGCCTCTCTCTTCCTCTATTTTAGGATGTAGTTTTCATGATCTTGCTTATCAATTTAATGATGAGCGGTATCGGATTCTTAGCCGTTTTATTGAAGCGGCTGTACCTTGGAATGAAGAGATTGTTCAATGGCCTGTTGATGGCTGTTCACAATGGCTTGATGTTGAGTTATCTGCTTTACCAATTTTTGATGTTAAAAAGAAGCTTAAGGGATTTTGCGGCTTTGGTGTTTTAAAAGTACGAGAAAAAGTCCAAGAAAAAAGAGATGAAAAGCTGAAGACGGAAATGCCGTGTCTCTCTGAGATAGAACGATCAGCTTTTCGTGAGATTGCCGAGCAATTGCGTGATGAATTGAATTCATCAGAAAAAGAAGAAGAGAATTTTTTTGAAGAGACAGCTATTCAGTTACCATATGCACAGACATTGTCGGTAAATGCTATAGAACAGGCTCTCATAAAAGAGCCAGCTGCAGTTTTATCATTGTTGGATACAGCAACTGATGGTGTTTTATGGTTGGATAAACAGGGCTTTATTCAATCAGCGAGTAGGGCAGCCTTAGCATTAATGAGTTATGAAATAAATGAACTACGAGGACAGCCATTCTCTTCATTATTTACTTTGCAAAGCCAACCTTTGGTTGAAAAATATTTTAAATCAATCCGTATAGAGGGGAAAAATCAGGTTTTAAATCGCAGTGAAAGCGCTGATTTAATGACGAAAAATCATAAAAATATAACCGTTTTGATAACGATTGTATTTTTGGCAAAGCAAGGCAATTATGCTGTTATGTTGCGTGATATAACACAAACAGTTCCATCAGGAGAAAAAAAAGCAGAAGAGGATAAAATCGTTGGAGTTGTTCATGAAATACGAACACCTTTGAATGCTCTTATTGGTTTTGCAGAAATTATGAGAGAAGGCCGTTTTGGTTCGATAGAAAATGAGCGCTATCATGGATATTTACGCGATATTATTTCCTCTGGAAAACATATATTATCGCTGATTAATCAATTACTAGAGTGCTCGAAGATAAATTATTCTGATTCCGATAACCAGATTGATACTTCCCTTATTTCTGAAACATTTGATGTGATATCTTGTTTACGTGCGACGATCGCTTTTCTTGAAACTCAAGCTAATCAGAACGGCATTATCATGCGTATTGTTGCTCCACCTCACGTTCCATTTATTCCTGTATCACGACAAGTGTTTCGCCAGATTATATGGAATCTTCTCTCTAATGCCATTCGTTTTACGCCATTGGGTGGGCAGATTATTGTTCACGTTTCTTATAGAAAAGAACGTGTAAAAATTTCAGTGAGCGATAATGGTATAGGGATGAGCGAAGAAGAGATTATACAGGCACTGCAACCTTATGGCCAAGTAGAGCGCAAAGATGGCCGATCTGGTGATAGCGCTTTTATGGGAACAGGTTTAGGCCTCCCAATGTGTAAAGCAATGGTGGAAGAAAGAGGAGGACAATTTTTACTGTTCTCAAAACCAAACCATGGAACAACTGTGGAAATGTTTTTTCCTCGTGTTCCATGAGGTTAATCATGCATAAAATTATTTTTTCTTAGCCAAAAGATCTCTAATTTCTATTAAAAGTTGTTCTTCTGAAGACGTTTTTTTGGGGCTTTCTTCTTCTTTTCTACGAATTTTATTCATAGCCTTAACGAATAAAAAAAGAACCCAAGCAATAATGAGAAAATTGATAAGTAAAGTAATAAAGTGTCCATAGCTAATGGTTGCTCCAGCTGCTTTGGCGGCACTCAATGTTGCTTGTTTTTCGCCAGCAAGTTGAATAAACATATTAGAAAAATCAATCCCACCTGTAATCAGTCCAATGATTGGCATAAAAATATCATTGACAATTGAGTTGACCAAGCTACCAAAAGCACCCCCTATAATCACACCGATAGCAAGATCAATCATATTACCTTTTAGGGCAAATTCTTTGAATTCTTTAAGCATTGTGTTTTCCCCTTTATGTAAGCGATATACGGTAATTTACTTACCGCTTTTGATGAAAAAGGAAAGGGCAGATTTTATTTTTAGGGTTATATTACGATATTAATATCATTTTCAAAGAACTTTATAAGGTTTAATAAAGAGCTTTAGGATTCTATTTGAATGTACATAGAACATTTCCTAGAAAAAAGCTTTTTTGATAAAAATTATATCTGCTTTTTTCAACAGAAAGTAGAAAACTGTAGCTTAATTTATATAATTGTCTCAAGATTTTTATGTTAACATTAAAAAGAGAGATTTTTACACAATACCACAAAATGGGCAGTGTTGAAAGCTGAGCTATCAGAAAGTTTCTCAAATGAAGTACATATATTGGCATAAAAAGAGAGTTAAGAATAAAAAATCTATTTCAACCCTGGTGGGAGAAATGGATAGAGAAGGTGAGAGTAAGATTTATAACTTAAATTTCTCTTAATTTAGCAAGCGATAATAGCGATTAGGGGCATGTTAGAGCTTATCTAAAAGCTATTTGTATTGCGTTACATGAACTGAAAATGGCGATCACCGATGGAAGGTAGCACATTTCATTAACTAGAAGATTGTATTAGTTTATAGACAGGAGAACTATAGGGTTAGCAAGATCATTTTGATTTGGAAGTTGTTGGTATGATAGGATGTGGGTTCAATGATCAACTGTCATCATTTCGACCATGTGTTCGACAATTACTTTTAGTGCTTCTGATGATAAAGGTACGCGAAATTTTGTTGTAGCATCGCGCTTTTCTTTCATATTTTCAGCAGGGATAGTCCATATATCATTATAAATTTGGTCTTTATGAATATGACGTAAAGAGCTAGAGAGAGCGCCTGTAAGGATAAGCAAATGCAAAGCCAGATATTTTATGTTTTGTGTTTTACAAAGCGTTTGATAAAAGGCAGTGCATCTTTCCAATCCATTGCTGGTCTATTTTGCGTTTTATGACGTTGTTTTCCTAAGAGCGCGCGTGCTTTTGTTGTT
>NZ_JBHIQU010000020.1:0-20522 GCF_042196725.1 Bartonella sp. AC158YNML
AGGTGGAAATTTGCTTCCTTATCAAGACAAAATCCAAAAGAAACTTATGGATTGTCCAACTATCACACTTCAAACCGAAAATGGAATAGAAAAGGTCATTCCTTGCGCAAAAATCACCACAAAAGGTATGGGGCTGCTGTCTCAAGAGCTTAAAAGACAAAGCATGCATTAAGAGGAGGTTATTATGATAAAAAAGAAATATGAACTGACTGATGAGACAATTAAAGTTGGTAAAATAATACTTCACCGTATCCGCGCATTAAAGAATTTCGGAGATATTAAAAAAGGTGATCTTGGTGGCTTTGTAGAGACTGAAAGAAATCTTAGCCATGATGACAATTGTTGGGTTGGAGATTATGCTAGGGTTTATGATAATGCTCGTGTTTATCAAAATGCACATATTTCCGGTTATGCCTATGTTTATGGTGATGCGCGGGTTTATGGAGATGCACTCGTTTCTGATGAAGCATACGTTTACAATTATGCGGAAATTTACGGTGATGCATACGTTTACGGTGACACTAAAGTTTTTGATCATGCACATGTTTATGGCAATTCTCATGTTTATTATAAATCATATGTTTACGATAAGGCAAGCGTTTATGGAAATGCAAAAGTTGGCGGTAATACGCACATTTACGGAAATGTAAAAATTTACGGTGATGCGGATTTACGTTGTGACGAATGGATTGGCGGTAATAGCAGAATATCCACTGGAGTAAACTAATGGAAAAGAAATACGAACTAACTGATGAGAAAATGGAAGTTATGGGCTCTCTACCGTATTCGTGCATTAAAAGATTTTGGGCATGTCAAAAAAGGGGACCGCGGCGCGGTTTTATTGCAAGTGAAAGCAACCTCTCTCATGAAGCTAATTGCTGGGTTGATGACGATGCCAAGGTTTTTGGGCGTGTAAAAATTTATGACAATGCCCGTGTTTATGGCAATGCAGAGGTTTGTTGTGATGCCAATGTTTATGGTTATGCAAAAGTTTGTGATGACGCACGCATTTATGGTGACGCAGCAGTTTTTGAGAATGCACGAATAAAGAATAGTGCCAAGGTTTACGATAATGCTCGTGTATATGGGGACGCAATAATTTGTGGTCCTGCTCTCATTTATAACAATGCTAAAGTTTATGGTGATGTCATTATATCATGCTCCAATTTCACGTATGAGGATGATATTAATTATGGAAATGTTGAGATTTTTGGAGATGCAAAAGTTTATGATAGTGCTCGCATTTATGACGCAGTCAAGATCTTTAGAAATGCCGAAATTCGTGGATTAGCTAATATTCGCGGAAACACGAGAATTCCTCAAGACATAAAAATTTAACAACCAACCAACTTTTAAACACCAGCGTGATTCACGCCACGGGTGAATTGCACGCAAATCAAGGAAACCAACATGACAAATTCTCCTTTAACAACCATGGCTAGCAAATATGGGTTTTCTCATGATCAATTTCGAAAGACAATTATCAAAACATGTATCAATCATAACTTCTCTGATGAAGAATTCGCTGCTTTTATCTCTGTTGCCAATACTTATGGTCTTAACCCATTAACAAAAGAAATCTATGCACTCCCTAAAAGAGGCGGCGGTATCATACCCGTTGTTTCTATTGATGGATGGATTAAGATCATTAAGTCTAATCCTCAATTTGATGGGATGACCTTTCAAGATCAACTCGATAAAGACGGGAATCTCATTGCTATCAAATGTGCTATTCGTCTCAAAGGCATTAAAGACCCTATCGAAGTCACCGAATATCTCAAAGAATGCGAACAAAAAAGTGACACTTGGCAAAAATACCCAGCCCGTATGTTGCGCCATAAAGCCACTATACAATGTGCTCGCTATGCTTTCGGGCTTTCCGGTATTTATGAAGAAGATGAAGCAAAACGTATCAATGAAACAAACCATAACGTACAAACGAAGTTAGTTTCTTATGATGTGCTTATGCAAATCAAACAATTAATAAACATCACTCAAACAGAAGAAGAAAAAGTGCTTGATTATGCACAAGTCGACAGGCTTGAAGATCTTCCTGATGAAGTAGCACAAAGGATTTTGGATGTTTTGCAAAAGAGACAGCATGAAAAAGAACAATCTTTCCTACAACAAAAGCAAATAGAGGCACCTATACAAGATGCCGAGTATTTCACGTCCAAGATATCGAATATGGACCACAAGAACAAAGAACGGCGGTGTGATATGGAACAAAGAACAGCAGAATGGTTCCAAGCGCGCTTAGGAAAAGTCACTGCTTCAAACGTTTACAACGTACTGAGTAAAACAGCTAAAGGATTGCCTACGAGCAAATATGAAGATTACAAAACGAAACTCATGACAGAACGCTTAATAGGGGAAATAAGCCAATTTTATACAACACCTGCTATGCAATGGGGCATTGAACATGAAGAGAATGCCTTGAGAGAATATGAATTCATTTATGACACCAATGTCACAAGATGCGGTTTTATTCCACACCCAAAAATGGAAATGGCGGGGGCTAGTCCTGATGGGTTCATTGGAGAGGACGGTTTAATCGAAGTCAAATGTCCACAATCAACAACCCATCTTCGTTTTTTTATTTATGACAATATAAAGCTTGAATATATCGCACAGATGCAATTCCAAATGGCTTGCACTGGACGAAAATGGTGTGATTTCATGAGCTATAATCCAAACTTTGTAGGCTGATCAGATCACTTGCGCATGAAAATCAAACGCGTAGAGCGCGATGAGAAACAAATTGAACAGATCAATCAGGCTGTTGAAGTCTTTTTAGAGAAAATAGAGCAAGACATGAAGAAGGTCTCGACACAAGCTGCTTGATATTATGGGGGTGCCTCTCTCCTCCCAGCATTCCCGCCCATTTAGGTAACATGAAAAAGAGAAAGGTAATGAGATGATATTTGATGATGGTGATAGATATGTAACAACCCGTGAATGTGCACAGCTTTTTAGTGTCTCCACAACAACGATTCGCAATTGGGTGCTTCAAGGGGAGTTTCCTCAACCTTATAAACTAGGGAGAGCAGTAAGATGGAGAAAAAAAGAGATCTTAGCATTTACTCCAAAGAAAAATACGGAGCAAATAACAACAAATTAAGTAAAATTGTATAAACCACAAGAGGTAGACTAAAAGGTGGTCTGAAAATTACTGATTAAATAAAAAATCTATATATTTCAATATATTAAATATAAAAAATGGTGCCGCATGCCGGATTCGAACCAGCGACCCCATCATTACGAATGATGTGCTCTACCAACTGAGCTAATGCGGCATAGGTTTGTAAGTCAATGAGACAAAAACTAATCTGAGGGTAATAGCTAAAAGTATGTATAAAAGCAAGTATGCATTTTTTTAATATGTAGAACAGTTTTTATAAGCTTCCTCATTAATTTCAAAAATTTTCAATCGTATAAGGTGTGCTGCTATTAGAAGGCATTTTTTACACGTGGTTTTTAGTGCTGAAGTAAGAAAGGTTTTTATAGAGTATAAAGCAAAAGCTATAGAAGAATCTAGGGATTTTGATATATTTCAACTTTTTCTGTACAGAGTTTTTTATAGGTGGAATAAGGTATTAGATTTATTCGCTAATTTCTTTGAATTATTGCAAATGGAGTGATGTTATCATTATCTATAGAAATCATAAGTGAGGGTATATATTTATAATAAAGAGCTGTAATCCATTTTTATGATCAAGTAATTTTCAGTTGTTTTGATAGAGTGAGGTGCTCTAAGCTATATTTGTTGTGTATAGTACAGTGAGTTCTAGAAGTTTTTTTTCAAGATTAAATATATTCGTCGTTATATGTATATGCTATGTTATGAAAAGGCTTTTGTTTTTCGTAAGTTAAGATATAAAATACTATTGCTAAAGCACCAAAGATAGACCATGCTGGTAAATAAGTGAGAGTAATGCAAATTGAGGACAGAAAATCAGGCATTATCTTGCATAGAGATTGATTAAGGCTGTAGATATCTGTTTGCAGAAGGCTTGCTAAAATTTTATTAAGGGGGATTATTGTCCAATGTGATGTGATTACAGAGTGTGCGTTGTCAATGACCAATGCTATAATTGTTAGTGTAACGAAAATGAAGGTCATTAATTTAAATAAAAGGCGGAGCATATTTTTTCTTAAAATTTTAACAGGACATACGTGTAATGCATAGAAAAATAAGGAGTTGCATTATTACAAGAAAATAAGTTGACGTTTGTGTTGTACTTTTTGAAAAAAGGTGCGTAATTTTTTCGATAAAAGTTGAGGTTAGGCTCAACAAAAGTAATGAGGCGTGATGTTTAACAAAAAGAACAATGAATTAAAACGTAATCTTCAAAATCGTCATATTCAAATGATTGCTTTAGGAGGCGTTATTGGAACGGGTCTTTTTTATGGTTCAACAGAAACTATAAAATTGGCGGGTCCTTCGACTATTCTCGCTTATCTTTTCGGGGGACTTATTATTTATTTTATCATGCGAATGCTTGGTGAAATGTCAGTAGAAGAACCAACATCAGGTGCTTTTAGTTTTTTTGCTTATAAATATTGGGGAAGTTTAGCAGGTTTTATAACAGGTTGGAATTATTGGTTTCTTTATATTCTCGTCAGTATGACCGAACTTACAGTGGTCGGATTTTATTTAGATCATTGGATTTTGATTGATCATTGGAAGTCGTCTTTTATTGTTCTTGTGTGTGTGACATTGATCAATTTGTTGAATGTTCGTTTTTACGGTGAATTTGAATTTGGTTTGGCTTTGATTAAAGTTACAGCCGTTGTTGGTATGATTATTTTTGGAATTTTTCTTATTGTCACTGGAATAGGTGGATATCAAGTAGGCATTCATCGTCTTTGGGAATATGGTGGTTTTTTCCCTTATGGGATAGAGGGAGTTATTTTAGCTACATGTGTGGTGATGTTTTCTTTTGGGGGAACAGAGTTGATTGGTATTGCTGCTGGAGAAGTTTCAAATCCAACAAAAATAATTCCCACAGCTATTCGTAAGGTTATGTGGAGAATTGTAATTTTTTATGTTGGTTCTATTAGTGTTATTATGATGCTCAATCCATGGAATATGATTGAGGAAAATGGTAGTCCTTTTGTAACAATTTTTGAGGCGATAGGAATTCCAGCTGCGGGCCATATTTTGAATTTTGTGGTTATTATGGCTGCTATTTCAGTTTATAATAGTGGTATTTATTCTAATGGTCGTATGCTTTACAGTTTAGCTGTACAAAAAAATGCACCACATATTTTTAGTAAACTTAATTTTGCACGCGTGCCTTATGTTGCTATCCTATTTTCATCAATCTGTACTGCGATTATTATCATCGTTAATACTCTTATTCCCAATAATAGTTTTATGCGGATCATGGCTCTTGCTACAGCAGCAGCAGTTATTACTTGGGGCATTATTGTTATTGTTCATTTGAAGTTTCGAAAGGCGCATAAGGACAAAAAAGAGCCGTTTATTTATGCTTTTGGTTTATATCCTTACGCTAACTATTTTTGCTTATGCTTTCTTGCTTTATTATTTTGTATAATGTTTATAAGTGGTTTTGGACAAAATGGATTCATAGCTCAACTGTTTGAGATGATAGGAATAAAGGCATCTTTTCTCAGGTCATATATTCCAGTGCAGATGCCTGATATGAGTTTGGCAGTCATTATTATTCCTCTATGGTGCTTGTTTTTACTTTTAGGTTATAAACTGAAACGATAGCGAAAGAAGAGCTAATCAAAGGGATTGATTGGAATAAACCTTGGGGATCATAAAATTTGATAAGGTAACACAAGTTTTTGATGATTTGTGTGTTTTAAGAAATATTACTGTACAACTTACCGAAAGTCGCATCGCCGTTATTGGTGCAAATGGTTCTGGAAAAAGTACATTTGTTCGTCTTATTAATGGGCTCCAATTACCATCTCATGGTTTTGTAAGCGTTGATGGGCTTGATACCAAACGCGATGCGAAAGCAGTAAAGCGTAAAGTTGGATTTGTTTTTCAAAATCCTGATAATCAGATTGTTTTACCATTAGTTGAAGAGGATTTATCTTTTGGTCTCAAAAATTTAAAGCTTAATAAAGATGAAATTAAGAAGCGTGTAGATGAAATTTTGCAGCGCTATGAGCTTGAAGCTTTTAGAAATCATGCCGTTCATTTATTAAGTGATGGGCAAAAACAACTCATTGCGATTTCGGGTGTAGTTGCAATGAAACCAGATTACATTATTTTTGATGAGCCAACGACATTACTTGATTTGCGCAATAAGCATCGTGTTACGAAAGTAATAGAAGAATTACCACAAACGGCGATTGTTGTATCGCATGATTTGGAATTTTTGAAAAATTTTGATAGAGTACTTGTTTTTGATAAGGGGGAAATAGCAATTGATGATGTCCCTTTTGTTGCGATCAAGGAATATATAAAAAGAATGTCATGATCGGTTTATATATTCCAAAGGATACATTTATTCATAGGCTTAGTCCTGGGGTTAAGTTATTATTTCTTACAGTATGTGGGACCACTATAATAATGGTTTCATCTATATTATTTCTTGCACTCTTTTTATTATTTGTTGCCTTATTCTATAGAGTTGCCAAGGTCCCTTTTAAAACTGTGATAAAGCAGCTTAAATCAATGGGATTGCTTTTAGTTCTTTTATTAGTATTTCAAACTATTTTTAATAGTTGGCTTACGGGAGTTGAGGTCATATTACGTCTTGTTATCCTCTTTTCTTTATCATCCCTTATTTCGTTCACAACAAAAGTTTCAGATATGGTGGACGCAATTGAAGCAGGGCTTCAGCCCTTTTGTTGCTTTGGTATAAATCCATCAAAAGTGAGTATGGTTATCTCTATGGCTATCCGGTTTATTCCTCTTTTGAGCGAAAAGTTTAATGAGGTACGTGAAGCACAACAAGCACGCGGACTTAATACTAACATTGTTGCTCTTGCAATACCTTTAATTATACGAACCATAAGAATGGCTTCAGAAATAGCTGAGGCATTAGAGGCGCGCTCTTATGATGGCTGATATTGTTGATGCAGTATTTCATAATCATCAAGATGTCTCATAATGAAAGAATAATCAAATGAATACAAAAGATTTAGCTTATATTGCTTTATTTGCTGCTATTTATGCTGTTTTTGGTTTTTTCCCTCCTATTTATCGTCCTTTTTTGCTTGGGGGTACCTATTAAAAGCTCAATCTATGGCTCCGATGTTAGCAGGGTCCATCTTTGGGGCCAAAAGAGGTGCTTTAGCGTCGCTCCTTTTTTCTCCTTGTTGCGATTGGGTTGCCTTTATTGCTTGATGGTTGTGATGGAATTAGTGCTTTTTTATGGAGTTGCGAGTGGTTATTTGATAAGTTTTCCATTTGCTGCATTTTTTATTGGTTTAGTGATAGAATTGTTTTGGCAGCGGTTAAATTTTATAACGTTGTTTGTGATAAATGCTGTGGGGGAAAAAAGTCTCTTTATTAAAGTTTTTTTTATGGCTTCATCAGTTTTTTGATAAGGGATTGTTTGAAAGTATTGATTGTATCCTTTTTTGTACTCGCGATTAAAAGATCTATTTTTCTTATTCATTAAAAGAAAAAAGTGTTTATTTTGAATGTAATATTATAATGCGGTACATTTGAAAAAAATAATAATAAGTTAAAATAAATATATTATTTCATTATAAGTCCATTGATTTTAACTATATTTATTTATGATATCATTAAACATTGTAGAATATAAGATGATTTATATCAGTAATATTATTAAAACAAATTATTATAATATTTTTTCTATATCTAAGGTATCAAAAATTTGCTTTTATAAAGCTGATATTTTTGATTAATATTACAACAATAAATAAAGCTTTTCCATAATGAAGGAATAATCCAGTGAATACAAAAGATTTAGTCTATATTGCTTTATTTGCCGCGATTTACGCTGTTTTAAGTCTTTTCCCTCCTATTTATTTTCCTTTTTTGCTGGGGGTACCTATTACAGCTCAATCTATGGCTCCGATGTTGGCAGGATCTATACTTGGAGCAAAAAGGGGAGCTCTAGCATCACTTCTTTTTCTTGTGCTTATTGCGATTGGTTTACCTCTATTGCCTGGTGGTCGTGGTGGAATTAGTGTTTTTTTAGGAGTTACGAGTGGTTATTTGATTAGTTTTCCATTTGCTGCATTTTTCATTGGCTTTATGGTTGAGTTATTTTGGAAACGATTAAATTTTATAATATTATTTGTAATAAATACTGTGGGTGGCATTGGGATTGTCTATTCTTTTGGAATACCATGGGTAGCTTATATGGTTCAGGTCCCTTTGCTGACAGTTTTAATAAGTTCATTAGGTTTTTTGGCTGGTGGTTTTTTGAAAGTGCTGATTGCATCCTTTGTAGCCCTTACCGTTAAAAAAAATATCCCTCTCATTCATTTCGAGAAAGGGTAGTTCTGATTCTTAAATGAAGTTTTGTATTACATTGCATGAGAAAGATATAACACAAATAGTAATAATATAAATTATTTTATCTCGCTTTTTGTATTTTAACGAAAGATAATATCTGGCAAAGAGAAATTTATTATATTTAGTTTTTTATAAAACATATCTTAGAAATAATTTATAAACAAAATTTTAAAAATCTTATTCATAAATTATACAATTAAATTATAAAAGTTATATTAAAACTAATGAATTATAAATTAATATAAAATTTATTAATTTAATAAATATCAATAGTAAACTACATTTAAGGTAAATAATATTATTTTTTATTTTAACTATAATATATACAAAAAATATAATTATGAATATTATCATTTTATGTAAATTATAAAAATGAATATAAAATATTCCTTTTTAATATGTTATATATTATTAACTTTTTTATCTGTTGTAAAAACATCTAAATGTAGATATGTTCAATGATAAACATCTTTTACTCATATTCTACTATTTTTCATCAGATTTATTTCTTAGTAAAGAAAATAATTCTTTAATAAATAAAGTTATTTTACCCAATCATCCTAGTAGTCATGATATATTTTAGAAAAATATAGTAATTATTTTTAGATAAGGAAATAATTTTCTTATCAAGATAATAAATGATAATAGACAATATATATACGTATCCATAAATAATAAAAAATTATGTGCATTAATATTTTAAGCATTTTGTATATTGTAGCAGCAGATTACAGTATATAATTATTCGAGGCTGAATGCAGAAATTTTTCTAATGAGCTTTGAAACAATTCTGATATTTTTGCAAAATAATGAGAGTGAGATTGGTTTAGTTCCAATTATTATTTTTGCCTCGTTGAAAGGGTGTTGTAAGTTTTATATTTGCAATGCAATGCTATTTTTGAAGAAAGATCTGTAAGTCTTTTAACTTTTTTAAGATGGATGAGTATTAATTCCATAAAGTGTATAGAGGAGAATAATGTGAAGTAGGTACAAAGCAGCCACTTACTTCACCATTTTCTTTTAGTTTGGCTTTAAAACTTTCAAAAGCATCTACGTCAATATCTTTTTAATAATGGAGTTTACACATTGCTTCACGCTTTTATGTCTCACGTTCTTTAATAGAGCGATATTCCTCACTTAAAGATAACATCCATAATACGCTTATTGGTGTCAATTTACGAGTTTGTTTTAAAAAGGCATCTCTCAAGACACATTCCACCTAATGTCTGATGGTTCCTGCAAATGGTATAACGGCAAAGCCTCTCGATTATGAATAATATAAAACTTATAGGGTACCAGCATCTTTACAGTTATGAAGTAATAAGCCGGCACCATCATTATATTTGCCAGCTCCCAATGTTGCGACAGCCCTTGCATTAAGACGATTCATAAGAACCATTTTTATTCCTTTCTTATACAGTTTTACCCACACACTCATCCTGCTTGTGACGTGCAAATGAGTGGTTTTAGTTGATTCAAGATGAGCAGGTTTGAAATGAGAGAATCCTACGATATTTGGGATTCTTATTCAACATACGAAATAGTGAATTATCATTATAAATCAATGTTTTGAATTCTGTAGACGATATGTTTAGTTGAACAACATGTCAGTTTTTTTTACAATAAACTTTTTGATATATTTCCTCTTAAAATTTTAAGTAAAAATTTTTGTAAAAGAATAAAATCATCCGTGAGAGGGAGGTAATAAATGCTGATAAGTTTTCAAAAACTGTTAACAGTTGTGCAAGACAAAAAAACTCTTAAGATAAAGAAAATGCTCATATATGATGGCACTCATATTCGCTGTAGAAAGTGAATATTTAAAAATAATATCTTTGTGCAATCTATATAAGATATCTTTCAAGCAAAAAAATATTGTGACTTTAAATGGACTTTCTGAAATAAATGAAGAACAAAACTAAAAAAATAAAACAAAAAAGTTTTTTGTTCCTATGATAAGATTAAAGATAAAATTAAGCGACGAGTGATTAAAATGTGAGCTATTGCCAAACAATGCAAATCAATTAAAATTTTTAAACAATATTATAAATAATTTCAATTTTTTATCCGATGATATAGAAAACAGAATTTTTTACAATTCATAGACAGAGTTAACGCTGCAGGGTTTTATAAATTATCAAGATGGATAAAATTCCTGCTTTATTCATGGTTAACGATTTGTATTCAAAGAGCTTATACTTAAAAATTTTTCTCTATATGGAAGAATGCCGTAGAGTTAAACTATGATTTTGTACAAAAATTAGATTTTGATTGAAGATAGGTAGATAAAGGTGTTTTTTGTTCATTTTTCATTTGAAAAAATTAGTAATAAACTTCAATGATATGCTCTAAAGAGTATATCCTTTGCAATGATGTAAACAGATGTTTATATATTTAAGCTATTTATGTTGAAAGCAAATCATGCTCAAAAAACAAAAATAGTCTTTTCATTGTTTAAGATGTTTGTTGTTGCATTATTGCTTTTGGATGTGGTCGTGTTATGTTGCGTGATTATGGGATCTAAATCATTCAAACAAAACAGAATATTATTTTATTGCTCATTTATGGGTTTTAAAAAGAAGAATTTCTAAATACTCGATGGTGTTTGTGAATGTATAAGATATGATTGTGTCCTCTCATTTTTACTTTACAAAGATTCACATTATCAATCACCATTCTTCTTTTTGCCAATTCTTAAATACAGCAACAGCTTTTGGCGTTTGAAATGATTGAGAAGAGGTATTTTTATTTCCGTTAATTTTATGGCCGTTATGATAAGGAATGAATATTCTATTCATGTTTATTGATTAATACAAAGTCATCTTTAGATGTGGTGGTGGTATTGCATTATTATATTTTGCTTGGATTTTATGACTGTTAGTTTATTTGTGTGATGGTCGCTTGCTCAATACTTGCCTAAGCAATATAAAACAAAATGCAGTTAGGAAAAATTGAAATTAAATGACTCAAGCTGCTTGTGTTAGATTTTATTATCTGATAACTTTTTTCCATTAGAGAGTAATTTTGCTGTGTGTGAGCTCCAGTTTTGGGGAGGATGCTTAAGCTCAGGCAGAGCTGTATACGCTACATTGCTGAATTGAACCTCTGTATTTTGCTGTTGGAAACGAGAGTTTTATTGCGGTATATTGTTTGCTATTTTATTTTTATAGCGAAAAAGCAATGATGCACATTTTAAAGTTTAAAAGGATTTATATTCGTAATGTCTTTGGGGAAAATCGTATAATGAATTTTGTTTTTATCAATGAGAAAGGGCATTTTTGTGTGCATTCTTTTATTGCAAGCTTTATCTCTCAGAAGACAAAATTTGTAAGGAATGGCTTTTCTCATTATTTCTTTATCGTTATTAACGTGTTTGGTTTTGTTGGTAAAAACGTAAAATTTTTGATACTTAATTTTCAAAAGATTAAGCGGCTTTTTATGGTAGAAAAAATATTTTCTTATATTTTTTTACTATTTCGAGGCAGTTTTGATCATGTAGTAAAGATGCGTCGTATCTTGAAATTGAGTGTTTGAGGAGGATGACGGTTTTTAAAATTTGCATATTTATTTTAAATACACCCTAAAAGAATAAAACAGTGAGTTTATAAATCTTTGCGCAATGATTCTTTAAAAAGCTTACCGTTTTCTGGGGGGATACAGGATTTATCATTTTGATAATTTATTGGGGCTGATATAGCGTATTGTTGTATGCAAAGAGATATTATGAAAAAAATGTGATACTAGTTAGCAAAACATATAGTGCATGTTCGCTATGGTTTGATTGAAACTTAAGTCAGTGAATTTATAAAGTGGATGACTTTGTATAAGCAATTAGAACGTATTTGTTCAATTTTTATAATTATAAATTTGCTATGTCATTTGAGCATCATTCATTGATAAAAAATAAAGGGGAAAGTTTATGAACTTAAAGAAAAAAATATTAAAGAATAGCAGCTCTCTTGTTTCTGCTTTTATAGCACTGGGGATGGTTGCACAACAGGTTTCAGCAAAAACTCCCGCAGATACCCTTGTGATGGCTTGGAATCTCGATGCAATTAGTACATTTGATCCCGCACAACTTAATGATGTTTATGGAGGTGAAATTGTTCGCAATGTTTGTGATAGTTTGGTTAGTACCGCAACGGATGATCCTGCTAAAATAGTTTCCGCTTTAGCAACACATTGGGATGTTTCAGGGGATGATCACAGTACGGTGATTACTTTTCATTTGCGTGATGGTTTGAAGTTTAATGATGGGAGATTAGCCAATGCCAATGATCTTGTTTGGAGTATGAAGCGGATTGTCAAATTAAAGATGATCAATGCGGCAATTTTTAATGAATATGGAATTACAGAGCAAAATGTTGATGATGCTTTGCAAGCCCCTGATGAAAAAACAGTGGTGATGAAATTTGATAAGCCTTATCCAGCAGAGCTTATTCTTAATAATATTGTTGCAAGTCCAGCAACAGCTTTGCTTGATCGTAAGATGATTATGAAGCACGAAAAAGATGGCGATTTTGGAAATCAGTATTTGAAGAGTCATGTTGCTTGTGTTGGTCCTTATCAGTTAAGCAGTTGGCGCCCTGGAGAAGCTCTTTTGTTACGTGCAAGCTCTCACTACTGGGGACAATCCCCGAAACTAAAGCAGATTCTCATTCGCCATGTTGTGGAGTCAGGCACACAACGTTTGTTGTTACAAAAGCATGATATTGATGTTGCCCGTAATTTGGCCCCTGAAGATCTTGCAGATCTGCAAAAAACAACAGATATTAAAATCGAAAAAGTGTTAGAACCAACCATGATGTATTGGGGATTTAATACGACAAATCCCATTTTTGCTAAGGAAAAAGTACGCTTGGCGATGCGTTATCTTATTGACTATGAAGGTCTTGGCAAGAAGCTTCTCAAAGGGATTGGTGTTCCACGGGCAAGTTTTATTCCTCTTGGTAACTTTGGGGCTCTGGATGAAAAAGAAGGACAACCCTTTACATTTGATGTTGCAAAAGCCAAGCAGCTTTTAGCAGAGGCCGGTTATCCGAACGGATTTGAGGCAAATTTTCTTGTCTCAAATGCTCCTTATACTTTGTTACTTGCTCAGTCACTTCAAGATAGTGCTGGACAGGCAGGGGTGCGTCTTAAAATTGAACGTGTGGCAGGTACACAGTTGTTTTCAAAAGTGAATGCACGGGCTTTTGATACGGCTTTTATCGGATGGAATAACGATTCTGCGGATCCCCATACAATGGCTTCACGTCTTGTTTATAATCCTGATAATCGGTTTGAGGCAAAAAATACCGCCTATCCTAGTTGGAAGCATGGGTATTTTGATGCCGATATGAATCAAAAAGTTGAAGAGGCGTTATTTCAAAAAGATCCGCAAAAACGGGCGCAACTTTATGCTGATTTACAACGTGAACTGATGAAAAAAGGGCCTTATGCGTTTATTTATCAGCAATATAGCGCTATAGCGATGACAACTGATGTCAAAAAATGGGTTTGGAATAGTGCGCCGCGTATTTTTTATAGTAAAATTGAAAAATAAGTGTGTCTTTAAATGCTGTCAAAGATAAACAGTGCTTAATCATAATTGCATGATGAAAATATTTTCTCACATAAAAGTCTTTCAGTTTTTTTAAGGATGAAATTGTGAAAGATGTTTATGCAATATATGATTGAGATCGTTTATAGGAAGGGATGAATATGAAAAGTTATATTGGGGAGGTTCTTTGTTTATCGTTATAGATTCTCTGTATTCCGAATATGATTGATGGATAAGAGAATTACTTTATAGATGCTTGGTTCGATTAAATGAAGTTGATGTTTGATGCCATGCCGTTTAAAAAAACAAAATCATAATCACTTTGTGTGAAAAGATACAAGAGTACAATAGGAAGAGATAAAATGGAAAAAAAAGAATGTTGAAAAAAATTTCTATTTTATTAAGCACACTCGTTTTCTTGAATGGGGCTGTAACATCAGCATTTAGTGCCTCATCTAAAGATATATTGTTGATGGCATGGAATATTGATTCAATTAGTAGTTTTGATCCAGCGCAAACTGTTGAGGTTGTGACGAGTGAATTATTGACGAATATTTGTAGCGCGTTAGTGCAATATGATGAGCATGATCCCATAAAAATTCGCCCTGCTATGGCACAATCTTGGGACGTTTTAGATAATGGAAAAAGAATAGTTTTTCATCTTCGTGATGATTTGAAGTTTGATGATGGGAGGACGGCGACGGCGCAAGATCTGGTGTGGTCGATGCGGAGGATTATTAAATTAGGATTAAGCTATGCTCAATCTTTAATGGATTATGGGTTTACCAAAAAAAATGTTGAAACAAATATTCAGGCTCTTGATGATAAAACTTTACAATTAAAATTTGATAAATCCTATCCTATTCAACTTATATTGACTGTTATTGGACAATCTTATGCTTCTGCTTTGCTTGATCGGAAAACAATTGAAGCGCAGAGTTTTAAAGGTGATATGGGGAATAAATATTTAGCAACACATTCTGCTTGTGTTGGGCCTTATAAATTGGTGAACTGGTCTCCAGCGGATAAAGTTGTGTTAGAGGCTACACAGCATTATTGGGGTGAAGTGCCTAAAATTAAGAAGATTGTTGTGCAGCACGTAGCGGATTCATCAAGTCAAAGACTTCTTTTGGAAAAAGGGGATGTGGATATTGTACGTGATCTTTCTTCAGAGGATATTTTAGATCTTGAAAAAAAGGGGGGACGGATCAAAATTAGCCGTGTTTTGCGCCCGCAGATTATTTACCTATCATTAAATAACAAAAATGCAATTTTAGCAAACGAAAAGGTTAGGTTAGCACTTCGTTATTTGGTTGATTATGAAGGTCTTGGAAAAACTGTTTTGAAGGGGATTGCTATTCCCCGAGCAACTTATATGTCCTTGGGTGTTCCAGGTGCTTTAGATGAAAAAGAAGGATTGCCTTTTAAGTTGGATTTGAAAAAAGCAAAACAGTTGATTACTGAGGCTGGCTATCCTAATGGCTTTAAAGCTAATCTTTTAGTTGGAAGCCTTAATTATATGTCATCTGTTGCACAGTCTATTCAAGCCAATGCACGCAAAATTGGTGTTGAGCTGATAATTGAAAAAATGGCACAAAATCAATTGTTAAGCCGTGTACGGGGTGGAAATTATGATACTGCACTTATGGGGTGGGGGAGTGCTGATCCTGATGGACATCCTGCTTCATTAAATCATGTATTTAATCCTGATCCAACATTTACAAAAAAGCACAATATGTATTTGGCTTGGCGCGCTGGATATTATGATGAAAATATTAATAAAATGGTGATGCATGCTTTATTTGAGAAAGATCCCAATAAGCGTATTATGCAATATCGTACTTTACAACATTATGTGCTAGAGCATGGTCCTATGGTTTATTTATTTCAGACATATTATACCGTTGGTATAGGACCTGATGTCAAAAAATGGGTTTGGAATAGTTACAGACTTTACTACAATGAAGCAGAAAAATAAAAAGAAGCATGTTGTAGAGAAAGATTGTAGAACATGTTTAATAAGAGATTATTTCGTTATATGAAAAAAAGTATTCGCTTTATATTTTATCGCTACAGAGGGGATTTTTATAATGATTTTGCCACTTTCAGAGACTGAAAGAGCTGTATCAGAAAAGCAGAAAAAATTGTTTTTATGGAATTTTTTGTTCAAGGGATTTAAACTTCTTATTTCAGTTATTATCACATTATTTGGGTTGGTGACGATTACTTTTTTTCTTGGTCATCTTCTCCCTCTAGATCCCGTTTTGTCTATTCTTGGTGATAATATCAGTCAGGAGGCTTATGATACAATGTATTATAAGCTGGGTCTTGATAAGCCGTTGATTGTCCAATATTGGAAGTATCTTCATAATGTATTTTTATTTGACTTTGGAGATGCTTTAACTTCTGGGCGTCCTGTTTTAACTGATATTATGCGCGTATTTCCTGCAACATTAGAGCTTGCAACCGTTGCTATTGTTATTGGTACAAGTCTTGGGATTCCATTTGGTGTTTTTGCAGCAATGTATCGCGATTCATTTATTGATTATGTTGTCCGTGTTTTTACACTTTTGAGTTATTCTACCCCGACATTTTGGCTTGGTTTAATGGCGTTGTTAATATTTTACGCCAAGCTTGGCTGGGTTGGTGGTCCAGGACGTATTGATTTTCTTTATGAATATTCTTTTGAACCTAAAACAGGATTTTTTCTTTTGGATACAGCGAGCCAAGGACAATGGGAGGCTTTTGGTAATGTCTTTAGTCACATTATTATGCCTGCTTTGATCTTAGCATTCGGTGCTATGGCTTATATTAGCCGTATGACTCGTGGGTTTATGATTGAGCAACTCAATCAGGAATATATTATTACTGCCCGTGTAAAGGGGTTATCTTGGGCACGAACGGTTTGGGGGCATGCCTTTAGGAATGCTGCTGTTCAGGTTATTACCGTTGTGGCGCTATCTTATGCTTTTTTATTAGAAGGGGCTGTTTTGACGGAGACAGTTTTTGCTTGGCCTGGTTTTGGGCATTACTTGACAAATGCTCTTTTAGCCGGAGATATGAATGCAGTTGTAGGATGTACTTTACTTGTAGGATTTATCTTTGTCGCCATTAATTTATTTTCTGATTTGCTTTATCGCATTTTTGATCCAAGGACACGTTGAATATGACAGTAAGTAATCATCAAAAATCGCAATCATCATCTTCTTTGAGAAGTTGGTTAAATGACCGTATTCCGCGGTCCATAATTCAAGCGAACATACAAAGAATTTATCACGCACTGGTTAAGTTTTTTCATAACTTTTCGGCTGTATTGGGTTTGCTTATTATTTGTATTATTATCATATGTGCATTTTTTGCTCCATGGATTGCTACGCATGATTTTCTTAGCAATGACCTGGGGCATCGGTTGCAGCCACCCTCTATGGCGCATTATTTTGGAACAGATGAATTGGGACGTGACATTTTTAGTCGTCTTGTTTTTGGTTCTCGTATTACTCTTTATGTTGTTTTTCTTACAACAGTTATTGTAGGTCCAATAGGGCTTATTGTTGGAACTGTATCTGGTTATATGGGCGGATGGGTTGATACTGTGCTCATGCGCATTGTCGATATTTTTCTTGCTTTTCCAGGTTTGATTTTAGCTCTTGCATTTTCAGCAGCATTGGGCCCTGGGATTGAAAATGCTTCTATTGCAATTTCAATTGCAGCATGGCCGCCAATTGCACGTTTAGCACGTGCTGAGACTTTGATGATACGTTCTTCTGATTATGTTTCTGTAGTCCGCCTGCAAGGGGCTTCTGCTTGGCGAATTATTTTGTTTCATGTTGCGCCCATGTGTATTCCTTCAGTGATTGTACGATTAACTTTGGATATGTCTGGAATTATTTTAACGGCTGCTGGTCTTGGTTTTTTAGGGTTGGGAGCTCAACTTCCAAGTCCTGAATGGGGTGCGATGCTTTCTTCAGGGCGGGAATTTATGATGACAAATTGGTGGTTAGCAGCAATACCAGGCTGTGCAATATTATTTGCAAGTCTTGCTTTCAACCTTTTAGGTGATGGTCTTCGTGATGTATTGGATCCACGCAATGGGTAATAAATTATTAGAAGTAGAAGATTTACGTATTTCTTTTCCTACAGCGCGCGGCATTTCAGAAGTTGTACGCGGTGTTAGTTTTTCTGTCGGAAAAGAAAAAATTGGAATTGTTGGTGAATCCGGATCTGGAAAATCGATGACTGGGCGCGCAATACTAAGGTTAAGTCCAAAATCAGCAATTGTTAAAGCTAAAAAAATGCGCTTCGATGATATTGATTTATTGACCGCAAGTGAACCTCAGATGCGAAAAATCCGAGGTAAGCGTATTTCAATGATTTTACAGGACCCCAAATATTCACTTAATCCTTTAATACGGATTGGTGAGCAGATTATGGAGGCTTACCGTATTCATTATCGCGTTTCAAAAGGAGAAGCGTGGGAGCAGACTATATCTATGTTAGAATCTGTTCATATTCGTGATCCTGAGCATGTGATGCGATTATTTCCTCATGAAATATCAGGGGGGATGGGGCAGCGTGTGATGATTGCAATGATGCTTATTCCAAAACCTGATTTAATTATTGCCGATGAGCCAACATCTGCGCTTGATATTACGGTCAGACGACAAGTTTTATCCGTATTAGATGAACTGGTGACAAAGTCTGGAACGGGGCTTATTTTCATTAGTCATGATTTGAATATGATTGCTGATTTTTGTGATCGTATTTTGGTAATGTATGCAGGCCGTGTGTTAGAAGAGTTGCCAGCTTCTGATTTGTCTCACGCTTGTCATCCTTATACCAAGGCTTTGCTCGCGAGTTTGCCACGGCTTGATAATCCTGTTGATGTTTTGGCTGTTCCTGAGCGTGATCCTGATTGGTTGTATAATCCTACGATTGTTAATGGTGTTGAGGAGGTTCCCCATGACAAATTGTGAGAATATTATTGATGTTTCTAATTTATCTGTAACTTTTGGCCATAGGCATAAGGCAGTAACAGTTGTTAAAAATGTTAATTTTCATATTAAGCGTGGTGAAGCTTATGGTTTAATTGGTGAATCTGGATGTGGAAAATCAACTATTTTGAATACATTGGTAGGGCTTATTCACGATTATAGCGGAAAGTTCCTTTTTGCTGGACAAGAAGTCGAAAAAAAACGAAGTAAAGACTTTTTACGCTGTATTCAAATGGTTTTTCAAGATCCTTATGCTTCGCTTCATCCAAGAAAAATGGTTCATAAGGTTCTTTCTGAATCTCTCAAAATCCATGGTATGGATAATCAAAAGGAGCGGGTAGAGGATGCTTTAGATTCTGTTGGTTTAGATTCTTCATTTCTTTATCGTTATCCTCATGAGTTGTCTGGGGGGCAGCGTCAGCGTATTGCTCTTGCACGTGCTTTAATTATTGAGCCAGAGGTTTTGTTGCTTGATGAGCCAACATCTGCATTGGATGTGTCGGTACAGGCTGAAATTTTAAACTTGTTGAAATCGTTGCGAGAAAGAAAAAAGCTTACTTATTTGATGGTATCCCATGATCTTGCTGTTGTTGCACATATTTGTGAACGTGTTGGGATTATGCATAAAGGGATTATTCTTGAAGAGCTTAGCAATGATGAATTGCGTAGTCTACATGCGCAACATGATTATACAAAGGAGTTCTTTGAAGCAAGTATAGAGCCTATTGTCCATAGAGAGCAAAGAGTATGATCGATTTTTCAAAAGAGAAAATACATTTTTCTATTTTGGGTTTTGAGAAGTATTTAGTATCTTGGTTGTAATAGAGAGTTTTTGTATTTTTTATAGTATGAAGTCTTATCGATATAATTTATTGAGAGAAATTTTAGCTCTCATATTTTTCATTTTATCAGGCATACAACATTATGAGTCATACAAATGACTCATAACACGCATTGTGTATTTGTTGTACAGTTTGTTGATTATAAATTTATGTTTAGAAATTTTCATTGTAGAAGAGCATTAAGCTTGTAAAAAATAATAGGTGATTAATAACGTTATGTGTTCTAGGAAAATTTATTCTTTGTTAACTCTTATTTATCAAAAAATTCTAAGTTTTATTCTTTAAAAAAGAAAAAGCTATTATAAAAAATTTTCAATAGTACACGAGAATGATTCAACTATTTTGTTGTTTTTTCTTTTTAAGAAGAGGTTCTTTGAAAGCAAAACAGATTTTATAAATAAAAAAGGCAGTATACTATACTGCCTTTTTTATTAAATTAAATAGAATGAATAGGCTGTTTTGACAGTTTTGTTTTAAAACTGATAGCGTATGCCACCTGAAAAGCTTGCACCAGATACACCGGTTTTTTGAAGCTTTTGTTGATAGCTTACATCACCATGAAGGGAGAAATTGTGAGACAGTTGCGCATTGATGCCAACGCCGCCTTCAATTGCAGGTCCCATAGGATCAAGGTCAAAATCTCTGCCAATCCGGATGGTACCATCATC
>NZ_JBHIQU010000021.1:0-19351 GCF_042196725.1 Bartonella sp. AC158YNML
AGGCAATCCCCTCACGTGAAGCGCAGATCGGCTGGACTTATAAAGACGAAGTGTTCTCTCCTCCCGTGGTGGATGAAGAAACAATGGCAGAGCTTAGCCATAAATCACAAGAAAAAGGTGAAGAAGCTTAGGCACTCAAACAATAGTGTTAATGATGCTTGTTGTATAAGCTGGCTTTGTATGTTTTTAAAATCCCCTTTAAAGCTCTTTCAAAGCCCTTTAAAGGACTTTTTTGACTGACAGTGTCAGTCTTATGAGAGAGTGTAGATGATTGTTATGGTCTCTTCATTGATTTGGAGAGCAAAATGGCAACAAAAGTAAATACTCTCTATCGCACTATAGCAAAATCATTCTTTATCTTTAGAAGAAGCCCCGAAATCACGGCGTGCCCCTCTATTCCAAAAGTTTTGTAAAGAGATTAACGGCTCTTAGCAAGCCGCTCTAATAACCTATCGCTATGAGAAATCAAGCAGATATATCACAGGAATATCCTAGAAACTCCAAACCAAAGAAAGAAACAAAAAATAGAGGCTGGGCTGGTTGTCCAGCCAACGGGACTTAGTTTAGCGACAACCCGTCCGATGTAAGAAGACCTCAACATCGCAACCACTTCTTCTCACTTGGAAACAGTGAGAAGATGGCTAATATAGATGGAAGAGTGTTAAAAAATGATGGATACACTTTGTAAAGAAAAATTAAAATCTGTTGATCCTATCTCACCAGCTGCTGCTTATATTGGAGGCAAAAGAAGACTAGCCAAAACCATAGTTAACATTATCGAGGACATTCCTCATAGTATTTATGCCGAACCTTTCGTTGGAATGGGAGGAATATTCTTTAGGAGAAAATTGATTCCACCCACTGAAATCATTAATGACCGTTTAGGAGATGTGGTGAATTTTTTTCGGGTGTTACAACGCCATTATCACCCGTTTATAGAATTTCTGGAATTTCAAATAAGCAGCCGTGAGGAATTTCAACGATTACGTGCTCAAGATCCAGAAACCCTCACAGATTTAGAACGGGCTTCAAGGTTTTTATATTTGCAGCGTTTAAGCTTTAGCGGGAAGGTAGCCGACCGTACGTTTGGGGTTGAAACAGACCGCGGTGCACGTTTTAATCGTTTTAAACTTGAAGACTTATTAAAGCTTATTTACCGTCGTTTAGCGGGTGTTACCATTGAAAATTTAGACTGGTCTGAGTTTATCAGGCGCTATGATCGACCAAACACCTTATTTTATCTTGACCCGCCTTATTGGGGTGTTGAGGATTATTATGGCAAAGATTTGTTTAAGCGAGAGGATTATCAGAGGATGGCTATGCTGCTGGCACAATTAAAAGGGAAGTTTCTTTTGTCTCTCAATGATGTGCCAGAAGTTCGAAAAACCTTCAGTCAATTTACCTTTAAAAAGGTAAACACATTGTATTCGTG
This sequence comes from Bartonella sp. AC158YNML, assembly GCF_042196725.1. Taxonomy (NCBI): domain Bacteria; kingdom Pseudomonadati; phylum Pseudomonadota; class Alphaproteobacteria; order Hyphomicrobiales; family Bartonellaceae; genus Bartonella; species Bartonella sp. AC158YNML. The sequence goes on from NZ_JBHIQU010000021.1 coordinate 1,433, forward strand.
TAACGCCTTAAATAATGCAGTTCCCGCTAAGGAGCTTATCATCACCAATTGTGATTTCTAAAACGAGAAATAATACATATTAAAGGGTCTTTAAATGACCTTTGAAGACCTTTTTAAAAAAGTAAATTGCTACAAAATCTAGTGTCAAAACATAAAAAGAAAGTGCTTGTTGAAAACAAACCTTTCTCAAGAGCGCCTCTTTACCTCTCATTCTTCCCATTCATTTCATTAGCCAATATTTCAAAGGAGCATAAAGTATGGCAACAGGTTTTTTACACGGTGTTGAAGTCGTTGAAGTTGACGACGGCACCCGCCCCCTTCGCGCGGTTCAGTCTGCCGTTATCGGAATTGTTGGCACAGCACCCGATGCCGATGAACAAGCATTCCCCCTCAACACACCAGTTTTGGTAGCCGGCTCTCTTTCACAAACCGCAAAACTGGATACAACAGGTAAACGACGCGGCACTTTACCCAATGCCCTTGATCTTATTTTCAAGCAAGTGGGTGCCATTGTTGTTGTCGTACGCGTGCAAGAAGGTGACAACGAAAATGCAACACTCACCAATGTTCTAGGGGGTGTAAACGCAAATGGTGCTTATGAAGGTGTTCATGCTTTGATTGGAGCACAATCCATTGTAGGACAAACACCACGCATTCTCATCGCTCCAGGCTTTACACACAAACGCCCTATCAGTCTTAGCAAGATTGATGTGACGAACCAAGGAAGTGGTTACACTCAAGCAACTGTTAAAATTGCCGGCGGTGCAGAAGCAGAAGCAATCCTGAAAGATGGAAAAGTAACTTCTGTTGTCATTAAGAACGGTGGCTTTGATTATCACACCGCCCCAAATGTGACGATTGAAGGGGATGGCACTGGAGCGACAGCCAAAGCCGAAATCAGTGCAACCTCTAATCCTGTAGCAGCAGAACTGATTGGCATTGCCGAGCGTTTGCGCGCCATTGTGGTGCTTGATGCACCCAACACAACAGATGAAGCAGCACTTAGTACGGCAAAGGATTTTGATTCAAAACGCGCCATTCTCATTGACCCGTTTGTAAAGGTAAATCGTGATGGAAAAATCATAGAACAGCCGGCAAGTGCAGCGGTTGCTGGTGTCATTGCCAAAACAGATTTTGACAACGGTTTTTGGCATTCTCCTTCCAATAAAGTGATCAATGGCATTGTGGGAACTGCACGCCCTATTGATTTTTCCATTGGGGACAGATCGAGCCGTGCCAACCTTCTCAATGAACAAAATATCACAACAATTATCCGTGAAAACGGCTATCGCCTCTGGGGTAATCGCACACTTTCAAACGATACAAAATTTGCTTTTTTATCCGTGGTGCGCACCGCAGATATGATCAATGATGCTATTTTGCGCGGACATCTATGGGCTGTCGACCGCAATATCAAAAAAACCTACATGAATGATGTCAGTGAAAGCGTCAATGCCTATTTGCGTGATTTAAAAGCACAAGGCGCCATTCTTGGTGGGCGCTGTACGCCTGATCTAGAGCTTAATACAGCAAGCGCCATTGAGAGCGGCAAAGTCTATTTCAATGTCGAATTCACCCCCACAACACCTGCAGAACATATCACGTTCCGTTCACGCATTGTGAATGATTACTTAGAGGAGATCTTTTAATGACCGTACCTGTTTTACCCAGAGTCTTGAAATATTTTAACATTTTTGTCGACGGCATTCCCTATCAGGCAAAATGTGAAAGTGTCACCCTACCGAATTTGAGTTTGGTTGTTGAAAGTTATCGCGGCGGTGGCATGGATAGCTCCATTGAAGTTGACCTTGGTCTTGAAACCCTCACGCTTAGCATGACCATTTCTGATTGCTCTCCAGAGTTGATGGCACTCTTAGGGCGCACCGATGTCAACATTTCATTGCGCAGTTCAATGCAAGCTCAAGGCACACCCGCAGAAGGTGTTGTCATTACCATGAGAGGGCTTTGCAAAGGCTTTGAAATGGCAGAATGGCAACCGGGAGGCAAAGCAACTTCTACAGCTACATTCACATTGCAGTATTTCAAATATGTCCAGAAGGACGTTGAAATCGTTGAGATAGATGTCCTCAACTTGGTGAGAAAATTCAATGGCGTCAATCAACTCGCAGACCATAGAAACAATTTAGGATTATAAAAATGACACTACAAAAAAATGTTACATATCAATTGCTTGAACCTCTCACATTTGAAGGAAAAGAGCACACCACAATTACTTTACGGCGCCCCAAAACAAAAGATTTGCAAGCAATCGACAAAAAAGAAGGTATAGAGCAAACAATCACTATGATCGCACGCCTTTCTGAATGGCCGTATGAGGTCATCTGCGAATTCGACATTAATGATTTGACAAATATTGGAGAGATCTTGGAGTCTTTTACCAAATGGCGGGATACCTCGACTGGGAAAACGCCGCAAAACTCATAGCCGATATTGCTATTGAGTTCCATTGGTCCCTTTCAGACATGATGGAAATGGAACCACAAGAACTCATATTCTGGCGAAACCAAGCAGCAGAAAGGTGTAAAACAAAATGAGTGAAAAAGTTGCTGATGCAAAGGTAAAATTGTCTCTTGAAGATAAACTCACGGCACCTCTCAAACGTGTTCAAAAACAATTCGATACATTGTCAAAAACACTCTCACATAGTTTGGGTATTCCGCGCTTTTCTGCTGCTGTCAAAAACATGACAAAAAGCCTTCATGGCGTTCAAAGTGCTCTTGGAGTGGCGGCAAGTCGTGCTTCAGTCTTTACCGGTGTCTTAGGGCTTGCCGGGGGTGGTCTTGTGGCAAGTGTGACCGCCCTCACCATGAAAACCATGCATCTGGGAGATAGTCTTTATCACGCATCACACCATTTAAATATGAGTGTTGCATCACTTCAATTATGGGGTGATGCAGCCGATAATTCAGGCACTTCTGCCGAGCTTTTTCAACAATCCTTAGCGGTTTTAAATAGGCGTTCAGCACAAGCATATGCCGGACAAAAAAGAGGCATGATGGGTTTTGAAGCGCTTGGCATTTCTGTCAAAAACACTTCTGGAAAACTCAAATCCACTTCTGTCTTGTTAGAAGAAATTACCGACAAGATGAGTAAGATGAAAAGCCAAGCACAAAGACAGCATATTGCCGCTCTGCTGTTTGGGGATGATGGTAAAGAAATGGCGACCATGCTTGCACAAGGCATGGCGCCTATCAAAGAACTGTTTGCAAAGGCGCGGAAAGGAAAATGGCTCATAGGCGCCGATGTTGCACGCTATGCAGCAGATTTGAGTGACAAGCTTGGTGCTTTTAAGAAAAAAATAGGCGGTATCGCGAGCTTTATTGGCGCCCGTTTTATGCCCGTCATCAATGATATGATTGACGGTTTTTCAAAATTGATTGATGAAAACCGTGATCTCATTCAAACAACCGTTGCGAGTTGGGCAAAGACCTTAAAAAAAGTCCTTAATGATTTGCTTAATCCTACCTCTGATTTAAGAAAAAGCATCAGTGATCTCACAGAGAGGATTAAAGGCTGGTTCCAATGGCTAGAGCCATTGATTGGTGAAATAACCCTCTTTAAGGTGGGGCTTGTAGCTCTTGGTTCCTTCATTTTTGGTCCACTCATTGCCGCATTAGCAGCCGTGGGAACAGCGTTTGTTAGCCTTGGTATCACAATTATGACGACACCTATCGGTTGGTTAATGGGTGGCATTGCAGCGCTCTTTGTCCTCTATCAATATTGGGACAAACTCAATGGTTGGGTAGCAGCATCTTTAGCCGCGGTTGGGGCAGTTCTTGTAGCGTCACTTATTCCAGCAATAACCGCCGTTGGTTCTGCTTTTATATCGCTTGGTATTGCCATCATGACAACCCCCATAGGCTGGATAATGGCTGGTATTGCAGCTCTTGTTGCTGCCGGATATCTGCTCTACAAACATTGGGATACAGTCATAAGCTTTATAAGCAAGTTATGGGATTCTTTTTACAGCTTATGTAGTAATGTTTTCAATAACCTCTTGACGTTCTTTAAAAACTTTTCACCACTCTCTTGGATTTCGAAAAAAATCAATGAACTCATTGAATGGCTGTTTGGTGTCGATTTAATGGAAGTAGGCTCCAATCTTATTAATGGGCTTTGGGACGGCATCAAAAGCAAATGGAATGCTCTGTCTGAATGGCTTAGCGGCATGATGAGTAAATTAACCAGTTGGATGCCTAATTGGATGAAAGAAAAGTTAGGGTTTAATGTCTCAATAGACAAAACTTCAACGAAGACCATTAAAACCTTTACCGAAGAAACTAATACACGGGCAAAAAGAATGCTGGATACAGCAGTGGTTACAAATACCCCCCCTGAAAAACGCAAAAGTGGCTTTAATACAAGCGTAGTCGAAACAGGACAAATGCAGGCTACAAATGCAAAAGTGGGCGCCTTCAAAGCTCCCAAGCCCATTACCGTTCATAAGCCGGTAGAAGTAGATGCCCGCGTGATGATTTCAAATTTAAATATTTCTGTCCCCAATGGTCTCAAGGACGAAATCAGAGACGCAGTCAATCAAGCCCTTGAACGCTATGCCAAGCAGCAACGCTTGGCTATAGCCTCTAGCCTTTCGGATTAAGCGCCATGATGTTAGCTTTGGGTGGTTTTATCTTTTCCATTGAAACAGCTGCTTATCAAACCCTTGACATGTCTTATGGCATTCCATGGGTCGAGCAAGGGCGATTGGGGCGCAAAGCAGCGCTTCAATTGCCTGCTGTTGCAAATGCGGAATTTTCTTTAACTGGGGTGATCTATCCAGATTTCAAAGGTGGTCACAGACAGCTCGAATATTTACGGCAAATGGCACATAATGGTCCTCACATTCTTGTGACCGGTCAGGGGAAAATTTTAGGCAAGTTTGTCATTCTTTCTGTAGAGGAAAAACAAAGCATTTTTCACTATAACGGGTCCCCCAAAAAACAAGAATTTACAATAAAGTTGAGAGAATATGGTGAAGAGCTATGAGTGATCTTTACGTAACAAAAGAAGGTGATATGGTTGATGCCATTTGCTGGAGATACTATGCAAAGGGTCAACAAGCCCTTGCTGTTGAACGCGTTTATGCAGCAAATTTTGGTCTTGCAGACTATGGACCCATTTTAAAAGCAGGCATCACAATCGTTTTGCCAACCCTCCCCTATCCTAAAGCCACACCGGTGATTAGAATTTGGGGTAGCCAGTCATGAAACCTTTTTGCACAGTGATGGCAAATGGAGAGGACATCACAAGAACGCTGATGGACTATGTTTTGTCGATTGAAATTACCGATGAAGCAGAAGACAAAAGTGACCGCATTACCATAGAGCTTGATGACCGCGCCCGTGACAGTGATAACGGCTTTCTTGATATTCCTCTCATCGGAACAATCATTTCTGTCACACTTGGCTATGAAGGCGGCAAAAACCGCGATATGGGAGCCTATCTGATTGATGAAATCTCTGTAAGCAGCCCGCCTCAAAGCCTAAGCGTGACCGGACGCGCCGCCTCTATGAATACGTCTTATAGAACACCCAAAAGCCAATCCTATCACCAACAAACCCTTGGCAGTATTGTTCAAGAGATAGCAGAGCGCAATGGCTATACACCAAAAGTTGACCCTGCTCTTGCTAAAATTGTTGTGCGTCACATTGATCAAACTTCTGAAAGCGATATGGCTTTTGCCACGCGCCTTGCAGAAGACTATGATGCGGTAGCAAAACCCGTTGATGGCAAGCTTGTTTTGGCTAGACGGGGGGAAGGCAAAGCCATCACTGGTGAAACACTCCCCGTTGTTATTATCCATGAAAAACTCTGTACCTCTTGGGATTTTAAATACAGTGCGCGTGATGAAGCAGGAGCGGCCAATGGCTTAGCAACAGAGGCAGGAGATGATCAAAAAGCCGCCGCTGATGCACGAGAACCAGAAGAAGTTGAAGAAGGCGAAGATGTTATCCATATGGATGAAAATGACGCCCTTAATTTGCCTAAAGCAGAGACGGAAGCCAAAACGCCTGAAAATCAAGAGCAAGAAGAAGAGAAAAAAGGCGGTGTTATTGCAAGCTATCATGATATTCGCACTGGTGAAAAAAAGGAAGTCAAAGTTGGTAAAGCACCGTTTCATGAACTCAAATATACCTACCACAATCAATCAGAAGCTGTTGCAGCCATTGCGGCTTATCGCAATAAATCATCGCGTGGGAAATCTTCTTTCTCATGTGATATTGGTGGTGATCCCTTTGTACAAGCAGAAGCAAAGCTTGTTCAAGAGCCCCCTTTCCGCCCCTATATTCCAGCAGAATGGCGCATCAAAAGTGTTAAGCACAAACTTGATAAAACAGGTGGTTACACCACAAAAATAGATTGTGAACTTTTTGATGAAGCCCAAGAAAACACAGCTGGAAACGTTGCAAACACCACACCAGACAAAGATGATACCCTTGACCCAAACGCCCCACCTAACGCATGTGATGAAGGCGAAGGCGTTATCCATATGGATGAGGAAGATAGATAAACAAAGCTATTTGATGATGATAAAAAGAAATCCAATTTTTATTTTACTATTCCTAAAAATACAGCCAAACAGCGTTCAATTTCTACCATTTTATCTGCATGAATGGAGCCGAAAGCTGGACTAACTTTTTCACATCTTACCGTCATAATCTTATCAATCATGACTTGCGAAGGTTTTTGCAAACCATTTTTAGCGTTTGGCTGAATCGTAATGCGGAGTAATGGCGCATCAACAAGTGTACTAGTAATGGGTAAAACCGTTACACTTGTATGCTCACTGAATTGATTAGCTTGAATGATTAACGCAGGTCTTGGTTTACCAAAATCGCCTTGCATAGCTATTGTGACGAGAGATCCACGCATCATTCTGTCCAGCCATCAACATCCATTAAAGATTGATCCATTAACAACTGCATAGATGTATCTGTTTTATCCACTTTTGCGACTAAGCGACATTGGCGTCGGCACTCTTCTGCAAAGTTCGGTTGGCGAGTATCTGGTACCCAAATTTGCATTAAACGCAAACCTGCTTTTCTTTGTGCGTTGCGATGTTTTTGAACGCGTTCATTGACGTGCATTGTAGCCATAACAAAATCTCCATTATGTTTCATGTAACGTATAACATAGAAAAAAGTTACATGAAACACTACTTTTAATAAAACGCAATAATTACAATTTTAATCTATCAATCTGCCCCACCTTTTGTGGGGCTTTTTTATAGGAGCAATACATGAGAACAATATCACCAGAAGGGTTAGCACTGATTAAACAATGGGAAGGTTTACGTCTCAATGCCTATAAAGATGCCATTGGAGTGTGGACCATTGGTTATGGACATACAAACAATGCTGGAAAACCTTTTGTTCATAAAGGTATGGCAATCACTGAAAAACACGCAGAAGAACTTCTTTGCCAAGACTTAAGACAATTTGAAAATGCCGTTGAACAAGCCGTTCAAGTTTCCTTAACGGATGAACAATTCGCGGCGTTAGTCTCCTTTTGCTATAATGTAGGGACAACAGCTTTTTGCAATTCGACCCTATTAAAAAAACTCAATAGTGGCGATTATGAAGCAATCCCAACCGAATTACAGAAATGGACCAAAGCCGGTGGTAAACGCTTGCAAGGTCTTGTACATCGGCGTGCAGCAGAAGCAGGCTTATGGGCGAAAGGTGCTTTTGTTTCCTCTAACTACCAAACCGTAGAAACGCAAGCACCAACAGGGCTTTTCAAAGCCGAAGCCCTTGCACCAGTCATTGGCTCTTTTTCTGGGCTTGGTGGCTTATTAGCCGGCAATGGTCCAGTGCAATGGGCGCTCGCCACTATCATGGTTTTAGCTGCATGTGCTGGCATTTTCTTTGTTGCTAAACGTTTTCAGGAACACCGCCTATGATCTTATGGATGAAAAGAAATCTGCTGTTAACAGGCGCGGCTCTAGCCGCTTTTTTTATGGCTTTGGCAAAAGCTTTTACCCTCGGAAAAAAGGCAGAACGGCAAAAGCAAACAGAAAAAACCTTAAAGGCAGCAACAACACGGCTGGAGGTGGAAAATGAAGTTAATCAGAAAAGTGATGCTGATGTGCGTGCTGCTCTCTCTGATTGGTTGCGCGACAAATAAGTATATCTCTTGTGTTGGTTGGTTGCCAATTTATTTAGAGAAGCAAGATGTCAACGTCATCAGTTCCAATTTAGCAAGAGAGATCTTAAAGCATAACAAGCAGGGCGAACGTGTGTGTGGGTGGAAACATGGCTAGGAAAAGAACACAAGACGATATAGAACTTACAGAAGGAGAAAAAGAAATACTTCAAGAAATTATCATGACCTACAAAAGTATAAAAGTGATGTCACGTTATACGAAATGGATTGTACTCATTATACTCTTATTAGCACTTGATTTTTCACGTATTATGGACGCATTGGTAAGTATTTTTACACAAAAACCAAATATCCGACTCTAAACATACTCTGAGACGCGCGAAATTCTTTAGAAAATGGTTTCTTAATTTTGCTCGTCTCATGGAGGCGATAGAGAATGTCTTTGCACATTTCAAACAGTGATTTTCAAAAACTTGAAAAATTATCATACAGGCTTTCGATAGATCAAAACTAGATCTGGCTTAATATGGCAATCACGACAGTTCCGCCATTGCCCTGTTAGTGCGTGATCTCTCCACTGTACTTTTAGGGATTCGTTTTCCGCTAATGCTTTGATCACAAGTAGCAAATCTATCTCTAATGTATCAGCATATCGCCCTTTACTTTCACGTTTCAGATCACGCCGAAAAGATTTAGTATAAACAATTTCCCGCATCGCTAACCAAAGTCACTTTGCAGACTTACATACTTCGGCTTTATCATCACGAATCATGGCTCGCAGACCATCCAATGACGTACGTTCGACACGTCCCATTTCAGCATCCTCGATAGCCTGCAATGTTTCCGGATTGGGTTGAAATAGATCAAGTGGCAATGCTCTATCTCTAGCAATACGGGTCATAAACATACGCACCGCATCGGATACAGTTAAGCCCGTGGATTTAATAACTGCGCTCGCAACTTCCTGAACTTCATCAGGTATGCGTGCTTGAATTTTACCCATTCGCTTAAACCTCCTATCTGTTTGTACTACAATGTACTACATCTACAGCTTATGTCAAGAGATTTATCCAATAATCCCCTCCCCGCTTTTAAAACGGGGAGATAAATCATAATTGATGAATTAAGCAACCTTTTTAATGGGGCTCTCGAGATTTGGTTCATAAGCGCGTAACAAAGAATCCATGCTATGCGGCAGTTCTGAAGCTCCAAAATCTGTTAGAACTGTTAAGATTTTAAGCATACTTGGAACCTCATTCTGAAGTTTTAAAATCAAAACCTTTTCTATTACACTCATAGTGTCAACCAGAGCAGTACAATCTTTATCGCTCATATTCTCATGTCTAGAAAATTGAGATAATGCCATCCACAAATTACATAAGAAGTCGACACTGGTATTCATTGTACACCTCCATGGATTTGTTCTCTCAAACATGCCAATCCTCTAGATGTGATTTTCGTTGAAGGCAGCACCTTTTCTGTACCATCCGGTCTTTGAATAGTGATAGCAGGGCAATCCATAAAGCCTTTCTTGATTTTATCCTGATAAGGTAACAGAGGCGCCCCTGGAGCACGTCGATACACCCAATCATGTTTACGCAAGTAATCGGTTAAATCTTTTGGTCGTACCTCCAACATCTTTGCTGCTTCAATAAGACCAAACAATCCATCAGAGCGCTTTAAACCATCCAAAGCCTCTGCTTTTGGAGTCAATTCGGCAATAACATAATCTTTCTGTTCTATTTGGCTTTGTAAGTGATTCAAAACACCAAGCAATGCTTCAGGCTTCGAATAGTCAACTTGTGGTGTGGCTACCTGCTTTTCTAATTCTTGCCAGCGATCAATTATTTTTGCTCGTAAAGCAGTACTGTAACCAAGTGATGCAGTATCATATCAAAAAACACAATAAAGTCAATAGATTATTTGCAATTATTTTATATGAATCCACTTCAGAATCCACACTTTTATACGTGATTCATTTGACTATTTTTTATATAAGATTGCCATGTATGAATAGACCATAAAAAGCAAATTATGATGTAAATATTATAACGTATGTAAACGTTCAAATGAAATGAAAAGCAGATATCATTCATAACAGTTCATAAATTTTATGATACGTTTTTATCACAGCACAAATCACATTGTTTAAAATTTAGTTGTTTGTAATTATCGATAACATACGTTTAAAGATCACATCTTGTTTTAATGATTGGTTTGTTTAATCGCATAAAACCAAAATTACAGTTCTCAAAATTAAGAAGCGTAAAATCTAAAAATGCTATAGCAATATCTTATTCCCTATTCAGAGGGTAATCGTTTGAAACTGTTATAAGGTAAATTGTACCAAAAGATACGTATTTATAGAAAATAGAGATCATATAATTTTTCCCCAAATTGGGAAAAACCTTTAAAATGGCATTAAAGAAATTAACTGTTTGAAGCACTCATAAGCTTATAGGATTAATTTATAAAGATTGCATAAAAGGATTTAAAGACAAGATCACTTTTAAAACGCTTTCTAAAAGTTTAGAAAATGATAAGTAATCAGCATGAATATAATATCATGACTATAGAATGAAAATCACAATGTTATGTCTTATGAAAGAGAAAGCTTTTTAATGATATAACGCAAGAAAGAAAAATTTAAAACCATTGTAACATCATAAGGCATGGGATTTTACTCAATTTTAAGTCAAAAGCTGTAATATTTAAAGAATGCTCTATTTTAAGATAATGCCCCCAAAAATGGATCGGCTAATTTTTAAAGAAATTAGGTTTTAATGAAAAGTACAAATACGCTTATGAGAACCTCTTTAAATGCACGTTTAAACGTTTGAAACATAAAATGAGATCTTTATAAGAAACGAAAACTTCTTTTTATCACGTTATAACTTAGTTATCGTTTGCTCTTAAGAACGTTTCATTTATGAAAAACGAAGATCTAGATTTCACAGCAGAGCAAAATCTTGAAAACCTTACACTTTATAAAAGCGTTTGTTTATTTATCTTATGAAAATCTGCTTTTAAAAACTAATGCTCGTAAATATAAAAAGAACGTTTTTTACATATATTTATTGAATATGCATTTGCTTTTGATTGGATTGTTAAACCTACCAAGCGTTTTAATTTGTTTAATAGCCATAAAAAGCGTTTTATAGGCTCTCTCATTCAAATGAGTGCTTAAAAGATCATACACATCATACATTTTTCTTGATAAGTTTTCATATCTTGAATAGAGCGCTTGTAATATAATACGTTTTGTATATATGCGTTCATGACTCCATTTGAAATGATTCATAAGGGTAAACATTTGAAAGCCGCGTCATAATCACTTGACACGGCTTTTTTTGCATTCTCTCTTTTATGATGGGTTTATAACCATAAAGAAGGCACTTCCATGCCTGTTATTTATGCTATTTATCAATCTTAACAACGTTATCGCTTTTTTCTAGTAGTGATGCCTCTCTTGTATTACATACTCTGCCCTTACCATTACCATGCAATAATTATCCAGTAATATTTGCACCAGCGCAATGCCCCAATGCGAAAAATATTTATCTGCCAAGCTATGGCTTCCATGAAGTACCAATACCAGACGCTCGAAACCAAGATGGTAGAAAGATTACTGCGCCGATAACCCTTGAACAATGGTGTAAAGCGAAAGGATTCATGGAAGTTTCCGTCCCTAACGACCAACGAACAGGACATTTTCGTTTTGAATTTTTGGGGTTAATTCCTAACAGTCTTTACACAATTATGGCACTACGGCAACATGATCTGAATCCCCATGCACCTACACGACCCGGCCCACTTGGTCTTCCCAATATACTACTGGCAGATGCTGATGGGCATGCCTTTTATCAAGCAATATTACCCAATCCGTTTCCATCTGTGAACGATCCCTCTGCTAATCGAATAGTAAATATCGTCTTGCTTTGGATGAGTTATCAAATGAATCGAGGCGGTGCGATCGGACGGTATGGCTTAGGAGGGGATGTCCACGCGCAGCTAAAGCTCAAAAAAACAGGTTTCTGGGAATTCACAACAAAGGATTAATATTACGAATAAATCATATCCATGCTTATAAAGAACAAAAAACATTATAAAGTATTTAATTTTTTTGAAGGGAGAAATTAACAATGAGCCTTGCGTATGCATTCTTCGATGTAGATGGCACCCTTATTCGGAGCAAGAGTATGCTCGCTTTCCACGATTTCTGGTATAAATCTTGGCTAAGTTTTTCAACCAACGCTCACCAAGAGGAATATGCAGATACTACTGCTATTTTACGTGCACACCATGATAACCAGAGTCCGCGCAGCGTAATAAACCGTCGCTTTTATGAATTTTTTGCCGGACGTGCTGTAGCAGAAGTAACAAGATGTGCAGAAACTTGGGCAAAGCGCGCGTTGATTAATCCTACTTTCTTAATCCAAGAAGTAGTAACAGAACTAAAATCCCATCATAGCCAAAAAATTGAGCCGGTCTTAGTATCCGGCTCTTTTATAGAAATTCTAGCCCCCATTGCAGAACATCTAGGTGTACCTTACATCTTGGCCACAAAACTATTGCATGATGGGCAAAAATATAATGGCTGTTTCGTCCCTCCGCAAACGATCGGCGTTGGAAAAGCGCTTGCGATTCAGGATTTTATTGAAAAACATGGTGGTGACCTTAAGAACTGCTGGGCCTACGGTGATGATATTTCCGATGAGCATATGCTGAAGCTTGTAGGTCATCCTGTCGCTGTTATTGGCGATCCTTTGCTTGAGGCGTATGCTCACAAGCATGGTTGGCGCTGTTTAAACCTACCTAAAGAATCACAAACTCTAGCATTCTCCTCTAAAAATGATAAAAAACACGACCGGAATTTACTCACAACAACAGAAACGTATTTTAGTCACAGGAGGCGCTCGCGGCATCGGTAAAGCAATTGTTCTAAACTTATTGAAAAATGGTCATAAGGTAGCAAGTGCAGACATCATTGACATAGAACTACCAACCTCCATCGATACGGCAAGCTTATGTAAATTGATTGTTGATATCCGCGATAAAGAAGCCATTGACTCTTCTGTCCATAAGGTTATCTTAGAATTTGGTGGTCTTGATGTCTTAGTTAATGTAGCAAGCATTTGTTATAGTGGCGATCCAGAAACAATTGATGCTCAAGAATGTGCTGAAACATTTGATGTGAATATTAAAGGAATGTTCTATATAATAGCTGCTACTTTACCCTATCTAAAAAAGGAGATTCGCGCCGATATTTAAATATTTCATTCATATGGGGTGTAGAATACAATCCTTCTTTAATTTCATATTCTTCTTCTAAATTTGCTGTAGAGGGCTATACTGGTGGGTTGCGCTTATGGGGAATGCCACAAAATATTCGTGTTTGTTCAATCCAAGTTGATAAAGTTAATACGGATTTTCGTCGCAATTTTAAAGGATTCCCAGAGATACCTCCAGAGAATCTTGCCAAAATGCTTCACCCAGATGACATTGCTTCCGCGGTCAACTTTATTCTTTCCTCATCTAATACCGCACAAATTTCTTCTATACGTCTCGATGCTCCACTTTGGTATCAAATATAAGGATCTATCCAATGAAAATCACGCCCAGAATAGCTCTTGTCTTAACCCTCGTAGGAACCTTTTTTTGGGGTTCCAATTTCCAAGCCACTAAGATAGCTTTAACAACTGTTTCTCCATGGACAGCTTCTTTTGAGCGGTTTCTCATTGCCGTAATCGCCATATTTTTAATTATGATTTTCAAAGAAGGCTTGCGGTGGCATGTTTTATCGCAAAATTTTATTTCTTATATTTTCCTAGGGATTATCGGTGTGGCAGGGTTTAATGGCGCTTTATTTGTTGGCTTGCAAACGTCAAATCCCATAACAGCCTCCCTCATCATGGCGACAACCCCTATTAGTGCTAATATTATTGAAGCTATCATGAATAAATCTTTCCCAACCTGTGAAAGGGTTATAGGGATGCTCATTAGCATGTTCGGGGTCTATTTAGTCATAACAAATGGGAGATTTTTGTCTAACCATGTTTCCTTTGCCAAAGGAGATATTATGATTCTTTTAGGTTCCATTGGTTGGGCGTTCTATACCGTGGGCACGCGGTCATTTGTCAAGAACGCAACCCCGCTTGAAACAACAAGCTGGACGATGCTCTCTGGCACCGTCGCCCTTGGCGTCCTAACCTTTTTATTCGAATCCCCTCTTCAAGAAACGATGTCTATGTCCAGCGCTAGTTTATTCGCACTCCTTTGGATGGGGGTTGCAGGATCAGTTTTAGCCTACCTATTTTGGAATATTGGAATAGCGATCCGAGGTCCGGGTAAGACGGCGATATTTTTCAATTTTGTACCTATTTCAGCCTTATTGGTGCAAATCCTGTTCGGCTTCATCCCTCAAATCATGCAAATCATAGGCGTTTTTGTTACGATTTTTGGAGTTCTAATCGGACAAGGCTATATATTCAGCTTACTAGGATCTAGAAAAGCCGTTCCCAATGCGCATAAAGAGTAATATACTTTTTAAGATGAATGGAAATTGGCGTGTTATTTTTCGCTTTATCGGAACAGATGTGGAGCTTGTTGATTATCAAGATTACCATTGATGAAAGGAATGAAAACAAATGACGCATAACCCCGCCCATTCTAGTGAAGTTCTAAAAGTAGCTTTTTTAGAAGAAATGGGGATAACAATACAAAAATTAGCGTATCGTCTTCATATAACAAAATACGTATTTATTGTCAAATAATATTTTATCTTTTTTTGATATTTTTTTGTATTTTTTAAATACGTTGTGTATTGATAATATCTTATGATTATGAATTGCTTCTTTTATATTTATATGCGTTTAAAGCTATATTATGGGCTTTATGAAACGATTGCGTTATGTTTTGAATCTATACATCTATAATATTTAAAAAGGCTCTCATAATGCGTATTTTTATCTTTATAACCTATCAGTTTTTTTACTAAATGAATTTAAATTTTTTTGTGAATTTTGTTTATAATACATTTAAAATTTAATAGCCTCTTATAGGTGCTCTCTTTATAATCAATGCGTTCATTTACAGTTTAGTTATTTGAAGCTGCTGTTTTTACGCATTTTCTATAGCTGTTATATGCTTTATAGCCATGGCATCATTTTTCATTTTCATAAGAGAAACGATAAGTAGGATAATTGTAATTTATAGACTGTTATGAAAACATCTAAAGAGAGATTGATAATTATAGAGATCAGTAAAATTCCTTTTAATAGGCTTTTGTCAGTGATGTCAGTTTTGTCAGTTCTTTTTAGACCCTCTATTATTTTTTTTGAATGGTAAAAAATTAAAATCAATATATTTCAATATGTTAATATCTTTAAAACATAACTTATATCAAGAGTACAATCTTTAAAGATAGCCAATGATGTGAATTGATTAAAACTTGTCAGTTATGTGTCAGTAAATTGAACTGACAAAAGTGATCATTTTAATGAGTCATTAAAACGTGTCTTATGAAAAGCATATGAAATTAAAAACTGATTACGTTATCAAAATCCTTTTTATGAATTTTATCAGTTCTTGTGAATGATAACCTTATGATTTAGAGAATGATTACAACGTGCTTTATCAAAATCATGTGATCCTTTAAAGCCTTTCAAAAGATGGTTTGTAACCAGATACAAGTATTAAACATTCGCGCTTGGGTAGGTTATAGCAAGGAAGAGTGCGACCTGTGGAATCTTTGTATAACCCTGTAAATTCACTCACCCCAAATTTGGGGGCAGTACTTTCAGAGTTTAATTCTCCTAGCATTTGCTTGATATCACGCATGACATGGTCATGTCTTTTACCACACAACTCAGCGATCTCACGATTAGACATAGTCTGAACTGCTGCGTCGTTAGCAACATTTTCCGTAATTTTAATAAGTGTGTTCATAATGAATTCCTTATGGTTAGACGTTTTTGATTGACACTCAATAAAAGAGTGCCGGGTGCTCAAAAACACGGCCATAAGTCCGTCGTTACACTTTTCCCGCAAGGGTATTGTATAGCGTAACCACACCCGACAATATTATTGTACGCATGTAGCATATAATGAGTCAAAGTCTTTAATGTATAGAAGACTGATTATTTCGGTAACCAATCCGCTTATGGTTTAAGGTGTTTTTGAGGCACCTGATTCGACCATATACACAATGTTGACATATTGTCAAGTCGCTCCCGTTATAAATGCAGCCCACTGCTCCAAGAGAGCATGTCGTTGTTCTAAAAAATCTGTCCGCATATAAGCTTTTGTCACTGAACTCCCAACTGAATGCGCAAGAACAGTTTCGGCAATCTCAAAGGGTGTTGACGTTGTTTCTGCTATCCAATCCCGTAAACTGGAACGAAAACCATGGGGACGATAAGTCAAACCACAAACTGTCATATATTTTGCCATGCTTGCATCAGAAATTGGTTTGCCTGTAAGACCAGAAAAGAGAAAACCATTTTTTTCAAAGGGAAGAGATTTTTCAATCACTTTTAAAGATTCATTACTCAATGGCACGCGAAAATCTGAAACTTTCCCTACAATGCCCTTCATATTTTCTTTGGGTATCGTCCATATATCTTTATCTATTTGTTCAAGACGCAAATAGCGCAATGGATATGACCGTACTCCAGTCAAAACAAGTAACTTCAGTGCTAAATTTGAAAGGATATTATCATCCAAGCTCTGATAAAATGCCGGGACTTCTTGCCATGGCATAGCAGGAATATTTGTTGGTGTAGTACGGGGCTTTCCTAAAAGGGCGCGTGCTTTCATACAAGCTTGTAGATCAACTTCCAAACCAAGAGCCGCCGCATATTTCAAGCAAATGTTAATACGGTTTAACGCTTTTCGTGCTGTATCTGCTTTTTCATGCCAAAGGGGCGCAAGAACATTGCGAATGATATTAGCCGTTAATTTTTCTATAGAGAGGCTGCCTATGTGTGGAATAACATGCAATTCCAGCGGAGAAAACCAGCGCCCATTTTTGCCTTCATTTTTTAACTCTGCTTTTTTACTTTCAAAAGCCGCAATTGCAATCTCACTGAATATGTTGCTTTGCTATTTTAAGACGGTTTGTTCTCGAAAGACAATAGGATCATTGCCTTCTCTGAGAATAGTACTATAATGTTTGACAAGTTCGCGCGCTTCTTTCAGAGAAAGTTGTGCAACTGGACCGAGTCCCATTTCACGGCGTTTATTGTGGTATGTGTAACGAAAAAACCAAGAGCGCGTATTGTCTTTTCGAACATTGAACCATAACCCCGCCCCATCACAATATTTACCTTGAGAAGCAGACTTGACAAGCAATGCTGATAATCTATGAATCCCCCTCACTTAATTTCCCTTCTCGTCCACCTTTTAGACCACCTTAATTTTTTGATTTGAGATTTTTTCTTTAATTCTTAATTTTTTTATTGGAACATAAAAAATATAGACATCAATATGCTCTTGCACATATTTATACGATTTGATTCTTGCTAATAAAACCCTGTCTGCCGGCATGCGGCACCACTGTAGCTAGCCAGCGGGTTTTGTATATTTTGCCACTAGGTTTTGTACCAATTCATTTTTTTTCAAAGAGTTTTAAAGGTGTTCTCAAAGGGTCTTCAAAGACCTTATCTAAAGGGTATTTAAAGCTCCCTTTAACGCGTTTTTCTGCTCCTCTTTTTCCAAATCACTAAAGCGTGTAAAATCGGATTGAAAGGCAAGGGGAACGATTCCTGTCGGACCATGGCGTTGTTTTGCTAT
>NZ_JBHIQU010000022.1:0-18370 GCF_042196725.1 Bartonella sp. AC158YNML
CAGAAGGCTTTGGTTCAACAGGGGAAGAAGCAGAAGGAACAGAATCTGGAGATGAAGGTGATACCGGAACAGAGGGCGGTAATAGAAGCTCCATGAAATGATTATTAGATAGAATTTTCTAGGCAAGAAACTAAAGTGTAGAAGGCTGCTCGTAGGAAACTTTGTTCTTTAGAGGGGGAACTCAAAAAACTTTTTATTTAGGAAAATAGTGTTGAATTCCCTTCTTCTGATCGTAGGAATAAATCGTTGTTTTAATGATGAGATCAGCTATTTTTTGCCAAATTTTTAAGAAAAATGCTGTTATGGAAGTATGTAGCCTATATAGATGTTTATAGGGAGATAGGGGGCGGTCTTAGGGGTGATGTTTTTATTCTTGTATGGGGGTAGCAATGTTAAAATGTCAAAAACATGTTTAAGGTATTTTCTTGTCGAAAGGGTGCAGGAAAGGAAGAGGGAAGATTTAATGATTACGAAGATTTTAGGAGACTTTTGGGGGGAGAGATTAGGGAGATAGGATTTCTGAGAGCTCTAGAGATGCAAGGGGATAAGATTTCTGGAGGATTGTGTGGGCATTTTTTATCAGCGATGATTGCGCTTGTTGGTGTAATTTAATCAGTGATATTGATTATACCACATTCACCATTTTCGCTTCCAAAGGCGAGGTTGTGCCCTGCTTGATCCCAGTTGAGTGCTGAGATAGCGCTTTTCCCATAACCTTTTAGAAGGACTTCTTTTCCATCATGAAAATATGCGGCTAAAATCATTCCATCATTGAAGCCTATTGCTACAATTTCTTTGTTTGGGTGGCATGAAACGGTGCTCACAAGCGCATTTGCTTGTGTGCCTAGTTCTAGAGGTGTTTTTCCCATGGGGCCGTCTTTTGTATGAAAGGGCCAAATAATTGCAGCAGAGGCACCTGAGGTTGCTAGCCATTTTCCTTTGGCGCTCCAAGACCAGCTTTTGACTTTGCTTGGGTAGCCACTCATGCGGAGGTGCTGATTATCAGTCAGACGCCAGCCATGCAAGGCATTTTCTTGCATCGTGGAAATGACATAGCGGTTGTCTGGTGAAAAGGTGACACCACAATGAGCTCCTTTCCATACCAATGTGGTAGGAGATATTTGCGTTGATAACCAATGAAGAGTAACACCATTGTAATGGGCAACGGCAAGTCGTAAACCTTTTGGGGCAAAAGCTAGGCCTTCTACACTGCGTTCATGCGTGAGCTCTTGCTGTTCTTTTCCAACCTGTGCAAATGCGAGACGAGAGGAGGAAAAGGCAAAAGCTTTTTGTGGTCCAAAAGCAACGTTGTTTATCCATTTGCGTTCTTTTTGGCTTAACACTTCTGTGTGATCCTCTGCGGTTGTTTGACAGACTTTTCCATCTTCTCCCCCTGTGATGATTGCGGTATTGTCATGGGAAAAATGGCTTGAAATTATTCCTTGGTGAACTTCAACGATTTGTGGGGTTGGGGTTAAAAAAACAATGAAACCTTCTACGGAAACAAAGGCTGGTTTATTGCCTATAAAACCGCAGGAAAGGCAGTAACTTTTGAGATAATAATGGGTAATGTTTGGCATTATTACTTACTCATGCACAATTTTCAAAACCAGTTTTTAACTGTTTGGCATCAAGAGAGCGTCCGATAAAAACAAGACGGCTTTCTCGTTTTTCATCTTCACGCCATGGGCGTTGATGTTGTCCCTCAAGAAGCATATGTATCCCTTGAATGACGTAACGATCATCGTCTCCTTGAAAGGCGATAATGCCTTTAAGACGCAAGATATTAGGCCCCTGTTGCTGCGTAACCTGTTGAATCCAAGAAAAAAACTTTTCTGGTTGCAAAGCGCCTGTTTTTAAACTTACAGAAGTGATGGTAATATCATGAAGGGTGGATACGTTATGATGGTCATGATCGCAATCGGGACCACACACATGGTCGGCGTGTTGGTCTTTATGTTGGTGATCGAGAAAATGAGGCTCATGATCGAGAGTCCGTTGGAGATCAAAAAAACCACGATTAAGGAGTGTCTCAAGAGGAATATCGGCGCGCTGTGTTGTATAGAGTATAGCGCGAGGATTAATAGCTAGAATGAGAGATTCAGCATGGCTGCGTTCTTGTTGAGTAACAAGATCAATCTTATTTAAAAGAACAATATCTGCGAAAGCAATTTGATCTTCAGCTTCACGATTTGTTTTTAGTTGAGAGGGCAAATGCTTTGCATCAACGACCGCTATGACACTGTCGAGAGCTGTTTTTTCATGGACCGTATCATCCATGAAAAAGGTTTGTGCTACAGGGACGGGATCAGCAAGCCCTGTTGTTTCGATAATAATCGCATCAAATCGATGAGAACGTTGTATGAGACTTTCCAAAATGCGAATGAGATCACCACGTACGGTACAGCAAACACAACCATTATTCATTTCATAAATTTCTTCGTCTGATTCAATGATCAGGTCATTATCAATACCAATTTCACCAAATTCATTGACAATGACGGCATAACGTTTGCCATGATTTTCACTAAGAATGCGGTTGAGAAGTGTGGTTTTTCCTGCGCCAAGATAGCCTGTGAGAACCGTAACAGGAAGTTTGTTGGGCTGTATTTTTTCCATGGAGGGACCTTTTATTGTTCTTTATTGCCATGTGTTTATGTTAAATCGATGGATATCATCAAGTAAATCACGAAGCTGAGACAGAACATGAGAAAAGATTGCTTCACCGGCTTGTGGTGTTGCTTTGCTTGCGTCTCCTGCTGCACCTTGCGTGTTTAGATCATGCATTGTCCAACCAAAGGCATGAGGACCATAAGCGCGTAAATATCGATAATTGGCAATCATATCTGCTTGCTTATTATGAAAATTTTTTGCCTTCTCCATATGAACTTTTTCCGGTGCTAAATAAAGCATGAGAGAGGTTTCGATAAAACCTCCATGGATATCAAGATGTTGTTGAGATGGCTCCATGAGACCTTGTGGTAAACCAAAACGGCTCCAGCTTGTTGCTACAGCGAGCATGGAAAGACGCTTTCGTAATTCGGTGATAACAATGCTCATTAAAGGTGAATTGCCTCCGTGAGCATTGAGAAGAAGAAGACGGTTGATCCCTTTGTGATAACAGTTTTCACCAATCTTTATCCATCGCTTAATCGCATCAGAAAAGGTAAGGGTTTGTGTACCTGTAACATCCATATGTTCTATGGAATAGCCAATCTTTTCAACTGGTAAAAGTGCGATAGGGAATTGCTCTTTTGTTTGTAAAGTGAGAGCTTTTGCAAATGCTTCAGCTATAATCCAGTCGGTTTCAAAGGGAAGGTGCTCTCCGTGATATTCATGTGCACCTAAAGGTAAAAGAGCGAGAAAAGGTGGGTTAGATACCATAAATTAATGCCCAAAAGAGAAGTCAACAGAGACAAAGTGATCAAAGGCTTTAGAGTTATTTTTTAGTCTATATATAAAAGAAATGCAAATATCATATTTTTACATTACAGAGGGATGTTATAAAAATGAGAGCTTTGTTAAAAACAGTGAAGCTTTTATTGAAAAAAGCCAATTCAATTGTTGATGTAATATGAGGTGACTCTTCTCAAGATAGATATCTCTTGTAAGATTTTTGATATGTATTCTTGTTTTTGACAAGTAAATCTTCGGGCATATTAAATACTTCACATCATGTAATGAAAACTGATTTTTCTATTGTCTATTAAAGTGAAAGTTTTGATAAAGCTGCATATGCTTCTTTCTGCTATGGAGCAAGAATAGTCAAAGTATTTTTGTTGTTATGAGTACTACGATAGAACAGATTTTGGTTTCAATCAGCATTCCTAAATTCTTAAGTTAAGTGTACGTATCTATATTACAAAAGAATAGAAATTGATTGATTTTATTTTGGATAGTGTATTAACAGACTTTAGTGTTCATGAGAAAAAATGAATATAAAGGGAAGAATTCACTAAGATAGAATTTGCTCTCTCAGAGAGCAGTTTATAAGATGATTCAAAAAGAAACACCGTTGAATACAAGAAACACCGTTGGATACATGATAAACAGAACGCCATTGTGTTGCACATCGACACGCTTGTTTTAAAGAAACATTTAGTACACCAAAGCCTATTTCACGACGCAGCTTGTGAATGGTATAAGGGTAAAACCTTATAATATAAAATCTATTGTGTTCCACCATCTTTATTTCAGAAATGTGTAAACCAGACATCGTCATTACCTTATTTACCACTTTCTAATAACGTAACAGTCCTTGCATTAAAATGGTTCATAAGAGGCATCTTTATTCCTTTCTTAAATCATTTATATCTACACGTAGTTCAGTTTGTAGCACGCAAGCGACATGATTTTGTTTTCTTCACCATGAATAGGGCTGAAATAAAAGAAACTTAAGATATTGAGTACTGTTATTCGGTATGAGAATTGTCAATTAACAGTTTGGCTTAATTGGGCAATTAATTTTAAAAAAATTGGCAATGGATTCTTTTTCGTTAATTTATGCAAGAAAGGTTAAGTTTTTGTATTTTTGGTGCAAGCCTCTTTTCTAAAACAATCCATCAATGTGTCTCTTTTGAGTTCTATATGAATGGGGGTTGTCTCATGATCCTTCTATGCGATTGAGTGTTGAAAAATCTTTCGTAAAAGCTCCATAACCTTCTGACATAATGACTTTTATCAGTTTTTTCTTTAACAGAGTCTTTATGTGTAAATGTATTTATAGCGTGGTCCAAGAGATGTTAGAATTTCATTGGGAAGGGTGTTGGCATCTACAGATACTTTTTCAAGTGTTTGATGGGGACCAATGAGTTCGATCCAGTCACCTGTTTGAGGTTTTTGATCAAGATCAGTTGTATCTACAATAATGGAATCCATAGAAACCCGCCCAACCATGGGAAGTTTGTGCCCGTTGAAATAAACAGTTCCTTTATTCGAAAGAGCACGGAGCCAGCCGTCTGCGTAGCCTATAGAAATGGTTGCAAGAGTGCTTGGTCTGTTGGTTATAAAGCTTTCTGCATAACCAACAGGTGTATCTACATCAACAACACGGTTTTGAAGAACTTGAGCTTCAAGTTTTAAAACAGGTTTTAGAAGGGATGCGTGTTTTCCTGAGGGGGCGCTTCCGTAAAGTGCAATACCGGGGCGAACAAGATCAAAATAAAAATCTGATCCTAAAAAAATACCTCCAGAATTGGCAAAGGAAGCTCTACAGGTTGGTAGTTGCGCAAGGGCAGTTTTGAAAGAAGTTAATTGGGCATAATTTGATGGGTGGGTATCATCTTCTCCGTTAGCAAGATGACTGAGAATATATTTTATGTCTGCTTTTTCGAAAATTGTAGGGTGTTTGATGAGCTTTTGTAATTCTTTTTGATCAAGTCCTAATCGGTTCATATGGGTATCGATTTGAACAATTGCTGGAAATTTTTTATCTTTTTTTTGACAAATTTTTTGCCAATTTTCAATGGCATTCCAAGAGTTCAAAACCGGAACAATACCAGACTGTGCGACAAACTCTTCTGCTAAGTGTGGAAGTCCATTCAGAATGGCAATCATGACATTTGATGGTAAAATGCTTTTTAATTGGAGTGCTTCTCTGATTTGTGCGACAAAAAAAGTGCGACAACCAGCTTGATAAAGGGCAGGAGCAATTTTGTGAACGCCTAATCCATAAGCATTTGCTTTTACAACTGCTGAACATTCTGTTGGGGCTACACGTTTGGCTAAAGTGATATAATTGGCAACAATGGCACTGACATCAATGGTTGCGACAGCTGCATAGAGTGATGTATTTATTTCGTCATTAACGGAATTTTTCATTTTAAAATCTTATCTGTATTCGTGAAATACGCAGTTTTCTTTGGTTATTTTATAGAGGTTACTTATGAGAGATGAAAGATACGGTTTGCTATGGTCAAAATCATAAGAAGCCTATACTGCCATTAAAGTCGTTTTTTATGTAAAATGCTACTCTGGATATAAGAGATACTTTAGTTTTATTTGTGTTGTTATCAACATGGTGTTTTCTGATAATTTGTGAAGCATAGATTTTTATTTTTTTATTTATTTTTAATTGAGGCTTCTTAAAAAAGAAAGCATAGTTTATTGTATTGTATCATTTTGAAGAGTGCAATGTTAGACTATTGTTGCTGGTATGATTGTTTTGATTAAATATTGCATTGGCTGCTTATTTAGAGAAGGTAAAATGATTAAATTAACCACGTTAAATCAATGCATTACAAGTTTTTACCATAAAGGGGAAGATCACTCATCTGTGTAATTTTGGATGTCATCTTATGCATTTAAAGTTACTTTTGTTAAATGGGAAAGAGTGTATAAACACTTTCTGATACATCAATAGCTGTTGATTTGGACATTATTTCTTTTCAAGATGAAGTGGGAATACGATATTTGCTTTTTATCGTTTGATTGGTTTTTAGTGAAATCAATTTATCGATCATAGAAGGTGTTCGACTCATTTATTTATGGAAAGGGCAGTGTAAAAAGGTCAGTAAAGAAAACAATGGATGTAATGCCGAAAACTTTGTTGTGGAGTCGTGCGTTTATCGTTCGATCCACAGATGTTTTTTCTCTCTTAATTTTAAGGTTTTCGGTTATAAATTTTGCAAAGAGAATAAAGTGTTGTAGCGGTACACTGTATACTATGCATTATGTGTTAAAGTGGAAAAGAGTACCGTGATTGCTTAACACTCGATGTTTTTGTTTCTCTTTGAATATGATTTGTATTCACATTTTTTTCATTCGATTAATTTTGACATAAAAGTGTTAATCTTAAGGCTTTTGGTTTAAGAAAATTGTTGGCAGATGATTATACAAGGATTATATCACGTCAGGGATTCGAAATTTAATAGTCAATAAAGATATGGGGAAGAGTATGAATACGTCTGCTACCAATGTTCCGTCAAACATCAGCAGCGTTGCAAATTTTCCGATTCCTGCGAATGTATTCGCTCTTACTGTCCAAGAGGTTTTTCACTATACAGATCGATTATTTAAATTTCGCCTGAATCGTCCGGAAAGTTTTCGTTTTCGTTCAGGTGAATTTGTTATGATCGGTTTGCCAAATGCAGAAAAGCCAATTTATCGTGCTTATTCGATTGCAAGTCCTTTTTGGGATGAACAGCTTGAGTTTTTTTCGATAAAAGTTCCAGGAGGGCCATTAACCGAGCATCTCCAAAAAATTAAAATTGGTGATACAGTTCTCATGCGTAAAAAATCTACAGGAACGTTGGTTCTTGATGCTCTTATTCCTGGAAAACGTCTTTATCTTCTTTCAACTGGGACGGGGATTGCTCCTTTTGCAAGCCTTATTCGTGATCCTGACACTTATGAAAAATTTTCAGAAGTTGTCCTTATTCAAACAACGCGTGAAAAGAATGAGTTAATTTATGCAAAAGATCTTGTTTCCTCTTTGCAACAAGATCCACTCATTGGAGAGTATGCACAACAGTTGAGATTTTATCCTATGACGACTCGTGAACCTTCTGAGCATATGGGCCGTATTACGACTGTTATGGAAAGTGGAGATTTTTTTGAAACAACAGGCCTTCCTAAAATTCATCCTGATGAAGATCGGGTGATGATTTGTGGTTCCATGGCAATGTTAAAAGATTGCGCAAGGATGTGTGAAGGTTTTGGTCTTGTTGAAGGGGCTAACAATGCCCCTGCTACTTATGTTGTAGAGCGCGCTTTTGTGGAGTAATGAGTGGGAAAATTGGTGCTTTATCTTCTTTCAAACCGGTACGGGGTTTTTCCTTTTACAAGCTTTATTCGTGATCCTGACATTTATGAAAAATTTGCAGAAGTTGTTCTTATTTAAATAACGCGAGAAAAGAATGGATTAATTTGTGCAAAAGATCTTGTTTCCTCTTTGCAACAAGATCCACTCATTGGAGAGTATGCACAACAGTTGAGATTTTATCCTATGACGACTCGTGAACCTTCTGAGCATATGGGCCGTATTACGACTGTTATGGAAAGTGGAGATTTTTTTGAAATAAGTGGCTTTGAAACAACAGGCCTTCCTAAAATTCACCCTGATGAAGATCGGGTGATGATTTGTGGTTCGATGGCAATGTTAAAAGATTGCGCAAGGATGTGTGAAGGTTTTAGTCTTGTTGAAGGGGCTAACAATGCTCCCGCTACTTATGTTGTAGAGCGCGCTTTTTTCGATAGAGAGGAGAGTTGTGTTGCAGTATGCGCTAATGCAGTAATCGAATCCCAATCACTTATTGCGATGAGCGGTTGGGGTGCTATCCAAGAACCACCAACGCAGAAGACATTGGGCAGTTGGAGCCATTGTATTGCACTTTTTTGTGTAATACCGCCTGTTGGGCAAAACCGGATATCAGAGAAGGGAGATGCTAAAGCTTCGATGAATGAAATACCTCCAGCAGCTTCAGCTGGGAAAAATTTAAGATATGAATAGCCTTTGTTTAATGCTTGCATGAGTTCACTTGGGGTCATTGCAGCGGGAAGAAGGGGAATTTCACTATTTTTTGCACAATTGATTAATTCATTGGATAATCCGGGGCTTACAATAAACTTTGCGCCTGCTTGTTCGGCTTGCTCGTAGTGTATCGTGTTGAGAACTGTTCCAGCGCCAACGATTGCTTCAGGGACTTCTTGGGTAATTTTCTGAATTGCTTTGAGGGCATTTGGTGTTCGCAAGGTGATCTCAATTGTTTTTAATCCGCCTTTGACAAGAGCGCGTGCTAAGGGTACAGCACTTTGTAGATTGTCAATGAGCAAAACAGGTATAACAGTTTGTCCTTGGAGATATAATAAAAGCTTTTCTCTTTTTTGGCACATGATATTTTTTCTTCTTGGAGATGATATTATTTGTATCGTTTGATTAAGCACAATATGTTAAAGAGTACATGAATAAATCTTGAAATTGAATGAAACGCGCGTTATGGCAAAACACATGGAAAAGAATTTTAAAGTTGCTGCACTTTATTGCTTTGCAGATTTGAAGCATTATCGTCAATTACAAAAACCTTTGCAGGATTTATGTCAAGCAAAGGATATCAAAGGAACCCTCCTTTTAGCACAAGAGGGAATTAATGGAACTGTTGCTGGTTCTTGTGCTGCGATTGAGGCATTGGTGGATTTTATTGTGGCGGAGCCAGCGTTTCAAACGCCGGAGATTAAATATTCATGGGCATCAAAGATGCCTTTTCATCGTATGAAAGTGCGGTTGAAAAAAGAGATTGTGACAATGGGGGTTGAAGGTGTTGATCCGCTAAAAGTTGTTGGTACTTACGTCGATCCTGAAGATTGGAATGCTCTTATTCAAGATGAAGAGACAATTTTGATTGATACACGGAATGACTATGAATATGCGATTGGGAGTTTTCAAGGAGCGATTGATCCGCAGATTAAAACATTTCGCGAATTTCCTGAATGGGTGCGTAAACATGAGGCTGATTTAAAAAAGAAAAAGAAAATTGCCATGTTTTGTACAGGTGGTATTCGGTGTGAAAAATCAACAGCTTATGTTCGTGATCTTGGTTATGAGCAAGTCTACCATTTAAAAGGTGGCATTTTAAAATATTTAGAAAAAATTCCAAAAGAAAAAAGTTTATGGTGGGGTGAGTGCTTTGTTTTTGATGAGCGTGTTTCTGTTCAACATGGTCTTGAAGAATGTGGACGCGAATTATGTCGCGCATGTCGTTCTCCTCTCAATACTGAAAGCAAGTTATCGCCTCATTATGAAGAAGGTGTTTCCTGTGACGCTTGTTATAACACACGCAGTGAAGCTGATAGAGAACGCTTTCGTGAGCGCCATAGGCAATTCCAATTGTTGAAGTTGCGGGCAATTGATTCTCATCAAGGGACATAACGATATCGTCGTGTAGGGATTTAAATTCTAGCTTTTTTCTCTTAAATTTAAGAGAGAAGCGTTTTTAATATTGGTAGAAAAGTTTTATAAGACCGGATGTTGTTCGGTCTTTTTTTTACGTTAATTTGTTGATTTACAAATAATGATTATAGATCGTTTGCTCTTCTTGATTTTATAGGAGTGAGTTCTCCAATATTGTTCATTTTAAAATAAAAAAGCTGTTTCCCAACAGCGCAGAGGAGCGGGATCTATAGTTTTAAGAGAAGAGTGTGTGAATGAATAAGATATGATTCACGAGAGAAGATAAAAGAGCAGCAGCAAAGTTAAGAGAAATAGAATGATAATAGGAGCTTATGATTTTAGAATTTCATATAGTACATTGATTTATAAATGATAATTTATTTAAATTTGAATAATAAGGGTTGAATATCGTGAAATTTACTTCTTTCGGATTTGATGATGACGAATTACACAATCTCATTCATTTGTATATTACAAATGGGAGCAATGTATGAGCAAAACTATTTAAGATAATATGACACATCTCAATGGAGGAGTTTCTGCAATATTGGAAGTTGGCAGATAAAGCGGGGACGTTAGTTATGTCACTTCATAAACATAAAGATGGTGATATGCCGTTGATCTATATCATATGAGCTATATTATACGGGGGCATGATATCTTTCTTAAGCGATGTTGTGAAATAGATGTAGAAGCAGGGATGTTTTTAAGATGTAGATGAGAAAGATAATGGCGTTTTATGGGGAGATATCATGTTTTTTAAAGATGATGGTGCTTTAGTCGATCCCCGCCCTGTTTTCCATGTTACTAGCCCTTGCATTTGAGGGGATATATTAAGGGGGGATTTTACTCTTTTTTTCAATTGTTTTTTATTCATATATTGTTTTCTGCTTGTGATGCGCAAGAGAATGATTTTTCTTGATTCATTATTAAGGGAGGGAAATGAGAGAATTTTATGATGGGATTTTTGTTTAAGAGCAAAATAATAAATTATCGTTATAAATTAATGTGTTGAGTAATTTATTTTGTGTTATTTTCTGCTGCAGATATTAGGAGATAGAATAGGGTAAAGAAACGAGGGGCTTTTAAAGCAAGATAGTGCTTGATGTCGTACGGATGGTGTAAGGGGGGAATCCCATGAAAGCAGAGGGATGGTTTTGTCTGTTAGAGGAGGAGAGTGTTGTTTTTTCGCATCATTTTATCTTTAAGAATTAAAAAATGTTTAAAATTAAAAAAATGATTGAAATGAGAAAGGATTCGTTTTATAGGATGCCTTGCCCAAAGTCGCACGTGCCTGTGGGTGTCCGCTGGTTCTCAAATGGTGAGATTAACCGGTACGGTACCTGGAACTAACCGCTCCAGTCATTCTTACAGCCAATTGCAAGAATGAGGACATCTTGAAGCAACGACGGTGCGGGCCTTTCTGGTGTCTTCCAGTTTTTAAATACTGGGATAACTATAGAGGCACACCTCATTGCCTTCAGTGCGGAAGTGGTTTTCTCAACTCCAATCAAAAAGGCAGATAAAATAGAATAACGCGGCTTCGCGCTGTTCTTTCGCTGCATGCAATGCTAATTTCTGATTTTTTGTAATCAGAATGGGGATAGTTGTTGTGTGTTTTTTGTCCTTTAGCTTTTGGCAGTTTTGGCTGTCTAAGCGTAGAGTGAGGAAGCTTTTCCTCAAGGAGAATTGCAGATGGCAACACAACGTATTCGCGATTTTCTTGCAACACATCGTTCTGAAGGTCCATGCTTAATTGTTGACCTTGATGTTGTTCGTGACAACTATTTAAATTTTGAAAAAGCTCTACCACAGTCTCGTATTTTTTACGCAATAAAGGCGAATCCAGCTCCTGAAATCTTGCGTTTGCTGAGTTCTTTAGGATCTTCTTTTGATGCGGCTTCTGTTGCAGAAATTGAAATGGCTTTAAAAGCAGGGGCAACGCCAGAGCGTATTTCTTTTGGAAATACGATTAAAAAAGAGCGTGATATTGCGCGAGCATATGCATTGGGTGTTTCACTTTATGCAGTTGATTGTGTTGAAGAAGTGGAAAAAATTGCGCGTGTTGCTCCAGGAGTGCGTGTTTTTTGCCGTGTTCTTACCGATGGAAAAGGTGCAGAGTGGCCATTGTCACGCAAATTCGGTTGTGTCCCTGCTATGGCGGTTGATGTGCTAAGACGGGCACACCAATTAGGTTTGCAAGCTTATGGTGTTTCTTTTCATGTTGGGTCGCAGCAGGTTGATTTGAGTGCGTGGGATCGTGCTTTATCAGATGCTGCTACAGTATTTAAGCGTTTGGAACAAGAAGGTATATCACTGAAATTGGTGAATATGGGAGGCGGTTTTCCAACCCGTTATTTGAAAGATGTTCCTACAGAGCAAGCTTATGGTACCGCTGTTTTTGATTCATTGAAAAAGCATTTTGGTAATCGTATCCCTGAGACGATTATTGAGCCAGGGCGTGCAATGGTTGGCAATGCTGGTGTTATTCGCACAGAAGTTGTTTTGATATCTAAAAAAGCTGACAATGATAATGTACGATGGGTTTATCTTGATATTGGGAAATTTAATGGCCTTGCTGAGACTATGGATGAGGCTATTCGTTATCCCATTGAGACACCTCATGATGATAAGGTGATGGAGCCTTGTATTTTGGCTGGACCAACATGCGATTCGGCAGATGTGCTTTACGAAAAAACACCTTATCCACTTCCTCTATCTCTAACGATAGGAGATGAGATATTGATTCATGGAACGGGTGCTTACACAACAACTTATGCATCCGTTGCTTTTAATGGTTTTGAGCCTTTACGATCATATGTGATCTGACGTTTCTTTTTGACGATAGGGTTATTAGACTTTTGCGATGCTTGTCATTACGCTATAAGAGGGCGGTTATAGAGATGAACATGATTAATTTTCAAACAAAAAATGGGACATGTTTTACACTTTTATTGGAGCAAGAAGCCGATAAGCCTTATCGAGAAATTTTGCTTGATTCAACGATGGGGAGTGGACGTAAACGTAAATCATCAGAGACTTTACGGCGTGGTCGGCTAGCTGCTCAAGGGCTTTCTTTTGTGGTTAAAAATGCTCTGGGAGAGCTTGTGGGAAGTGTACGTCTTTGGCATGTTTCTTTTTTTAAAGAAAAAAATGAAACACAACATGCTTTACTTTTGGGACCTTTGGCTGTTGCCGCTGAATGTGCTGGTATGGGAATAGGATCAATTTTAGTCCGCCATGCAATTGAAACAGCAAAAAAATTGGGATATGGCGCTATTTTATTGGTAGGGGATTTTGAATTTTATCAACGTTTTGGCTTTTCAAATCGCTTAACAGAAAATTTGGCAATGCCTGGTCCTTACGAAAAACATCGGTTTCAAGCGTTGGAACTGATACCAAACTATCTTGCTGGGTGTTATGGCACTTTGGCTCCTAGTGGAGAACGAGCCGTTACAAGTCGTTTTCAGCATCATAAAGTGGCTTGAAAATTGTATTTATTGCGTTTGCAACAGTGCTGGCATTGAGGTGGGTATACTGTTTTGATTGGTGTCAAAATGTTGATGCGGTACAAATTTTGGGGGTCGTTGCATTACGATTGTGTTATAAAGCCTTTTCTTTATGTGACAGGTTTCTTATTTTTAATAATTTCAGTTAAGTGACTAGAAATATATTAAAAGCGCATTTTTTTTGAAATAGCGTCATATTTTACAGGATTAAAGGAAACATATTTTTGAGTGGTTTTGTATTCTTTTAAAGCCGGTATCATCATACAATTTTTTAGTTCTCAATATCGTTGGTAGATCTTGCATAGAAACGATTCGGTATTTTACTCTTTTTTAAACCGTTTTTATCTCTCTGCTTTTCGTGCGCAAGGGAATGATTTTGATTGATTTATCATGAACAGGTTTTGAATAGAAAACTCTCACAATATTCAGATTGCTCATTATAATAGACAACATCATAAATTATGATTATAAATCAATGTCATGACTACGAGAGCTTTTCGTTTATACCACTGAATTTTTCACATCAGAAATGATTATTTGCCTATCGGGAAGAGAATCTTAGAAGCCTTTCTAAAGTATTTGGAGGTGGATTCAATAGCGACGAATGTGCATTTTTGAGAGGTTAAACAAGTGTCTAGACGTTTACTATTGAAGATGTGAGGGAATTTCTGTCATTAACAGTTATGGAGCCACCATGGTAAGAGTAGGGCATAGAAGGGGATCATTTATTGATCAATTTTATTCAAAAAGAGAGATATTTTAAGAAGTTTTATATAATTTTAGCGCCTATCGAAAGAGAAGAGGCTTTAAGAAAGAAAAATACGCGGCAGTAGAATCAAAACTGTAAATATTAGCTTCTTTAAAAGAGTGTAAAAAAATAAAATTACATGTTCAAAAGCAGCTTTTTTGAAAAAAAATATCATTACTTTTTTTGCTATAAAGGTAAATCGTTTTGCAATTGGCATGAGAGGATCAAATACAAAATGATTTTTTCATGTAAAATTTTGCATTCAGAATCAAAAAACGTTATCCTACACATTATAAGGGAAATAGGTGCGTGAATAAAAATCACAAGAATCATAAATCTTTTATGAATATTCTTGTAAGACTCAAAAGAGTAAAGGGCAAAGAATCTTTTAATCTTTTGTGCCCTATGGTGATAAATCAAAAATCTGATAGAAATAGCTGCTTTATCTTTATAGTGTGGAGCATGTTAGGTAAGCTCTTTGTTTATTATCATCTAAAACAATTTTTATATGCGAGACGTTATTTTAAAAGTGCGTAAAGAGCTCGCATTGAAAAGGATTTTTATCAGAAGAATCATTTAGAATCACATGTTAATTTATATTGTCTCTTGAGAAGAGATAAAGTGAAAAAATCGAGGAAAGTGATAAAAATCAAAAATATTCTTCAATTTTAATGAATCTTAGTGTCTTGGTGGTGAATCCATGAGGGATGGTATTTTTTTGAGAAACATGGTCATAAATGCTAAAACACCAAAGATAATGGTTATGATAAAGAAAATATCACTAAAAGCCATAATCATTGCTTGTATGCGTGCTATATTAAACAATTGAGAAAGAGCAAGAGTGTAGGAATCAAAGGTTTCTGTTTTGAATAATAAAATAAGCTTTGAAAGCATTTCAGTTGCTTGTCTGTTTGCGTGGTTAAGTGTTTCGGCTATTCGTTCATAATGAAAGTCTGTGCGTTTTGTCATAAGAGTGCTGATAATGGCAAGCCCTACAGCACCACCTAGATTCCGTGTGAGATTAAAGAGTCCAGAAGCATTTTGCATTCGTTCTGGTGGAAGTGTTCCCAAGGCAATATTATTAATAGGAACCATACATAACATTACAGAAGCACCACGGAAAACTTGTGGCCAAAAAAGCTGCCAAAAATCCCACTTATCTGTGATAGCGCTAGCCATCCAAGTGCCTATTGCAAAACCAAAAAGTCCTATTGCCATCATTAAACGTGCATCCATTCGTGCTGAAAGGAATCCTGCAAGGGGAGCAGTTAATAACATGACGAATCCTGAAAGAAACAATGTTTCTCCAATCATCAGGGCATCATAATGGCGGATTTGGCTTAAATAGACAGGATAAAGGTACGTGAGTCCATAAAGACCTATTCCCAAAGAAAAGGAAAAAATGGATGCAGCTGAAAAATTAAAATTAGAAAAAGTAGAGAGATCTACAATGGGTTCTTTTGCTGTAAAAGCACGCCAGAAGAATAAGGCTGCAGCAAGAATCATGATAATAAATAAATTCCGAACCAGCTCATCATTCAGCCAATCATGACGTGCGCCCTCTTCTAGTACATACTCTAAAGTTCCTAGAAAAACAGCCATAGAAATGAGCCCCAACCAGTCAAATTTAGCCATGAGAGATGGATTTGCTTTATCAAAATCAATCAACTTCCAAGCGAGAATTGAAATAATAATCCCAAAAGGCACATTAATGAGAAAAAGCCAGTGCCATGATAAGATATGACAGAGATAACCTCCGACCGTTGGACCAATAGTGGGGGCTAATGTTGCGACTAGTCCAACAATAGGGGTAACAATTGGGCGTTTGGAAGGAGGAAAAAGAACATAAGAGGCGACAAAAACACTTGGGATAATTCCTCCACCAATAAAACCTTGCAATGCACGGTAGATAATCATCTCTCCAATAGATGTTGCTGTTGCACAAAGAACAGAAGTAATCGTAAACCCGATCGCTGATATGGTGAAGAAAACACGTGTTGAAAGCAATCGTCCTAAGAATCCAGAAAGGGGCAACATGATGACTTCAGCGATGAGATAGGAGGTTTGAACCCATGAAATTTCTTCAGAGCTCGCAGAAAGACCAGCTTGAACTTCGGCTAAAGAGGAGGCAACGATTTGTATATCCAAAATGGCCATGAACATGCCAAAGGCCATAACTATAAAAATCACAATGCTACGGATTTCTATACGCTCTTGAGACTGTATGGGCTTTGGTATTGAAGATGTCATAATAATGAGGTCATTTGCTTGTTATTATAAGAGACTTTTATCTTGTGGCTTTGTACGTGTATCAACTTCTACTGAAACACTCATTCCTGCTCGGATATGTCCGGTCTTTAAGACTTCTTCTGGAATAGAAATACGTACAGGAATGCGTTGGACAATCTTTGTAAAGTTACCGGTAGCGTTTTGTGGAGGAAGAAGAGAAAAAACAGCACCTGTTGCCGGTGAAATAGAAAGCACTGTTCCTGTAAAGACCTCCTTTTTGAAGGCATCAACAGAAATATAAGCCTTTTGTCCCGCATGAATATTTTGCAACTGTGTTTCTTTATAGTTTGCTTCAATATAAAGTGCATGGATGGGGACTAACGCTGCAAGACGTTGGCCATTTACAACAAAATCTCCCGTTTTTGCTGTTAAATTTCCTATGATTCCATCAAATGGCGCGCGTATAATAGTTGAATCAAGATCACGTTGTGCTTTTTCACGTGTGAGCTCTAAACTCTTTGTTTGGCTTTCTGTTTCACTTCGTTGTGCTTCTAGCACTTGGATATTGGCGCGTGCTGCAGCGATTTGTGCATCTGCACGGTTAACATTTGCGATAGCTTGTTCATAAGCTGATTTGGCATCATCAACATCAGATTGAGGGGCATAACGATTGGCTTTCAGTTCTGTTACACGTTTTAAGGTGAGTTGTGCATTGGTTGCTATGGCTGAAGCGGCTGCTTTTTGCGCTTTTGCATCATCTAAAGCACTATGAGCGGCTGTGATTTGTGCATCAATGCGTAGAAGTATTTTTTTCTGTGTGTCAAGATGCGCTTCTGTTTGATCCAAGGCTATTTGATAATCACCATTGTCTAAGTAAAATAAAACATCGTCCTTTTTTACAACTTGGTTGGCTTTAATGGCAATTTTTTCAATATATCCATTTAATTTAGTCGCAATAGCGGCTATATCTCCTTGCACATAGGCATCTTCAGTAGATAACATATAACGCCATTGCGTTATCCATTTGTAGCTAAACCAAAGCACAAAAAGTGCAAAGACAATAAGAAGGGCTTTGATTACTTTTTTTTGTTTCGTTTTATCGAGATTTTTTGTTGAAAAAATTGTCTCAGATACGGACATGATTTATACTTCCAATATTTATGTTCCAACGAGTATAATAAGTCTATCACTACAGGGTAGGGTGATATACATGCAAGAGCGATAAGAGCTTTTCAAACAAAGGCGATCCCTGGTACATAATGCTAAATATATAAACTTGCAAGTTAGAGATCTTGTTTTCAAGTTAGCGGTCTTATTTTATTGCGCATTTTTTACAAAGACCTCGTACTTCTAGGGTGCTTTTATGTGCTTGGAAGTCAACAGCTTGAACCATCTGTTTTAAACTCGTTACAATCGTTTGATTTTGTATTTCGTTGACTGTGCCACAGTTTTCGCAAATTATAAACGTTGTAAGTTCATGTTGACAGTTTTCAGGGTGTAAACAGACCACAAAGGCATTTACACTTTCAAGACGATGAATACACTTTAACTGTACGAGTTTTTCTAACGCACGATAAACTTGGAGAGGTGCACGAAAACCTTCTTCGCGTAAGTGATTGAGAATCGCATAAGCACTTAAAGGCCCTTTTGCATTTTTTAAAGTGTTTAAAACCAATGTTTGGTTACGCGTCAGTTTAGATGACATTGACACCTTCCTTTTGCTCTTAAGGGAAAGCATAAAGCGTGTAGGCCGTTTATGCAATGGTGATTATAGAATAGGCCCTTTAACATGATACGCGTCGTGATATATAAGAAGGGTTGTAACTGTTGTGAGAGAAGGGAGACTTTGGGATCTGGAAGCCGCCGTGAACATACAATATACTGATTTATAATGATAATTCATTGTTTTGTGTGTTGAATGAGAATCCCGAATATCGTAAGATTGTCTCATTTCAAATCTGTTTATCTTGAATCAATCAAAACCATTCGCTTGCACGT
>NZ_JBHIQU010000023.1:0-14722 GCF_042196725.1 Bartonella sp. AC158YNML
TTGAAGAAAATCATAAAAAGATTTGTTAGAATCAGAAGAAATATTTCTTCTCTAATAGGACTTTCTAGATGCTTACACCCTTTGGTAAAATTTTACGGAAACTTCGCATTGATCACTCAGAACGCCTCTTAGATATGGCTAAGAAATTAGATATATCTGTAGCATTTTTATCTTCTGTCGAGATTGGCAAAAATCTGTTCCTGTAGGACTGGAGGAAAAGATCATAGAGCTTTATGGTTTAGATAAAGAGAAGGCTTTACTCTTAAGGAAAGCAGCTTATGCTTGTCGCAAAAGTTTTACAATCAAGACTTCTGATCCGTTGAGGCGTGAAGCGGTTGGTGAGTTTGTTAGAAATTTAGAGAATTTTTCACAACAAAACTTAGCAGAATTAAAAGATCTTCTTG
This sequence comes from Bartonella sp. AC158YNML, assembly GCF_042196725.1. Classification (NCBI taxonomy): domain Bacteria; kingdom Pseudomonadati; phylum Pseudomonadota; class Alphaproteobacteria; order Hyphomicrobiales; family Bartonellaceae; genus Bartonella; species Bartonella sp. AC158YNML. The sequence continues at coordinate 405 of NZ_JBHIQU010000023.1, forward strand.
AGAAAGTTTGCAAAAAAAGAGGCGTCCTATAGAGATAGGTTGAAAAATCCTATCCCTAACTTTTATCCACGTATCCCGTACTTAAAAAAAGATATATAAAATCAATAAATTATTTTGGATAAAAAAGAGCATGGTGCCCAAAAGAGGACTCGAACCTCCACGCCTTGCGGCACAGGTACCTGAAACCTGCGCGTCTACCAATTCCGCCATCTGGGCTCATAAAATTCATCTAAGCTTGTGAAGCAGTTCTGTCAATAAAATTATAGAATTTATTTTTTCAGCTTAAAACGATAGCATTAAATTTTTTGTGTGAAGGAGATCATGATTTTAGAAGTTTAAGATGTGATGATTGTCTTTGATGAAATGGTTGAATCGGGATTAAATGTGTAAATAATAGGAATGCCGGTCGCTAATTCTTGAGATATAATTTCTTCGCCATTTAGATCTTCAAGTGCCATCATAAGAGCACGAAGAGAGTTTCCATGCGCTGCGATCAAAACTGTTTGAGAGCGCAAAATATGAGGCTGGATATGATAAAGATAATAAGGCCAAATGCGTGCACCGGTGTCGCGGAGGCTTTCTCCATTCGGGGGGGCAGTTGTATAGGAGCGGCGCCAGATCTGGACTTGTTTTTCTCCCCATTGTTGACGCACTGCATCTTTATTCAAACCTGCAAGATCACCATAATTGCGTTCATTTAATGCAGGGGTCTTTATCAATTGCAAGTCAGATTGACCCATTTGCTCTAAAATATGCCTAGCCGTTTTTTGTGCGCGCTGTAAGGCTGACGTATAAGCAATATCAAATTTTAAACCAGCTGCTTTAAGATTTTTTCCTGCTTCTATTGCTTCTGCGTGACCTTTTTCTGTCAAATCAGGATCTTTCCAACCGGTGAAAAGATTTTTGAGATTCCATTCACTCTGTCCATGACGGATAAGTACAAGTGTGCGTCCCATTATGATTTTCCTACGTTACATTGATCGTTTAAAATTCATTGTTCAATCCCAAAACATCGAGCATTGAATAAAGACCGTTTTCATGATTTTTTGCCCACAAAGCTGCTTTTAATGCGCCATTGGCAAAGATAGAGCGTTCTTGCGCTGTATGTGAAAGAATAATGCGCTCATTGGAACCGGCAAAAATGACACTGTGTTCACCAACAACTGTTCCACCACGTGAACAGGAAAAGCCAATGGTACCTTTTTTGCGTTTACCTGTATAGCCATTGCGTTCATTAACACGCACATTTTGAAGCATAACATTGCGACCCTCAGCGGCAGCTTGTCCAAGAAGAAGGGCTGTTCCAGAAGGGGCATCAACTTTGTTAGCGTGATGCATTTCATAAATTTCGATATCAAAATCATCGGTTTCTAACGTTTTAGCGGCTTTCTTTACAAGGTTGGCTAAAAGATTTATTCCAAGACTCATATTGCCGGATTTGACAATTGTTGTATATTTCGAAAAATTCGCAATTTTTTCTTCTTCTGTTTTGCTAAATCCTGTGGTGCCAATAATATGAACAAGACCTTTTTGAGCAGCATAGTGAGCATAAAGAATACTGGCTTGTGGTTGTGAAAAATCTAAAATACCTTCTGTGTTAGAAAAGGCCTTTTGGGGATCATCAGTGATGAGAATCCCAAGAGAATCTGAACCAATTAATGTACTCGCATCTTTTCCTACAAAAGGTGAATCTTTACGTACAAGAACAGCACAAAGCTCTACATCTTTCCTATGCTCGATTACTGTAATGAGTTCACGCCCCATTCTCCCATTCGCACCAACAACTGTAAGGCGCATTTTTGTCTCCTTATGATACTTTGACTGCGCGTAGTATAGGCAAATTCTTACATTCTTTCCAACGGTTCTTTTTGTTTATAGAAAAAAATTTTTCTACTTTAATTTATTTTTTGTGCTGTAAAAACACGACCGTGATATAAGATTTATAAATTTATAGAGAGATATTTTTTGTTACAACGCGTGGTGGATATTTCTAGGTAAGGCTTGCTTATAAAGCTCTAATGGAGATTACGTATTACTTTACGCTTTTGTATCTCGCGTTCTTTAATGGGGGCACGTCCCTCATGCAAACAAGATACCCTAAAATAAATATTCTTATGTTGTCAATTTATGCGCTTGCTTAAAAAAAATGTGTCTCAATGCTTCTAAACTCATTTTATGATAGTGCTTGTGAAGAGTATAATGAGAGAGCTTCCATGAATAATATAAAGTCTATTCTGCACTACGGTCTTTATGCTTCATAAAAGAGAAAATAGGCACTATCATGTACTTTGCTAGCCTTCAATGTAGCAACAGCTCTTGGCATTTGAAACAATTCATCGGCATTTTTATTTTATTTTTTCCATACGCCAATCCCATTTGCAACGCATAAGAAAAAGATTTTGATTGATGCAAATGTGAGGCGGGTAATGGGAAAAAAGTATTTGAGGTTCATGATTCAAGTTAAAAAAGCGATTATTTATATTGTAGATTAATCTGTTATCTTATAAATAAAATCACATAAAAGGGGGCAAAAACAAGAGATCAATAAGAAGTCGAATTGTTTATACACGGGAGTTAATCGGATTCTTTGCCTTTTAAGGAAGTCAGTTAAAAAAATTGTTATGTTGTAAAGACGCATGGCGGTTTTTTTATCCTATTATGCCCTACAGCCCTGTTGTTTAGAGCGGTGATATAAGGTATGAAAAGCTTTACATATTAAGTGTTTTTTAGATATCGTGATCAGTGTTCAGGGGTAGGACTTGCCTGTAGAGCCTATGAAGTGAACCGCATGAGTGGTCAGGAGGTGGAATTTGCCCGTGAGAAGCTGGATTGTTGATAGTCCGGTGGCTGGTAGGAATATCCGTTCTTTTAGGTGTGGGGAGGAGATCAATATAGAGCAAGAAACATCTCTCAACACTCTCAAGCCCATTTTACGGTGATCGCCCGTGAATAGTATAACGGTAAATCCATTGAGCATTCCCATCTTTACGCTTATGAAATAACAAGCCGGCATCATCACACATTTTGCCAGCTTCCAATGTTGCAACAGATTTTGCATTAAGACGGTTCATAAGAGGCATTTTTAGTCCTTTCTTAATAGTTTTTTATCTACACGCTAACCCCGCTTGTAACGTGCAAGCGAATAGTTTTGATTGATTCAACATGGAACAGGTTTGGGATGAGAGAATCCTATGATATTCGGGATTCTCATTCAACATACAAGACAGAGAATTATGATTATAAATCAACGCTTTATAGAGTAAATAATAGGCATGCTATGCAATGCACTTTTTCATATATTGAGCAGAATAGAGAATAGCATGCCTAAGTATTGTTATGTTACTGACCACACTTCCAATGGTGCTAAAGCTCTTGTTTTTAACTAGAGTATTTAAAAATCCTTTTTTAAATACTTTTTTTCCTTGTCTGATTTTTTATGTAACAGGACGAGAAAGTGATTTTTTTTGATGCATTATAAGGAGTTTTGAACTGAGAAAATATCATGGTGGCGTCTTATTCTCTTTTCAAGTAAGACTATAAATCAATGTATTATTGCATTGTTTGTACATATGCATAAAAATTTATAAACCTAGAAGTATCCTTTAGATAAAATATCGCTTTTACTTTTGTTGGTGAAAGGTGGTTAGAAATCAAGATCAGCATAGTGAGTACTTGCAACGATTCCGCGGACGCGATCTGTTAAAAGAGAACGAAAAGAAGGACGTGATTTAATTCGCATATACCAGTCTTTGGCAGCAGGAGATTGTTCCCAGTCAATTTCTCCTAGAAAGTCAAGTACAGAAATAGAGGCTGCGGCTGCTAGGTCTGCATAGGACAAGGTAGAACCCACTAAGCTATCGCGAGAGGCACAAAGCCAATTGAGATAGTTCATATGGGGTAAAATATTGGCACGCGCATTGCGTAAAATTTGTGAATTAGGAGCACCACCGCCAATGGCAAGTGGCATTTCACGTTTGTGGATTCGTTCTCGTACGATATGGCGCGTTGCTTCATTTTCGAATTTATTTAAGAACCAATCATTGAGACGGCGTACCTCCGCACGCTCTAAAGGATTTTCCGGAAAGAGCTTATTTTCTTGTCGTAAACTTCCATGTGTTTCGTCTAAATATTCGCAGATAACAAGAGGACCTGATAATGGAACTTCGTGTTCATCAAGAAAAACAGGAACATAACCAGCAGGATTGAGGGCTAGAAATTCGTGCCTCCTAGCCCATTCATATTCTTCAATCAGTTGCGTATTTAGACCATATTCCCCGAGAATGAGACGTATAAAGCGTGAGGCAGTGGATAGGGGAGAGTGAAAAAGTGTCAGCATAATTTACATTATCAAATAGAGTTGATGGGAATTCTTTCAAGTAATGGCTTTTTATTTATAAAGATGCTTGACGAGAAGTACAAGATCATTAGCAGCAGCTAGCAATTATGATTAATAAATTATTAATAATAGGAATACATTCTCTTATGCGATGGTTTGCAAAATGGCAGCACGTAATTCTTCCAAACCGAGAGCTTTTTCTGAAGAGGTTACAAGAAGCTCAGGGTAAGCTGCTGGGCGCTTGAGAAGCTTTGTTTGTGTGATCATAATTAATTTTTCTAAGGCTTTTGATTTGATTTTATCGCTTTTTGTCAAAACAATTTGATAAGAAACAGCGGCTTTATCAAGAAGAGCAAGAACCTCTTCATCATTATTTTTAATTCCGTGGCGTGAATCAATCAGGATATACACACGTTTTAGCGTTGTGCGTCCCCGTAAATAGCTAAAAATCAAATTTGTCCACGCATCAACCAGATTTTTAGGAGCAGCAGCGAAGCCATAGCCAGGCATATCTACTAATGCTAGAGGGGGAAGATCTCCTAGCTGCCCACTGAAGCCATCGGGTACAAAATAATTAAGCTCTTGAGTCCGTCCTGGTGTGTTTGAGGTACGTGCTAAGCTTTTTTGTTGGACGAGCGCGTTGATTAAAGATGATTTTCCAACATTAGAACGTCCTGCAAATGCAATTTCTGGTGGTCCTTCAGGGGGAAGAAAGTGTATTGCTGGTACACCACGAATAAAAATCCAATTGCGAGAAAAAATTCCAGAAAGGGAAGAATCTCTTGTCATTAATGCACTTCTTTTTTGGGTGATTTTCTCCACATGGATTTCAGATTATCAAAAAGTTCAATTTTGACACCTTGGCGTGTCATCATGATACTTTGCTGGATTATTGATAGTATATTGTTCCATGCCCAATAGATGACAAGACCAACAGGAAAAGAGGCGAGCATAAAAGTAAAGATGACAGGCATCCATGTGAAGATTATCGCTTGAGTTTGGTCTTGAGGAGCGGGATTCATACGCATTTGTAAAAACATCGTTATTCCCATAATCAAAGGCCATGCACCAATCATAAGAAATGTTGGCGTTGTGTATGGCAAGAGACCAAACAAGTTAAAAAGAGATGTTGGATCAGGTGCCGCTAAATCTTGAATCCAGCCAAAGAAAGGTGCATGGCGCATTTCAATGGTGATATAGAGAACTTTATAAAGAGCAAAGAATATTGGAAATTGAACCAACATCGGCCAACAACCGGCAAGAGGATTAATTTTTTCAGTTTTATACAGATCTATTATTGCCTGTTGCTGCTTGGTTCGGTCATCGGGATATTTTTCTTTTATTTCTAACAACCGCGGTTGTATAAGTTTCATACGCGCCATAGATTTATAAGATTTATTGGCTAGAGGGAAAAGAAGTGTTTTTAAGAGCACTGTGACAAGAAGGATGGCGATACCAAAATTTCCTGTTTGCTTATAAAGAATATCAATGAGGGCAAACATTGGTTTGGTGATGAAATCAAACCAGCCCCAATCAATTAAAAGAGCAAACTTTTTAATTTTTAGGTCATTTTGATAATTATTAATAATTTCAACTTGTTTTGCACCAGCAAAAAGACGATTTGTAACAGTTTTTGTTTCATTTGGGGCAATCGTTAAAAGCGACCCTAGCAAGTCAGACTGATAATGCGTTTGCAAACGATCAAAATAAATAAAACGGCTTGTATATTCTTTATTTTGCGGGGGAATAACTGCTACAGCCCAATATTTATCGGTAATACCAATCCAACCTCCTGTTACTTTGGAAAAAGTCATGCTTTTTTGCCCATTATCAGGATTTGGGTCAAGCTCTGCTAAGGTTTTATATTTTTCAGTTTTGAGCGAATCTCCTGCAATACCTATCATACCTTCATGAAGTAAATAGGTTGCATTTGTATGTTCTGGTGGTGCTGCACGTGCAACGCGGGCATAGGACGAGAGATGTATTGGTTGATCACTTTCATTGCTGATAGAATCCTCAATGGTAAACATGAAATGATTATCAACAGAAAGGGTCCGCCGGAAGATTTGTCCCTGCCCATTATTATAAATTAAAGTGATGGGTGTTGAAGGGGTCAGGGTTGTGTTGTTTCCCTCTATTTTCCATTGTGTATCAGATTGTGGCAAAGCCTTTGCTGGCAAAGATGCGCTGGTAAAACCAAACTCAGCAAGATAGGTTGTTTTGAAGCCTTTAGGATTTAGCAAATCGATTTCCGGTGATTTTTTGTCGACTGTTAAACGATATTTTTTGAGGTGAAGATCATCAAATTGTGCACCAACAAGATTAATAGAGCCTTCCAATTCATTGGTTTTGATCGTAATACGTTCTGTTTTGTCCAATACAGCTTTCCGGATTTCAGGTGTCATGGGCTGTTCGATGATAGATGTAGCTTGATACGTTGAGATATCATCAGAAAAATCTGTCGTGGTAGTAGAAAGGGCTGATTGTTGTTTTGACAATTGCTGTGCGATGATTTGTTGTTTTTGTAACTTTGCTTGTTTGGGAGCAACATGAAGAAATTGCCATGCGATGAGCACTACGAAAGATAAGCCAATAGCGATAAAGAAATTGCGGTTATATTCCATCCGTACACCCTTGTTGTTGCTGATGTTTTATTTTTGGTTTTATTCGCCGATTTAATTCATTAATCAAGGATGTAAAAGGTGCATGTAACACATCACGGTACGCTACAATGACATAGTCTGTTCCTGCTTCCATGTGGTTTGTTACACCAACTCTCACGGCCTCACGCAAGCGCCTTTTAATACGATTACGTTTCACAGCATTACCGTTTTTACGAGTAACAGTGAAGCCTACACGTGCAAAAAGAGAATCTTTTCTTTCTGTTGTTTGTTCACGAGATTTAACTTCGAGCAAAAATAAAGGACCACGTCGTTTTTCTCCTGTACGGACAGCCAAAAAGTCTGCTCTTTTGCGAATACGGCAGGGATGTTTTTTCTTCATAAAAGAATATTTCGCAATTTCATTAAATGCCTGCAAGCAGACATTGTAGGTTCATAATAAAAGTTTCACAACGAAGAAACGATGAGCAATCCTCAACGGTTGTGAAAATTTAAATGGTTAAGCAGAAAGCCGTTTACGTCCACGAGCACGTCTTGCAGCAATAACTTTACGTCCTCCAGCTGTGGCCATGCGTGCACGAAACCCATGGCGGCGTTTACGGACAAGTTTAGAGGGTTGGTAAGTACGTTTCATTTATTTAAATACCGCGGAGTGCGGCCCTTCTTAATCTTCGTTTTATGAGTAGTTATGCGCGAGATAAACAATTTTATCCTATCATACGGCTGTTAACCCATAAGGAAAAATATAAAAAAAGTCAATCTTAGATTGTTTTTCTCTCTCTTGAAAGAATACAAAACACCTTATAACTATTTGTAACGCTTTTTTACAATACTGTAGGAGTGTTAGAAAATAACGATTGAATCTACAGAACATAAATGGCTAGGGCCTTAAAGAATTAAAGAAGGTGTGACTGATTACTGTATGCTCAATTTAAAATATCCTTTAAGATTAAGAGTTTTTTTCAGTTTTTGTTTTTACAAAATTTTTATCAGAATATTCATTAAAGTGGTTGTAGCACAAATGTGATTGATAGGATTTTATAGCAGATTTTATGTTTGAGCTTCTTTATTTTAAGGATGGTTTCATATTTTTAAAGAGATAAGAGATGTATACTTTATAATGCTGAGTAAAGTAGAAAATTATCAGGTGATGAACCTTGTAAGTATTTTTCGTTCTTATGCTTATATTTGCTGGTATTTTTATAGAGAGGAAAGAACATGGATCTTATCACAAGTGAGGCTGTCCGCAACGTATTACGTACAGTCAAAGGACCAGATCTTGAAAGCGATATTGTGTCGTTGGGTCTTCTTTCAGAAATATTGATTGCTGATGGTAAGGTTTTCTTTTCCATTACAGTTCCTGATGGAGGTGTGCAAAAATGGGAATCATTGCGTCGTTCTGCTGAAAAGGTGGTATGTGCTTTGGAGGGAGTGAAATCTGCTGTTGTTACACTTACAGCAGAAAAAATAACAAAGACAGCACCTAGTCGGAGAGCAAATCTCTTACCGATCAAAATGCCCATAGAAGGTGTGAGGCATGTGATTGCTGTTGCTTCTGGAAAAGGAGGGGTCGGGAAATCTACGATGGCAATAAATATTGCCTTAGCTTTACAAGATTCTGGTTTCAAGACGGGGGTGATGGATGCTGATATTTATGGTCCTTCGTTGCCACGTTTGACAGGACTTGTTAATCAAAAACCACAGCTTATTGGAGAAAAAAAGATTCAACCTCTTGAAAAATTTGGACTTAAATTGATGTCGATGGGATTTTTGGTGGAGGAAGAAAAGCCGGTGGTATGGCGTGGTCCTATGGTTATGGCAGCTGTAACGCAATTGTTACGAGATGTTGTATGGGGGCCTTTGGACGTTTTAGTCGTTGATATGCCGCCAGGTACAGGGGATGCACAATTAACGCTTGCGCAACAGGTACAATTAACGGGTGCGTTGGTTGTTTCTACACCTCAGGATCTTGCTTTAGTTGATGCGCGTAAAGCGATAGAAATGTTCATGAAAGTCAATGTTCCTATTTTAGGACTCATTGAGAATATGAGTTGTTTTATCGCTCCTGATACAGGAAAACGCTACGATATTTTTGGCTATGGTGGTGCACGGGTAGAAGCAGAACGTCGAGAGGTCCCTTTCTTAGCAGAAATACCGCTTGATCCAGCTTTACGATTGTCTTCAGATGAGGGCGTCCCTATTTTTGTTGCTAAGTCTAGTGAAGAGCTTGCTAAACTGTATCGTACAATTGTTGATCAAATAAAAAATCAACTCTTTTGAATATATGTTTATTTAAAAGAATTTGCAAAATGCAATCACGAAAGACAGAAAAATGTTGCTTTTTTGTAAGGAAAAGAGGGAACCTTAATGCTTGAGTGGAGTACGAGAGGTGAAACAAACAAAAAATGAGCCATGCACTTGGGTAATCTGAAGGGGGACTCAATCGGAGCGGCTGGAGCAGTGAGGTGGAAAAATATTGGCATTGGTGCGAAAAGAAGAAGATAGAAAATAAAAATAATTTAGGGAAATGGTAAAAGGTTGTAAAAAATATTTAACAATCACTTTTTTGCGATAAAAGCATCTTGAAGATTAATCGGAAAATTTATCCCTATCTACTTAAATTAAAGGGATGGGTGTTTAAAAAGCCCATTTATCTTGCTCTTGAAATATGTATAGCAGGTAATGTTATCAAACCATATTCAAGAAAAACTCAATGAAAATATCAATAACTTTCTCTTATTGAGAGGATAAAAAATGCTGGTCAAGCCTTTTTAGAAGCATTTATTTTTTGAAAAGTAGCTTCAATAGCTGTTGTTAAAGCACGTCTTCCCCCTTGATGAGAAAAACAATTTGACAAAAATTCATTTGTTCCCCCCTTTGTTGAAAACTCTTTTTCAAGGAGTGCAAAATCGAGAGATGTAGCACAATCCGTTACTATAATTTTACGCATTTCATCTGTAAGATTACCAAACATCATGGTAAGAAATTCTGCTGATTGCTGTTGTTTTAACCCCTGTGTTATAAACCATTGATGGGCTGTTTCTATAAAATTAAAATATATGCCCATAAGTGAACCAGCAGTCATAAAAAGATTAAACTGCTCTTCCTTATCCAGCACCAATGTACCCCCCAATGCATCAAATAGAGCGCGTAAAAAGGGATGATCGGGATAAATTGGTGTCAAATTTTTACACTCTGCAACAAAAGGTAGAGGAACAGCACGATAAACTTTATGGTTGATCCATTCTTCTACTTCTGCTGCTTTTGCCATAGCAAGTACGGAAATAACCAGCTGTTCTGGACGAAAGCGAAGAGAACGCAAAACGTTTTCTGCAATTTGGTTAGGCAAGCAAAGAAAAACGTAATCACTCACATCGAGCAACATTTGGTTATTTTCAGCAATCATAACCTTATCATATGTGTGTGAAAGATGCTCTGCTGTTTGTGCATTGCGAGGTGAAACAATAATGGAAGAAACGTCAAAGGTGCTTGTCATGAGGCCATTGACCATTGAAGCACTGATTGTGCCCGTTCCCAAAAAGCCAAGTTTCATTTCTTTTCCTCATTTTTATATTTTAAAAGGAATCTCAATTAACAGTTTATGTGTTTTAACTAACATAGATGCTAATTGAGGAAGCAACACATAAAATAGCAAGAATAATCAAGCCCAAATAGACTTTTGGTTTGTCAAATAGAACAGCAAAAGCAGAAAACCAACCAACAATAGCTGCGGCTAATGCAAATAAAAAACCTGGTTTATTCATAAGAACAATATGCATTGCCATTAAACCACCAATAATTAGCGCTCCAAAAACAATGAGCAAACCTGTTGCAAACTTTTCATAATCATCCATATTTCGCTCCTTATAGTGCTCAAATTGTTACACACTTTTTAACGCATATGCATATAAAAACGAAACGTTTTTTATTGGGTATGGTTAAAATTGGCGCCTCCTCTTATTTATTAGATGTAAAAAATGCGGGGATATGCTGTGGCCAACGCCAAGGTAAAACTGCAATCAAATCAAAACGTACAGACAAAAAGGCATAATCCTTTTGCCGTGCTAGCCAAATATCGGCTGCTGCCTCAATTCGCTTTTCATTTATTCGAGAAACTGCTTCCATTGCTTCGGCTAATGTTGAACGCGCTTTGACTTCAACGATTAAAACCAAATTTCCACGTCGTGCAATTAAATCAATTTCACCACATTTTGTTTTAAAACGCATTTCGGCAATGTGAAACCCTTTGCAACGCAACCACCATGCTGCCAATTTTTCTGCACGAACTCCTCGATAAAAAGACTTTTGTCTCTGTTTTTTTTGTATAGTCTTAATTTTATGCATTTTTTAAAAAATTTAACCGCTGAAAAAGTTCCTGCTTTTTAAAACCGGTCTTTTTTGCAACCAAAGCTGCTGCCTGAGCAGCAGAATGTGTCCGCGAGAGTTCTAATAACATTTCATCAACTTCTTGATCACTCATTACGTTTAAAGAAGATGATGATTCTCCAACAAGTACAACAATTTCTCCACGAATATGTGATTGTTTTTTGTAAGATTCCAACAAATTCCCCAAATTGGAAGCATCCACTGTTTCAAATTTTTTTGTTAATTCACGACAAATTGCGGCAGGTCGATCAGCCGAAAAAAGCGTGACCATATCCTGTAAAGTTTCAACAAGACGATGCGGTGATTCATAAAAAATCAAAGTCGCTGGAATCTCTTTTAATTGTTCCAATCGTTTTTGACGCTGTCGCTTGCGTGCACTCAAAAAACCTGCAAAGAAAAAGCTATCCGTAGGAAGCCCTGTCGGTATAAGAGCGGCTAAAAGAGCTGATGCTCCAGGGATCGGAATAATTTTATGACCAGCTTTACGTGCCTTTTCTACCAATCGAAATCCGGGATCAGAAATAAGTGGCGTTCCCGCATCGGAAACAAGCGCTACCGTTTTGTTTTCTGCCAAAGCGGCTAAGAGCTTCGGACCCGCTTTTTGCGCATTGTGTTCATGATAGAGAAAAGTTTTTTTCTGAATACCATAACGTTGCAACAAAACACGTGTTACTCGCGTATCTTCACACGCTAAAATATCAATTCCTGCAAGCACTTGCAAAGCACGAAGCGTAATATCTGCAAGATTTCCGATAGGCGTTGCTACAAGATAAAGCCCTGGTTCTATAACGGGGGCAGAATAAGCATGCGCACCTATAAAATATGCTCTTTCACACATGCTCTTTTCTTTTCATCAAATTCCCCTCACACAAGATTTTTATTCATACTCATAAGCTTTATAAGCCATTTTTGTTCATTTTTTACCAGTACATTTTTTATCATTACAAAGGCTTACTTTGCTCGAATAGTTGATACTCCCACAATACAATAGTTTTACCTTCATATTCACTAACATTATCATCTGTTTTTCAGCATGATCTTTTTCAAAAAAACAGATTCCAGATGTAGCCAATATCTTATCAGCTCTATAATTTTCTATAAAGTTTTTCCTTCGAGAACCCAAAACAATTTTACCTGTGCCTATATTTCACGCTTGGTTGTGCTCTTTTACAAGCTAAACTTTCTCGACTATTTCCATAACGCCCATCTTTCAAATACTCCATTGATATTCAAACTGTTCTTCTGAGTAAACGTAAGCAGATCCTTTTAAAACACAAACAACTCGCTATATCGTTATTGATCAAATATAAGCCTTTCTTAGAAAAATATTTCATTTTGTCCTATTCTCTTCCCCCTTAACAGATATAAAGAATATCTTAAAAACTTTTAAGATTTATTTTTATCTTAATTATTTGATTTATAATGGATAATTTATTATTTTTTGCCTATAGAGTAGGCGCCTTAAATATCGTAAAATTATCTCATTTTAACGCCTTTTATCATCAATGAATCAAAATCATTTATGTGCATCACAAGGAGGATTTGTGTGTCGTTAAAGACGAGTAAAAAAGGAGTAAAATGCCTTTTTGAGCTCTCTTAAAGCAAAGGCTATCGCAACATTGGAGTTAGCAAAGAAAGTGATGCTGCCAGTTTATACTTTTTATTGCGTTATGGAACTATTCATTGACGAAAATACGTGATATTTTTCTCAAGATTTGTCACGAAAGAATTGTTCGATATGTCTTGAGAGCTATCTTTTAAAAATAAATCCATAAATAAACAACACAAGTCTGTTTTAATTTTAGGCGTTTTATTTTTTTGAAGGATATACCCCCATAAAAAATGCAAGTCATAAAAGCAGGGACAATATGTGATCTCTCTAAACAACGACTGTTATCAAACGCAAGGCTTTAAAAACTGTTATAAACATCAGTTTCAAACGTTTCTTACCAAGATCTCATTTTATGTTTCAAACATTTAAACGTTCATTTAGAAAGGCTTTCATAAGCGTCTTTTTATTTTGCATTCAAATGTAATTTCTTTACAAATTAATCGCTCTATATTGGCTAGCAAAATTAACCGGTTCATATTTAGGCTCGTTATCTTAGAATAGAGTATGCTTTAACATTGTCGCTTTTGTCTAAAAATTTAGAAAAATCCCATGCCTTAGATGTTACAATGGTTTTGAATTTTGCTTGCTTATCTTTGTCTCAATAGGTGTCCCCAAATTTGGGGGAAGCATATTTAGTTTCGTATTTTAAAACTATACTTTTAAAAATTTTTTTGCTCGCTTGCTTGCGTTATATCATTAAAAGGCTTTTGATTTCATAAGATATAAAATACCTCTTTATCATTTTCTAAATTTTTAGAGAGCATTTTAAAAGCAATCTTGTCTTTAAATCCTTTTATGCAATCTTTAAAATGTTGGTGTTATGATGATGCTGTTATGGCAGCTCTCTATTTTACGTTTGCAAATTTGGGCGAATGTTAATTTGTTCTTTATGCTATTAACAATCTAATCTTTACAACAAGATGTGATCTTTAAACGTATATTATCGATAATTCTAAACAACTAAATTTTTAACAATGTGATTAGTGCTGTGATAAAAACGTATCATAAAATTTATGAACTGTTATGAATGATATCTGCTTTTCATTTCATTTGAATGCACCCAATGCATTATAATATTTACATCATGATTTGTTTTTTTATAGTCTATTCATACATGGCAATTGTTTATAAAAAATGGTCAATTTAAGCAATTGTTTATAAAAAATGGTCAATTTAAACATGCATAAAAGGATGGATTCTTAAGTGGATTCATATAAAATAATTACATGCAAACTATTGAGTTTTTTTGTATAATACTTTTCCTGTAGGATGATAGATTATCCAGAGCATTTAAATACGAAGCAAGATTATCTGAACATGCTTGAATTTGATAAGGCTGAAACGGTAAGAAGGCTAGAGGGTC
>NZ_JBHIQU010000024.1:0-14064 GCF_042196725.1 Bartonella sp. AC158YNML
CAGTTCATGAGCTTCAAGCCAAAGCTTGCCAGGAGGGGTTTGTTGTGCAAGAGAGCCATGAACGAGAAGGGAAACAGCGGCGGCTTGTTTGTCCTCAACATCTTCAAAATCTGTGCGAGCTGCAAGAAACAACAGAGTGCCGGTGGGGGAAGGGTTAAATCTGTTGCCACAATGGTTGTAAACACCCTCTAAAACCTGCTCTACAGGCGCTACAGCATAGCATCGGCGATACCCAATCAGAGTATTGTTTGCGTCTCTTAAAGCCAAATAAAGGGGACGATTTTGGAACCACTCTGCCATGAGTATATCGCGTTCATGTTTTTTGACCGAACACCAAGGAAAATTTGCCAAATCCCAAGGGTAATCAATTTGGTTCCAGCTTAACTCCTCGTCAAAGTCATCCATCCAATTGCCAATAAGCTTGCCTTCTTCTTTTGTGAGGGTATGATTGATTTCTGTTGTGCGTCCAAAGGAAAACAAAGTTCCCCCAGCTGTAAGACAGATGCCACTCTCAAAATCCAACATGCTGTCATCAAGGCGTGACATATTGCATTCAACAGCTCCAACATCATACCCATAAACACCACGACGAAAATCAGAGCGCAAACTTTTGGAAAGTCTCACGATTGCTTCAACGGCTTCAAGCTGTGTTCGTTCAGGCAACTGGTTAAATTCAAGTTGAAAGGAATTCCACCATGCACGCCCAGACCATGCGGGCTTAAAACGCGCGGAAAGCTCTAACCATTGAAGTCCCAACTCAATGGCGGCTACAAAGCCACGAATATTTTGCCATGCAAGTCCTTGGTCAATCAAATCATAGAGGTTTGGAACATAAGGTGTGAGTTCACCAAGTCCATATTCTTCAATAAACCATGGCAAAAAGCGGGGAGGGCGTGTGATCAGTTTTGCACGTGAAATCCCCAAAACAGCTCCATCAACATCTTGATGAAAGTTGCAAGCATCGGCAAGGCGTTTTTCAAATTCTGTTGCATGTGAGGGGAGGAGCGAGCCAACCATTAGCGCGCCCGCCCTTTAAAGTTTAAGGTGATTTTGCCAATCGATAAGATTTCTTCGTCACAAACTGCTCTGTCCTTTGTGGGTGTAATGGCAATCACTTTCTGGACACCAGGGATCATCAGTTTTGAAACCCACCACGAGAGGCTTAATTCACGACCAATGGCTTGTTCTTGTCTCCATGCTGCTCTTAAATTTGCCTCCATTGTCGTGAGAATTTTCAAAGATGTTTCCGGTAACAGCCAAACATCTGCTTCTAAGTCCAGCACTTTTTTGACAGCAGCATGCACAATAATCGTATCATTGGTCATGATGATATTTTTTCTGTGAAGAGCTTGTGAAACTGTTTGTAAGAGATCTTCAGAGGCTGTCCCTTCTTCATTATTACCAAAAAGAGCAACATAGATGGTTGGGTCTTTGCCTTTACGATAAATAATCGCATCCTTCACACGGCTATCGGCTGTTAAGGCGATAAGCTTGTAATAGGGTTCTGTTCCACTTCCGTTTCCTCCACGGGCATGAAGCTGTATGCGTTCACGATATCTCTCGTCACTTTCCCCTTCCATGCGGGCAATACCATGCCAGTTTCCTAAAGCATCAAGAGATTCACCGATTGCAAAATCAAGAATGTTGTTGCGTGCTGCCTCATTAATACGCTGTCTTAAAAGCAATTCTCGATAGCTAAAAGCCTCTATGACTTTTACGGCTGGATCACTTTCCAAAAATGTATATTCGGGTAAAAGTTCTTTTAAATGGGTCAGAACAGCTGCGCGGATTTCCTCAAAAGAAAGTTCTGTAATAATTTCCGGTTTTGCAAGCGCTTTACTCATTTTATCAATAATCCTTCCATGGTAATGGGCTTGCCGGATGGCAAATAAATGCCTTCAAAGGATAAAGAAACGTGTCCATTCTCACTCCTTTTAAAATCGATTTTTTTCACTTTAAAACGCGGTTCCCATTTGTCTAAAGCCTCAGCAACGGCGGCATAAAGGGCAACGGCAAAAGCATTATTCACTGGTGCATCAATGAGTTCTGCAACGCGTGAACCATAATCACGACGCATGACTCGTGTGCCAATGCGTGTTGACAAGATATCAATAATCGATTGCCGCAAATGCTCTATGCCAACCAAGGACTTTCCCGTTGTACGGTCCATTCCACTGTTCAATTTGGACCTCCTGTCATCGAGCCACCAGGGAAAACACCTCCATGAACATGGGTTGCTCCTACATTGGTGCCGTTATGCTTTAAGCTACTTGAATGAATGGAAACATTATTTCCAGAATGAAGAGAGAGACTATCATTCGAATTCAGTGAAATGTCACCACCAGCCTTCAAAGAGATGCCGCCCTTTGCCTTTAAACTAAGGTCACGTTCTGAAGTGATTTGTATGCCCTCCGGTGCGCTAAGCTCTAACTTACCAGCATCTCCTTTGAGTGATACGCCATCAGAGATTGTCAGAATAAACTTTCCACCCGATTTGATATTAAGGGCATAAGTATTTTGTTCATCGTCATATTCAAGGCTGGTTCCATCAGGGTATATCGTTCGGTGAATGCTGCCCTTATCGGCTGCTTGATTAGCATCGGTATGAATGGAACCCACAATCATCCCTTGCGATAAATCCCCTGATGATGAAACAACAATCACTTGCTCTCCAACATCGCGCCCTTCATAAGAGCGTGTTTTACCGGCGCGGGCTTGTGTGTCTGGAATCCAGTCACTGATAAGACCTCCAGTTTTTACTCGATAGCGTGCGTTTTTATGGTCGACATGGCTAATTTTCCCCACCACAACCATATTGGCTACGCGTCTCTTTAAATCGGTGATCTCCTTATCGCGCCGCTCTAACATAGCTACCTTCAATTTTATGGTATTTGTCTTCGTTTCCCACACCTGTTTCTGGTTTAAAACCGACAAGGGGTTTAACAACTCTTGCGGTTGCATTTCCTTCATCAGGGCAGGGGATATTGGTTATGTGCGTCACGTCAAAGGTTAAAATTGCACCGTGGAGTGCTAAAGCGCCATTATCACCAAAGGCAAAAGCAATATTTTGCAGGCGGCATGTCTCAACGGTGTTGTTAAGATTGGGGTTGGCATGGAAAATCTCTTCAACTTCCCATGCTAATTGGTCAACAAAGCGTGCACCCTCTTCACATGTTGCATAGCATTCAACATCTACTGTTAAAACACGCCACCTTAAGCCAAAATCATGTCCATCTTCGATGATTTCACTTTGCGTTGAGATATTAATAGCTGGCATTGTTTCAATAAATAAATTGAAATCGCGCATATTGAAAACATTATCACCAGCCACTATTTTTGCTGCCTTTATCAACGCAACAAATGTTTCTCTTATCGTCTCACGGGGGGGCATGGGGGCTCCTGTTCAATTAAGTGCATAAAATGATTGACTAGGATTAATAATGATACTATTATTGGTTATGAGTAATAAAGTTGAAAAAATAATCAGCTTGATGAAAGCATTACCAAAGAACATTAAGTTTTCAGATTTGTTGGCTGTATGTGTCTATTTCTTTGGAGAACCACGGAACAATGGTACAAGCCACTTTGTTTTTAAAACACCGTGGCTTGGTGATCCTCGTGTGAATATTCAAAAAGATTCTGGTAACAAAGCAAAAGCTTATCAAGTCAAACAAGTCTTACAAGCGATAGAAAGGATGAAACATGAACAATAATCATTATACATATCGTGTTTTGTGGTCGCAAGAAGATGAGGAATATGTCGGATTATGTGCAGAATTCCCATCCCTTTCATGGTTAGATGCTCAAGCAGAGAAAGCTTTAAAAGGTATTATGGACCTTGTTTCAGAAGTTGTTGAGGACATGCAACATAATGGAGAAGAAATTCCTGTGCCTTTGTCACATGGTAAATATAGTGGTAAGTTTCAATTAAGAATACCACCAGAACTCCATAGAAAACTTGCAATACAAGCCGCTGAAAATGGTGTGAGTTTAAATAGATATATTTCTTCTAAACTTTGAATCTTTTAAAAGTCTATACGTACTAAAAGAAAACTAATTCTTATGAAAACCTCTAAATTAAAACAAATACCCGTTTTCAAGACGGGTGAAGAAGCAGAAAACTTTGTTGATACTGCCGATCTTACAGATTATGACTTAACTGATTTTAAATCCGTTCATTTTGAGTTCTTACCTAAAGAAGTCTCTTGACTACCTCCCCACCTTTAACGATAGGGAGGGGAGTTTTGTTTTTAAGTTAAGCAACCTTTTTAATGGGGCTCTCGAAATTTGGTTCATAAGCGCGTAACAAAGAATCCATGCTATGCGGTAACTCTGAATCTCCAAAATCTGTAAGAATTGCTAAAATCTTTGTAATATTGGGTAGTTCATCCTGAAGTTTTGAAATCAAAACTTTTTCTATTACACTCATAGTGTCAACCAGAGCAGTACAATCTTTATCGCTCATATTTTCATGTCTAGAAAATCGAGATAATGCCATCCATAAGTCACATAAGAAGTTGGTATCTATCTTCATTGTACACCTCCATGGATTTGTTCTCTCAAACATGCCAATCCTCTAGATGTGATTTTCATTGAAGGCAGCACCTTTTCTGTACCATCCAGTCTTTGAATGGTAATAGCAGGACAGTCCATGAATCCTTTTTTTATCTTATCCTGATAAGGTAACAGAGGCGCCCCTGGAGCACGACGATACACCCAATCATGTTTACGCAAATAATCGGTTAAATCCTTTGGTCGTACCTCCAACATCTTTGCTGCTTCAATAAGACCAAACAATCCATCAGAGCGTTTTAAACCATCCAAAGCCTTTGCTTTTGGTGCTAATTCTGCAATGACATGATCTTTCTGCTCAATTTGACTTTGTAAATGGTTCAAGACACCAAGCAATGCTTCAGGCTTCGAATAGTCAACTTGTGGTGTCACTACTTGTTTCAAAAGCCGTTCACATTTGATAAAGTATAAACGAGCTTCTCTACCTTTCTTATTATTCTCAAGCATCGAAAGTTCTTTAGCTACACTTAAGATCAGGTGATAGTCTTTACGATTGTGACCACCCCTACCTTTGCTCCCCAAAATCGGGGAGCAAACAAAATCTTGGTTTTCTAATAAATTATATTTATTGATACGGTCAGTAATCCAAGTAGAGAAATCTTTTCCTATTTCCAAAAATGCATGTAACTCACGTGCATTTACCGTCTGAACGGTATCGCCATCAATTGTAGCTTTGTGTATGTCGATTAAATATTGTGCCATGATTTGGCTCCTATGTGCTTAAAGGTTTTTGATTGACACTCTATGAAGAGCGCCGGGTGCTCAAAAACACGGCACATAGCCCGTCGTTATGCCTTCCCCAAAGGGTATTGTATAGCATAACTACACCCGACAAATCTATTATATGCGAGTAACATATAATGAGTCAAAGCTTTTAATTGGCGGTGAAAAGACTGTTTCGGCAATCTATCCGCTATGTGTTTAAGGTGTTTTTGAGGCACCTGATTCGATTATTCATATTGTCGACATAATGTCAAGTGGCAATGTAATGTTTTTATAAAAGTAATCCGTTAAATCCTTTGGTCGCACTTCTAACATCTTTGCTGCTTCTATCAAACCGAACAAACCATCAGAGCGTTTTAGACCTTCTAAAGCTTCTGCTTTTGGAGTCAATTCGGCAATAACATGATCTTTCTGCTCAATTTGACTTTGTAAGTGATTCAAAACACCAAGTAATGCTTCGGGTTTGGAATAATCAACTTGTGGTGTTGTTACTTGTCTTTCCAATTCTTGCCAGCGGTCAATAATCTTTGCTCGTAAAGCAGTGCTGTAACCCGAAACAAGAATTAAACATTCACGCTTAGGTAAGTTATAACAAGGGCGGCTTTCACCTTTTGCATCAACGTAAGTACCGATAAAATCAACCAATCCAAATTTGGAGCCGTTAAGTTCTTCAAGCATCTTCTTGATATCACGCATAATATGTGCGTGCTGCTTTTTACACAAATCAGCAATTTCACGACTAGACATAGTTTGAGGGATAGCACTATTAGCAGTGCTTCTTTTAATTTCTATAAGAGTGTTCATGATGAACTCCTTGGTAATAGAGGTTTCTTAATGACACTCTAAGAGAGTGCCGGGTGCTAAGAAACACGGTACCAAGTCCGTCGTTATGCTTTTCCCAAAGGGTATTGTATAGCGTAACCACACCCGACAAAATCATTATATGCATGTAACATACAATGAGTCAAAGCCTTTAATGTGCGGAGAATAAACTATATCGGTAGTTCGTCCGCTTGGTATTTCCTACGGTGTTTCTTAGGCAACTGATTCGATTATTCATATTGTCGCCACATTGTCAAGTGGGAATGTGATATTTTTATAAAAATAATCAAAACTCCTTGCTAGACAAAGGTGCCTTATTATTTCTGTTCTCGCAAGATAAGCTTATACATACCGGATTCAGAGGCTTGGACATCTGTGACCACGAATTGCTCTTGAGAAGAGGGGGCTTTGTTGTTTTCAGGAGAGATGATCACAATACTATCTTGAGGTTTTGGTGGTAATCCTCCAATGTCATTGATACAAAGATCAAGTTCCTTTCTTGCAATTGTGGTAGAGATTCTGCCACCGGCGTCCGATTCCGAATGTTTAATGGTGTAAATCGCTGTAATTTGAAACGATTGTTGATTATCCTTTCGCGTGTAGATGACGGGTTGCCCAAAAGTGTTGCGCACGTCTTGAATCATTTTATTAAGCAACCCATGCCATCGCATGTTATTTTCCTTCACTGACCGCTTTAAAGAGCATTTCAGGACGCGTGCAAATATAAAGCGGATAGCTGTATACCTCCGGCTTTACCCATGCATTACGGTCGTTATCAACGATCAACATAGTGTAGAGCGGTTTTCCAACCGTGTTGGCAAAATCCAAGCTTTCTCCAGGAGAAAAGGTTTTTTGAAACACTCCCGGTGCATTGGCAGGCAAGAATTGACATTCATCAGGCTTAATGCCTATGGCGCGCTTTGTTCCAGCCTTCGCACTCACATTATAGTTATGAATACTCCGGTAATTAATGAAAGTCACACCCGCAAAGTCAAAACTGCCAAAGCTCCCAGAGCCAATCGAACTTGGTGTTGCAACTCCTCCAGCGCTATTCAAAGTTTGTGCAAGAGCTGTGTTGAGATAAGTCTCACGAATTGTTTTATGGTTTTTCAATTTGGAGAAAAATTCGTTTCCACAAAGCCCAATAATGCGTGAACGATCAGTGAATGCTCCCTTTGAAGCTTCAATCATTTTCATAATGACTTGATCAACATGATCAGCAACATTGGTTGTTTCATTATTTAATTTAAAGTCAATCGGCTTTGGTGGTGCGATTTCCCATTCCTTGTACCAATCAACAATCACTGAACCATCGGCATCAAGAACCACCCCTTGAACAGCGCCAAGTTGCATGTTTTCCCATGTCAATTCGATTTCAGAAATCAGTTTCTTTTGTTTTCTGGCAATATATTTCATTGCCGTCTCGAGTTGATCTTCTGTCCCAAATTCACGCCGGTTTTGGATTTCCTCTGATTTCACCGTGTCACTTTTGGCAATCCGTGTTGTTTTGAAAAACCGAAGATTACGCCCATCTCTATCACCTTCTGCTAAGGGGGCGCCACGTTTACTGGTTTGAATCAAGGACAATGTATTGTCACGTCTTTCAATACCAACCACTGTGGTGCTTGTTTCCACTTCCTCAAAAAGATCAAGAGAACTAATAAGTCCCGGTTGAAACTCATAGTTTTCAATCGCTTTCATCATTGTGGTGGCAGAGAAAGCGTCGTGTTTAAAAAAGTTCATATCCATGTGCGCATTCTCCTATCGCAATAAAATATTGTTATGATCTTCGAGAGACTGAATGGCAGCACTTTTTTGTTCATCTGTAATGGCATCTGGCCATAGCAATTCAGAAGCTTTTACAGTGCATAAGCGTGCTGTAATCACGGCACGTTGATCGGCTTGAGAGGCATCAACAGTGGCAAAAGAAATTCCAGCAGGGATTTGGCTGCCATCTGATGCTGCTGGATTAAGGGGGGCATATTTTTCTGATGCTGTAATTTTCCCCATGACAGTTCCTGCTTCAATGAAGGCTCCTGATGCAAAAACCACTTCTTCGTTTGACATATCCGTATCGTAGGGTCCAAGATAAGCGCCATTGCGTACGTCTTCATAAATAATATTATTCATTTTATTGCCCTCCAAGCTGTTTCCCATTTTGTATGAATTTTTGCCTTGCTCGTTCCATCACTGTGAGGAACCGTGGGTGATAATTTTAAAGATGAACTTTTCGAGACAGCAGCAGTTAAAACAACATTTTTTGCTTTCTCAACATTCATGCCGCTTTTAATGGCTTTTGCGGCATCAAAAGAAACGCCTAGGCGCTTTGCTTGCCTTTCAAGATTTATCAGTGCCTTGCCACGTTTTCTTTCCTTTTCAAGAGCAGCTTTTATGCTTTCTTGTTTATTTTCGTCCTCATCTTCGTCTTCGTTTTCTTCTTCATCGTCAAAGACTTCGGCATCTTCGTCAATGTCGCTCTCGTCCTCTTCATCTTCATCTTCGTTGATGATGTCGACGATCTTTTCGTCATCCTCTTCTTGGGCGCGGTATTGTGTGCGTGCCATGTGTTTTTTCCTTTTTTTGTTGATGTTGGGTTTTGTGATATGGAATCCGTTAAGGCTTCCAAAGCTTGCGCAAGGGTGCCCTGCGCATCTGCTAATCCAAGCTCTAAAGCTTGGGTGCCTATAAAAGTTTCTGCTTTTGTGTCACGAATTGTGTCTGCACTCAGAGGTCTGTTTTTTGCAACCCAATCAACAAACATTTCGTAGAGCAGGGCGCAATCGGCTTGCATTTTTATCTGTGCTGTATCGCTCAAGGGTTCGTGAGGATTGCCATGCGTTTTGTGATCACCTTCAAAAACAAAGGTCCATTTAAGCCCCTGTTTCTCATCCGCACGAGATTGGTCAAGATGGGCGCAAACAACCCCAATGGAGCCTACAACACTGGTGCGTGCAACCCAGATTTGAGAAGCCGCACAAGCAATGGCATAAGCCGCCGAGCAAGCAAATTCATTGGCATGCGCCCAAATGGGTTTATTGTATTGTTTTGAAAGTGTCTGAAACTCTTCAACCAAATCAAAGATGCCACCGGCTTCTCCACCACCACTGTCAATATCAAATAAGGCGGCATGAACATCAGGTTGTGCCATGGCTTTACGAAAGGAAGCTCTTAACCCTTCATAAGAAGTCAATCCCGATAAAGCTCCAAGCCACGCACTGCGGCGTACAAGCGTGCCATGAACGGGTATTATGGCAATATTGTTTTGTACTATATAAGTTTCAGGGGGTCTGAAAGCTTCTGTATTCTCTTGCGCAAAAGCTTTAGGGGAAAACTTTTCGCCTGCAAAAAGGCGTGGAGCAAGAGCATTCAAAATGACATCAAGTTTTGTCGAGGCAAGCATGTGTGGAACCCCAAAAAGCCGTGATGCCAAGAACGGCATATCAAGATTATTCACCATTTTTATGTGCCTCACTACCTTGGTTACTTTCATAACTCTCAGAAGTCTCTGAATCTTCATCATCAATCGCTTGATTTTCACCAGAAGGCGCTGCCATATCCGTGTCAAAAGATAAGCCGCGCGCACGAGCGTCTGTGTGCTCTTCTTGCAGTTCGGCATGAATGCTGTCGATATCAAAGCCGCGCTCGGCCAGTGCCATGCGTCGTGTTTTCAAGCCTGCACGAATTTCTTCTTTTTCCGCCGAGATATCCTTGTTTGGGTCAATCATTTCAAGGGGTGGTGCAAAGCTTTCACATTGAAGCCATGGCAAGGAATTTTCTTCCCATCCGGGTAAGTGAACGCGTCCAGAAAGTACTGCCATTTCAACAAAACGTTCCCAAACAATGTGGTTAAACTGAAAGGCAATGATATGTTCACGCCATTGTTTGACATGCCGTCTAAACTGAATGATAGAGGTACGCACATTGGAAAAATTACCGCGCGTAACGTCTCCAGTCACAACGGCATAAGGCATATTGAGAGCCGAGCAAATTTTTGAAATATTGCGAAATTGGAAAGCCTCATAAGAACCTCCAACCTCAACAGGGTTAGAGAATGTAACCTCTTTATTCTCTCCTAAATAAAGAGATGCACCGGGTGCAATGGCAGGTGCTTCGTATTCTTCTTCAACGTCGTTTTTATCACGATTATCGGATAATTTTGCGACGTTTGGGGAATTGTCCTTGACAAACGCCGCGAAAAGAGCCGCCGTCCTTTTTCGATCAAGTTCTGCATCATCATAGGATTCGAGTTGAAAGATCTTTGTCATACAGCGCGTTATTTTGGGAGAACCGCGCAATTGTCCGGCAATCCGGCGTTCTTTGATATGAATGACCATTTCAGTAGGCACACGTATGCGCTCTTGGCTCTTAAAGGCTCTGTTTGCAGGACAATCATCATAGGGATGATGTTCCCAGAAATGATAAGCAACGCGCTTACCACTGGCATCGAATTCAATTCCCATACGAATGTAATTGCCTTCAATTTCAGCAGGTCCATTATAGGTGAGATCCAGCATTTCAGTAGGATAAACTTGTAATTGAAGCGGCACACCAGAGCGCCCATAAAGGTCAACATAATGCAATCTTACAAAGCATTCGCCGGTTAAAAAGACCTCTCGTGCAATGGTTGCTTGCAGCCCATAAAAGCTGGCATCTTCGTCGTAGTCTGCTTCATCAGCCCATTGCCACCATAAGTCTAAAAGCTTTTTCTTTTCTTCTTGAAAACCTTCAATGCGAGGATAAGGTTTAATCCCATCACTGACAGCCGCAGAGACCCATTCTTCAGTCGCAGAACCGTAAAGAGCTTCATTGTCATAAAGCCATCTTGAACGGGCAACAATGGTATCACCGCATTCTTCAATCGCTTTATTGATATGTTTTTTTGCGGGATCAAAACCACCCATGCGACGGCTTTTGCTTGCCGCTTCAAAATGGGGATTGTGTTGACGAGAAATTGTAAAAAAGCCCGTAAGTTTATTGATAAAGCCAGCCATTAATAGCCTCGTGAGATATTAAAATAGAACACGCGTGAACCTTTACGCCCTTCAAGGTCCGCTATTTGCGTATTGATCATTTCAAGAGCTCTGCGCAGTTCCTCAACAGAGCGGTTGCTGACTTGCTTATCGCCGTGACGCACTGATTGCGCTCCCGAATAAAGAGCCTCTTCAATTTGTTCACGCCGCCTTTTTAAACTTTCCAGTCTGTTAATTTTGCTGTTAAATGGTCCTAAAGTTTCATCCACAAATCACCTCCAATCCCCTCGCATATAAGGATTCATCACTGTTCTGGATTGTTTCCTTTGAGGTTGTGCTATCTGAGATCTTCTTGGAGAAGTGAATGAAGAAATCCCAGATGTTGGTTGCTCTACAGAACTTTCAATTTTAAGTTTTTCCAAACGCTCTTCTAAGATATCGACTTCTCGATTAAGGTTTATTCCTGCCGAAATCAGACCTTGTAAAGCAGCATAAGCATAGACCCTACAGTCCAAGGCTTCGTTTCTTGCCTTTTCACTTTTTTGCCATTCAATACGCTTGAAGCCTTTAAAATATTTGATGACTTTTCTTTCAGCGGTTAGCTGGTCAAAATATTCCAGGTCAAGGCTTTTGTGAAAGTGTGTTGCACCAGCCCCCGTTGCTTCAGGACCCGATTTTTTAAATCGTGCTGTAATGATATCTTTTGCGGCATCAACCCCAACAATATAAAGATTAATCTGTCCTTTATTGTTTCTGCTTGGTCGGCGTGGCCATACCGCACGCCATCCCGCCTGTCCTTTAATACCCCAGATGCGCCGCCCCTCACGCGGGCGTACATAATTATAAACTGCCTGTGTATGTCCACCACCGGTATCAATACAAGCCGCTGTTATCCTAATCCCTTCTTTATAGCCTGGATGTGGCCAGCGTTTTGCAAGATATTCATCCAATTGGTCCCACACTTCAAAAGAAGAGGGATCACCAAGGATCACTTGATAATCAATATGCCAACTTTCTTCACTACGCCCCCATCCCACCACTTCAAGCTCTAAACGATCATTTTGCACATCAATGCCTGCTGTCAACACGACGGCTTGTTCTGGTGCAAGGGGATAGTCTTCGCGTTTTGCATAAAGGCTGTCTGGATCAACAACTTCGCCCGTTCTGTCCTCCCATGGCTCTCCAAGAACTGTATTAATAAAAACTTGCAAAAGAGCAGGGTCTTCTTTGGCTCTTAAAAATTCGCGCGCACAATCGCCCCAAGTCAGCCATGGGGAATAAAGCGCTGAAATATGGTAAGAACGCAGACGAGGCTTACTTGACTCCTGTGTTGCGATCCAGCAAGCACCGTTTTCTTCTGCCATTAAGGTGGACTTACGATGTTCGGCATGTTCATGACCACAATGCGCACAAACAAAAACAGCTTTTTCGGGGGCGCCTTTTTGCCACTTGATTTGTGACCAAAAAATCGGTTGTAGCGTACCACACGCATCACAAGGAACATTGTAATATCTCTGGTCACCAAGCATAAAATCCTTGGCGATACGGCTTGTGTCACGGTGTGTCGGCGTGGACAATTTAAAAATTTTACGTTGAATAAAAGCAGAAGTTCGTTTTTCAGCAATTGTTACAGGATCGCCTTCATTATCGACATTCAATGGGTAAGCATCGACTTCATCCAAAACCAAATAGCGAATAGGAGAAGAACGCAATCCAGCAGCACTATTTGCTCCTGTAATCATCAATGTCCCCCCATAAAATTCCTTTGAAAACATTGTATTTCCACTGTCTCTTGCACGAGCAGGAGCAATGCGTTCACTTAAAGCAGGGCTAGCTGAAATCATCGGATCAAGACGAGACTTTGACAGTTTCTTAGCGGTCTCAACGGTCGGCATCACATAAAGGGCAGGTCCTGGACTATGATGAATGGCATAACCACAAAAGTTCAATCCTGCCTCTGACATGCCAACCTGCGCTCCTTTCATGACAATGGTTGTTTCAATCGGTTTGTGAGAGGAAAGGTTATCCATGATTTCACGCAAATAGGGGGTGCGTTTTGTTCTCCACAATCCAGGTTCAGCACTTGCTACGGTGCTAAGGTATCTATTCTTATCCGCCCATTGCGAAACCGTGTATGGTGGGTCCGGTTGTCTTGCATCATTGGCATGGGAGAAAAATTCTGTAACAGCATTCTCATCCATTATTCATTCTTTGCTCGCCCCAAAACTCTCTCATTCTGGAGGTTGAGGATCATGATAAGGAACTGGAATATGAACAGCTTCAAGCAAAGCCTTTCGTATGTAATAATCAATGGCACCGATTAGGCTTGCAGCATCACATCCAACTTGTGCAGCAATGCTTGCACCAAATCGATGAGGAAAATTCAACATAGCGTCACGGTGTGCTCTTCCAAACTCACGCGCTGCTCTCTTGACTTCTTCACGGTCAACGGTTGTTTCGCGTAAGCGTTCAAGGGCAATCTTTTCGCTTTCAAGCGCAACTTGCATTCGCTCCAGTTTAATCTTGTATTCATTGGCACCCTCTGTAGAAACTTGTTTGATCTTTGTTCGCGGTTGGCCATCCGGTGCTAAAAATGGAGCAGGGCGTTTTGTTGGATTCTCATTCCAGATGCTTGTGGCAAGGGCTTCATTGACAGAACCATCTTCAAAAAGAGCCTTATCAAACTTCCCTGTCTTAAATCGAGAAACCACTGCATTAGGAGAAACACGCATCTTTTTGGCAAATGCACGAAGCGATAAACCTTTACGCGTTTTCTTATTCATAGTTGCTCCTTTCCTTCTTTTCTGTCCTAAGAAGGAGGCGGTTACGGCGTATTAGGATAAAGAGAGATTTACGGTACCAACTGAAAAACAAGATTTAATACGATAAGGAAATACTTAACACATTAAATTCGTTATTTATCAATGTGTTATGTGTACAATGTACAGTCAATTTAAAAATTCTGTCGCTAGCGATA
>NZ_JBHIQU010000025.1:0-13476 GCF_042196725.1 Bartonella sp. AC158YNML
CAAAGTCATCTGATCAGCTAAAGATGGTGAAGATGTTAAAACAGCAGCTTGTTGCTTTTCATCAGAAAGAGGATGAGGAACTGATGGAGGTAACGCTACACGAGTCTGATTTTCTTGAGAAGAAGATACCAAAACGCTAGAAACCTTCTGTGCTTCTCTTAAATGACGTGGAGGCCGTGACTTAGGAGGTTGCTTTTTAGATGGACGACGATCAGCCTTTTTTCCTCCAGAAGAATCCCCTTGATCAGACAAGGTAAGAGGAACCTTCATCTTCTTGTTTCCACATTGTATCTCAGTATTCGAACGTCCCATATCTTCAGAAGAATCCCTAGATAAATACCAAGTTGTAGAATAACCACTAGAACTCGCACATCTTTTTCTCTTCACTAATTGATACTGATAGGTCCCACCATCAACAGCTGTAATGCCCTTGCCCGAAAAATCTGTCAGAGTAAAATTAGCTCCTTCATTTTGGCTTCTATCGGTAACTAACGGAATCTCAGTAACAAAACTATTCCTTTGTGAGAGAGGACCTGTAATTTCAGCACCAGAATCTGCAACGTGTATTTTGTGATTACCTGCCCCCTCACCAATCGTCAAGTAATCACTTGCCTCCCAAGTAGCACTAATATTGAATCGAAAATGCAAATCCCCTGAAAGTTTCTCAACATGAAGTGAAATATGACGTGGATCATACGGAATAGAAGTAAAAATAACCGTTCCTCCATGTCCCCCTAAATCTTCAATTTCAATCTGAGGTTTTTCTCCTATATTCCGTTCACCGACCTCAAATATTGTTTCATCAGCTCTCTCTTCTATAGGAATCTTTTTCTTAGTGATATGGTTTGTCCTATCACCAGCAAACAAATAAAGTTCTCCATGATTATTGACCCTTACTTCTCCAACGACTTTTTGAATACCAGAGTGAAACCATGACCTAGCAGAATCCGTAATTGTTAAAGTATCCACAAACCCTTCAGGATATACAACTTGAATAGCCTTCTCCTTCAAAGTAGTAGCATAAGACTCTCCTAACGCTAAGACGTGTTGTCTGCCATTCTTAGAAATCTCAGCATACATTGATTTTCCCCCCTCTTGTCTTTGCTTCGCGTAAAGATTTTGTTCTCCGTTATCTCCTACTTTCGTATACCAAACCACTGCCCCATCATACACATTCTGCTGACCCACTGCTCCACTACCCCCAGAAACTGTAGTATTAGAAGCACTACTCCTTCTCTCCACGCTTGTAAGATCAAGGTTTGGTTCTTCATGAACAAACTGCTTACCTCCAAGAATTTTAGCATCTATTGCATTTCCTCCACGCGTAACTATTTGCATCCCCCCTTTTTTAATAGTGGAACCTACAGAAGTTGCTCCATTTTCAACAATCTCAACACTGCCATCCCCAACCACAATATTGCTGCTGAAAAGGGAAAGAGTCAGGGCTGAACCTTTTGGTATTTCTGCTCCATTTCCTAAACCTTCTACTATTGCTAGTCCTTTACTTCTGCTCTCAGCTGTACTTGCAATTTGCACAAGACAACTACTGATCATCAATACTGAAAAACTTAATTTGTATTTATACCGCATTATCCACACTCCATTCTCAATTATTTAGAAAAATATCCCACGGCCACGTAGGTAGCTCATTTTAGATTGTATCATAATGTGTTTTAATTATGTCTAAATACAATTTTTTAGTGTATTTTTTTAATCTAAACAACTATAAGTTGTTGATCTATAAACCACTAAAAAACTCTAACTTAAGGCAGAAAAACTGAATAAAATTCAAAATATTTATTTGAATTCAAGGAACAATTTGCATATTTGGAATTATGGAGGAAAAAATCGCATTCTTTAATGGCATTCTACTCCTCATGCAAAATAGAACACCCCAAACCAAATACATTTGCGTTACCAATTTACGGGCTTTTTTTAAGAGATATCTTTCAAAGAGCACTCAAGCCCATTTCACGATAATGCCCATGAAGGGTATAACGATAAAACCCCTATGAAATAATAAAAACCATTGAGCACGCCATCTTTACACTTATGAAGAGCAAACCAACTCCATCACACAGGACTTGCCAGCTCGTTCGTGTTGCGCGACAGCCCTTGGCACTTGAGACAGTTCATGAGAGGCATTTTTTCTTTGCTCAATCGTTTTTATTTATACGGTTCTCTCCGATTATGATCTGCGAGCAAATAATTGTCATTGGTTCAAAATAAAAAAGATTTGAACAGAAAGAATTTTACGGTGTTCGGGGTTCTAATTTAAGTTAAATGACGACAAATTATATATATAAATCAATATGTTGCTACAGATACAAACAAAGTCAACACAGAGATTGCGAAAATAAGAAACAACATGTGTGGCTAATGCAGAGCGCTACGGTTTCACAAATGAAAGCACTGTTTGGTTGGACTAAAGATAAATTGGACTAGAGATAAAATAGCATCGCTTTGTACCAAAACAGCCGATAGAAAATGCCTAGCAATAGAAATAATTAAAAAGCTACAAAAAATTGGGATTGGTAGAAAAGCAAATTAACGCAAACCACTGGAAACAAAATTCCTCCACACAATCGAACACTTTTATAATAATAAATGGCGGAGAGGAAGAGATTCGAACTCTCGAGAGCCTTTTGAGCCCTACTCCCTTAGCAGGGGAGCGCCTTCGACCACTCGGCCACCTCTCCAACGATTTGCATAAATGGTATCAACAGAAAGTTCAAGACATTTTCGATTTTTTTCCAAAATATCTGAAATTTTCCTTCTGTATTGATTTCATAGAGTGATCTCATGGGGATAAAACGTTAACAAAATAAAAAATTGTGTCCTTTTTACCACACCCTATCGAATAGTATATGTATACATTACAAAAAAGTAATTTCATATTTGAATATCTAAAAAAGATCAGTATAGCTAGAATGATAAGTATCGTGTATTTTTCTGTATCTTTGTCTTTAATGCGTTAGGCAAGAGATACTCTTTAGAAGAAGATTAAAAAGGACCTCGGAGATCCCATATGAATATAAAATCCCTTTTTTTAAGCTCTACAACAGCTTTTTTAGCTGTTTCTGGAGCTCATGCTGCTTCAACAGCGATTGCCGAACCTGAACCTGTAGAATATATTCGCGTTTGTGATGCTTACGGAAAAGGATATTTCTATATCCCTGGAACAGAAACCTGTATGCGTTTATCAGGAAATGTCCGCGCTGATTTTATAGGCGGTGATAATATCGATGCAACAACCGAAACTGAACTGAAAAACAAAAGAGATACCTATGGCGCAGCATCACGTCTCACCCTTGTTTTTCAAGCCGCCTCTGAAACGGAAATGGGAACACTTCGTTCATACGCAAGAATTTATTCAAACTGGGGGGATGGTAAAGATAATGCGAGTGCAAAGCTTGCAGCTGCTTACATTGAACTGGGTGGCTTTCGCGTAGGTCTTGATGATACAATTTTCAACAGCTGGACTGGTGATTATGGAAATGTTCTCAATGATGACAGCATAGCACCTGCTGGCACAACACGCACCAATTTTATTTCCTACACCTTTAGTGGTGACTCCGGCTTTTCTGCTATTATCGGCGCTGAATTAGGCAATAATGCAGATACTCTTCCTGGAATAGAAGGATACTACATTGATAAAGATGGTAAGCTTGTTTCTATCACGAATGATACTCTTCCGAGTAAATCAATTAAAAATTACACACCCAATGTGGTTTTAGGTATAAAGTTTATGCAAAAATGGGGTGGCTTTTCAGCAGTTACCGCATATGATACTTACTACAAAAAGTGGGCGGGAAAAATACGTGCAGATTTCAATGTCAACGATCGTTTCAATCTATGGGTAATGGCTGGTTATAAAAACGGCCTTGATTACTACACAGTAAATGAAAATGATGAGTTATCACGAAAAAGCACAACGATTTATGCAAACTGGGGTGGTAAATGGGCAGCTTGGGCGGGTGCCACTTACAAGCTTACTCCAAAAGCAAATTTGAATGCTCAAGTTTCTTATAGTGCTGTAAAAACCTTTGCAACTTCTGTAAATATTACATACACGCTGGTTCCAGGATTTGTGATTACACCTGAATTAACCTATGTTTCTTGGAATGATGATCGCGTTATAAAAGATGCAAATAATAACGAAAAACATCTTTTTAATGGGAAAAACGCTTTCCAAGGGATGATCCGTTTACAGCGTTCATTCTAATCCTATTAGGCTACAGCTTTTAAAAACTGGCAACATAAGTTGCCAGTTTTTACTTTTGAAATAAAATATCATGAACACCTTTTCCTGATACTTATTTCCTTATCTTTCTAACAAAAATGACTTAATTTCACAAAAATATTCTTAAAAAATGAACCTGATGTGCTTAATAAGAACACTGCACACGCGTTGACACATCACTTCAAACAATCAATCTCTTCTCCGTGCTCTTTAAAACATGAAAAATCCCTTTGCTTTATTAAAAAATTGATTTTTCCTGATAATTTACGCCTAACCTTTATTAATTTAGGTCATAAGCTTCTCAGATAAGTTCTGCACTCAATATTCAAGTTCACTGCACTAAACAGATAAAATACTGCCCCCCAGACAAAAAGCATCATTGTATTTTTGATATGCATGAATGTTCCTTATATAAATATCGTAAAACACAATGTTTTACAATATAGCTTTATTAAAGATTATAATCATCAAGAAACATGTCGTCAAAACTATGCCAATATTCTCTAAAGCAACAAAAGAGACAATAGATAGTTGCTCTCTTCCCCCTCTAAAGAACAAAGATTCCTACTCGTACAAGTCTATAAACAGCCCTGCTCTTCTTGAAGCGGATTTCATCTGCTAACCACTCATGCAATGCACCTTCATCAAAATAGACAAACAAAACATATTATGAATATTCATCATATACGCGAATAAAAAACACCTCACATATAAAATTTTATATAAACTTTATAGTTAACTGCCCTAAACGATAGCATTTGGCTATGAACGAGAATAAGACACATAGAATATGCCTTATAAAGAAGAGCAATATGAGACTAAATAACTGACTTCTTTACAACTTTAATCTCTTTTGGAGACTATAAAAAATATTTTTTCAAAAGCAAGAAATACATATTTTCAAAATTTTAATAAGACTACACCTCTATTTTTGCACTATGCCCTTCTTCTTTGTACTCTTTTTTAAGTGTCGCCGAACTTTCCTTGCACACAAAAAATACAAAATTCATAATCCATACTTTTCGTCTTTAATATTATGAATAAAGAACCAAGAAACAGCGCTACCTTTATCCAATATAAAGCCTAATCACTCTGAATATCTCACGTGTTTCCAAGATTATAGCTGTTCATGCATAGAAACACTTCTCAAAAGCTTCTCTCCTTCTGTTTAAAATATTTTTGACTCACAGGCTAATTTCATTGCAAGATACACACAAACATTTTTTATCTCGTTGTACCGTAAAACATCGTCATTTAAGAGTAGGAGATATAAGGCGCAAACACCTTCTTAACACAAGAAGTATTTATGCGTCATGAATATTCAAAATAGAACTTACCCGTAAAACCTTATATAATTGAATCATATGAGTGAAAAGCACTGTAGAGCCCTCTCGATACAAATCCGGATTATTGACAGACCAGCTCTGAGAAAAATTTTCATCCTTTAGGTGTGGGAAAACTTTCCTTATAAGAGGAAAAGACAAGTTTATGAAATTTAGAGGCTCATTTCAAAAAAAATAAATTATCATTATCAATAAATATCTTGCATCTCTCTCTTTTCTCTATAATTTCTAAGCACTCTGTTTATGTTCAATAACATATTGATTAATGAAAAACCTTAACATCATAAAATACTCTCATTTCCCCCCTTATAATGAGTCAATCAAGCTCATTCTCTTGCACATCACAAGGAGGATTAGCGTGTAAATGAAAAAAGAAACACTTTTTATAATCGTTTCGAGAACCAAGGCATTAGCAATATTAAGGGCTGAAAAATAGTATGACGCACTTAAGCATTTTTTACTAAATATAAAATGTGCAACAGACTATTCACCTCACAGAGAGTTTTACACTCTTTACAAACGTCATTCTAAAATATGTGTTGTGATACAACACTGAAAAAATTTGAATAAACACATAACTATACAACACAAGGATATAGTGCTTGAGGCATTCTATTGTAGGCCAAGAACATACCTCTATTATACTCACCATCTTGACTTTACACATTTTTAAACAGAGCGGAATATAAGACAAAAAAATAGAAAAACTTACTTCAGCAAACCGTAGAGTTATGTTTCTTTTTTCATGAAAGGCCTTATACTGTCCATAGGGTTTTTACACTATAAATGCCTCTTTTTACATGAAGCCAATCAATAAAAAGCAGCTTCTCTTAAGATCACATGTGATCATAACATATCTTTCAATTAAAACGCATTGAGTTCACGGAAAATACTTATCAACCAATGCATAAAGAATTGCTGCTGTTTCAACATCTAGAATCCCATCATAATTTTCTTGACGAAAATGAAGTTGAAATGCTCGGATCAAATCTTTGTATCCTGTTTGGGTGCACGCAGCAGAAATGTCATATCCATAACATTTTAGCTTCGCCAAAACATCTTCTTTGGGTGGCAAATTCTTAGAGAATTGCTCTTGATAATGACTTTTTAGGTCATCATCATACCATGCTCCTATACCTGCCCTATAAAGTTCCTTCCATGGAAAAGCTGCTCCTGGATCACTTTTTCTTCCAATGGCAATATCACTATGTCCCACAACATCAGTTGGCATAATATCGGGATACCGTTGCAGAATATTTAATGCAAGTTCCTTAACGGCATCAATTTGTATTGGGTTATAAGGAGGAAATATACCCCTCTCATCATGATAAGTCGTACAATCAACTGCCTCTTCTGAAGACTCAGAATAACCAGTCGCTAAATTAACGATTTCAACCCCGATAGATACATCATTGAGCTGACTATGCCCAGCCCATGAACTCACACCCGCATGCCATGCACGCTCATTTTCATCAACCAGATTAAAAATACGCATATCCTTAAAGCCTGCCTCACGATATGTCTGCTCTGAAGGATCAGGAACAAGATAGTGTGCACTAACCTTTTCTCCTGTAAGTGCCATAATCGAGGCTTTAAAATCAAGAGCTGTATAATGCATGACGAGAAAACGAACGCGACGATTAAAACTCTTGACAGAACGATAACTATTGTAATCAATCTGATACATAAAAGCCCTTTCTTTTTTGCTTAAAAAGACCACTGCACATCACAACAGATAGGATACTAACTGTTAAAATCCGCTGAACTTCCTATCTAGATACTAAGAATTACGACTGAAATTTGTTCATTAAAAACATTGATACTCTTATCAACAATTAAGACACATTTTTATTTCTCCCACACACGCGTAAAATGTTTTTAACCACATTCACAAATACACCACATTAAATATTTTTCCCAAAAAAATTCCTACAAATGACCAATCAAAAAGAAAACAAAAGCGTAAAATGATCACTCCTCAAATCTTCACGTCTTACAAAAAAAATAGTTCTTCCTGTTATCAAATTGAAAAATATCGCTCCTCGGGAAGCAAACACCCAACGGTCATGCTTACACAAAAACTTAAAGAAAAAATTTTATGAGGCCTTTACAGCAATTTATTATCCGATAACTGAACAGAAAATATTCACACGCAACACTTCATTGGCATATTTTTCAATAAAATTTGCAAAGATTTTCTCTAAAAGACACTGCTTCTTATCTTTTCACAGCATTGCTTTCTGATTGACAAAAGAAGCTCCATTATTGACAATACTTCAACCACACAAGTCTCTGGGCTCCTTTTATATGCTGTTAATAAGAGACAATACATTGATTTATAATCATAATTAATCATTATAAATATTGAGTGTAGCGAGATATAGTAAAGTTCTTAATCTTGAATCAATCAAAGTCATTTAATTACACATCAAAAGAAAAAACAGCCTATAGACAAAAACCCCTGAAGAAAAAGATCAAAATACTTCTTATAATAGAATGTTCAATAATTTAGGCAATATTTTACATCCCCATAGAGGTTCATTTTTTCTTCTCCATTTTCAAATATCTTTTTAAAACCAACCAAGCGGCATATTCTTGTAAGACGACACCTAAAAGTGGTCGCGTATAGGGAAAAATTATACGATCATCACCATAACCTTTCATCCGTATAGTTATGGTAGCATGTCCAAGGCTTTCTGCTTGATTTTCTAATGTCTCCAAAGAAGGCTCTAGGCTCACTTCAACCTCAAGCAGTGGAATATCTTGTTTACCTTTTTCTATGGGCTGAAAATATTTTAAAAGCAGCGGATCATTGGCAGACCAATGAACCTCTGCATGCATCGCTAATTGTTTAGAAGCAGTAGTAACTTCTGCACCAACCAAATATGGACGAAAATGATTTTCAAATTCTTCCACGAAATGTTGTTCCAAGGGTGCTTCTGATTGAGCAACCAGTTGCACCAAAACATAGGGACTTTTCCATAAAAAATGCCGCTCAAAGGGTTCATTTTCAAGATGATCATCAACCCACTGCGCAATAGTACTTTCATCAATTCCAATCAAAGTCCATGCATACCCCGCACGCGATACAGAAGAATATCTCTTCTCGTTGTGTTCTAAATAATTCTCTAAAAGCGCAAGAGCCTGTGATGGTGGACCAGGCAAAACAACAAGCGTACTTCCATCGCAAGAGAGATAAAACCCTGGTGCTGTGCCTGTAGGATTATCAAGTACGGTTGCTGTCTCAGGAAACAATGCTTGACGTGCATTACTCTTATCCGCCGTAATCCCTAATCGTTGTAATTGACCTTTTATTGTTTGCCAAACATCTTCATGATGTACCAAAGGCTGCTTTACAGCTTGAGCAACTCCATCGCGTGTTTTATCATCTGATGTTGGTCCCAATCCCCCACTGATAATGATAAGATCTTCTTGTCCAAGACAAGAAACAACAGTCTCACTGATTTGCTGTAATTGATCAGCACAAACAAAATGACGTGTGACTTGAATATTTCTCTTGTTCAAGCTTTGGCTTAAATCTTGTAAGTTTGTATTCAAATATTGTCCTGAAAGGAGTTCATCACCAATGGTAATAATGGCAGCACGATGAACAAAGACAGAATTCATAAGAGAATTGCGAACAGCTTCAGCCATTTGACGGGTAGAGGCTATACCTCCAAGATCATAGGTAACGGTTTTTCCAGCACGAATAACCTGATCAACACTCTCAGCCAGTTGTTTTGCTGCATCTTTAAAGCCTAAATGCTCTAAGAGTAAAGCCGTGGTATAAAGCATCGCAGAAGGATTGGCTTTATTTTGTCCAGCAATACGTGGTACGCTTCCATGAACAGGTTCAAAACAAGCAATCTCGCTCCCCACATTCACATGAGATGCAAGCTCCCCTCCTCCCATTATACCAGAGCCAAGAGTAGAAAGAATATTGCCAAACATATTTTCAGCAACAATCACACCAAACTGCTCTGGCTTGGTTGCAATCCACAAAGCAACCGCATCAACATCATGAATATCTGATTCAATTTCCGGATAGTTTTGCGCAATTTTCTCAAAAATTTCCTGAGCAAACTGACCACTTTCTCGCAGAACATTGGGCTTATCAGCAAAAGTAACCCGCCCAAACCCATGTCTGCGTGCATACGAAAAAGCATATTCAAATAACCGTTCTAAACCAAAGCGTGTCTGCAAACGAACTGTCCACGCGGCCTCCTCAAGCCCATATTTTGTCAAATTTGGATGTTTTAGCCAAACGGCTGTTTCAGGAGGAATACCCCGAAAATCCAATCCAGCATAAAGGCCTTCACTATTTTCTCTGATAACACAAAAATGAAAAGGACGTTGGGGACCAAAGATGTATCTTACAGGACATATATTCGCAAACAAACCTAACTTTTGGCGAAGTTGAAGTGCGGGAGAAACATAGCCAAGGTTTTTCTCTTTTAAATGCGGAGCAAGTTCTTTTAAAGCCGCTTCTTTTCCTTTACTGGTCACAGCACCAAGTAAAATAGCATCACTCTGAGTAATTTTTTGCCAAGTCGCTTGAGGAATAGGATCTCCTTCCTGTTTCCAACATTCAAAACCAATATCACCATAAGTCAATTCAATCGGCAATTGGAATTGCTCTAAGACCATCAGCGCAGCATCACAAACCTCTGATCCTATCCCATCACCAGGTAATACAAGTACTTTCTTTTTCATAGTCCCTCCAGCCACTCATCAATAACTGCATCCATCATAGTAGGATTATCCTCCCATAAACGCGTACCAGCACCAGAAACAATCTTATATTCATGGTTCAGATTATGACTTTTCGTCTGATTATCTACCGTTGCAAGTTGCGACTTTTCTCCCACTAAAGCTAAAAACTTCCCCTTATACTTAACTATTTCATCTCTAGCATCTATTTCTAATAAGAGTTTAAACCCTCTTGTCATGCGTTCAATTGCCACGCTTTTTTTTTCATCAGGAATCTCCAATAAGGCTCTTTTTTTCATAATGCCAGAAGGATGCATAAAACCATTGAGTATTTCCAAAGCCCCCGATAAATCATTATTTTCTAAGGAGGCAAGAATATCTCCAAGGCGCCGTTGCAAAACCTTATCTGGATAGCCAGGTGCATTCACAGCAAGCACAGCTTGAACATTGGGAAGCTGTACTGCCAATATTTGTACCAATGTTCCAGCCATAGAAAATCCTACCAACACCGTAGGCTCTTTAAAATAGCTTTTAAGTTTTTCTGTCATAAAAGATAAAGTCTCTACAACAGAATGATTGAGAACATGAGAACTCTTAGGAAAAAGAGAGAGTGTGTCCAGCAGAGTGACAGGGAATCCTTTTGTTGAACATAGCGTTGTCAATGGAGAACAAAAGACACCATCATCCCAAACTGGCATCACAGGAGAAAGAATAATAATAGGAAAGCGCATTGCTCAATTTTTCCCCCTATTTTAAAACATGCATTCAGGCAGAAACTCTTCCCACCCACTATCATGAAAATACAGATATGTTGAAATTCTAAACTCATAAGCTTCCCCCCCGTAATCAGTGATTTGTTAAACGCACACTAAGCCTGTGATAAATTTAACCCCACGCAATCAAACAACTTCATAAAAAAATTCATCTAATGTACAGGTGCCCCCATTTGTATAAAACATCAAAAGCATTTCCGCATAATGCTTTCTTTTTATCATTTTACTCAGCTTATTTCTGAAATCATAAAAACACGGGCATTTCGAATATAAATGATAAAACCAATGAGACAACACCCTGCTAACAAAGTTGCCATAGCCCGTGGGCTATGACCAGAGATTTTTCCGATAACCGCTGCACTGAGTGCCGCACTGCCTAATTGCAAAGACCCCATAACACCAGAAGCCGCTCCCGCAGCTTGCGGATGCGATGAAATAGCCAACGCTGTTCCTAACGGTAATAAAAAACCATTGCCAAAAGTAAGAACAGCAATAGCGATAAAACTTGTCACAAGGGGCCATGGGCTTAGATACATCTGCAAAGCAAAGAGCATGCCTCCTATAACAAAAATAATGTACCCTCGACAGACAGTTTTTTCCATAGACTCGCGTTCGAAAAACCATCGCGCTAAAAGATTTCCCAAAATATAGGGCAATGAAACACCAATATAGGTATAACTAATGTATATCGGCGAAAGCCCCAAAGTCGTGAGTAAAAAAGGCGATTCTACAATATAAGCAAAATAGGCTGCGTAAGAAAAACACGGAATAAGTGCATAAAAAATAAATTGTTTATTTCTAAGAACGCCTAGATATCCCTTCATAAATCCTATAGGAGAAAAATGCTGCCGTTTTTGAGGGGGTAGAGTTTCGCTTAGCACAAAACAACATAGCAACATGGTCAAAAATATAAAAAAGCTTAAAAAGATAAAAGTTGCCTGCCAATGAAAAGCTTGTATCAAAAGTCCACCAATGAAAGGTGCAAGTGCTGGTGACATTCCAATAAAAGGAAAAACAATCAAATAAAGTTTTCCAGCCGCTTTTTTATCCAACAAATCATTGATAATTGCACGACTTAAGACAAGTCCCGCACAAGCACCCAGACCTTGCAAGAAACGTAACACAAGAAAAGCGTGAATATGAACCGTATAAATCACACCAAGTGTCGTAAATAACCACAAGAATAAGCCCAATAGAAGTGTTTTTTTACGCCCAAAATTATCACTCAGCGGCCCATAAATGAGCTGCCCAAGTGCCAATGCCAACAAAAAAACCGCCACTGCACTTTGAATTTGAGATTGTGTCACTTGATAATATTGACGCATATCGCCCAGTGCCGGTAAAAAAATATCGGTAGAAATCAGCCCTCCTGTTGATAAACATACGATAAGTATAATGAATGGTAATGTATATTTATGTTTCATCAGGAAAGTCACACTTTTTATTTAGGTATTAAATATTATTTAATTAAATATAATTATATTTTATGCTTATATATGCAAATAATAATTATTAAAAGTGTTATTATTTTACTTTATAAAAATATTATTTTTTTATAGACAGCATTTTATTTTACAAACTTCACGAGCTAAAAAGTTACCCCCTAAATAAGCTCTCCTATACAAATACTTTGCCGTAATATTCCGTTGCTTTTTTCATTGATATTATAAGCAAAAGCATAATTTCTCTCTCCACGGCAACAGTCTCACTTTCTATACAATATCCATCAACGTTGATCGACAAAACGTAAAGCAGAAAAACAATCTCTAACGTATCTACCCCAAAATCACTATGGTGGCACATAACACAACAATAGCTTGAAGCCCCTATCAACACAAATAATTATGGAAAAAATCTTGATCTATCCCCTATACCATAAAATATAATGCTTTCTCTGCAAACCAACTCACAACCAAATATATCTTACTCATTTCATAAAACTCTTCATCTAAGATAAATATCAAAAAATTACCGTGTAACATATTAACAAATATGATGTCATAACAATTCAATAAGCTTTTTATTTAACTTAATCCATAATCTTTTATAACACTATGAATGAACGTTACTGATATTTATTTTTATCTTTAAATGCGCCTTCTAATCTCATTTTATAAATATTCTTCCCATAAAAACAGTAACACTTTTATAAAAATAAGCAGATATACCCCCTACTTTATAAGCTAGAAACCAATAAACGATAGTATACAATTTTTTTAAATTATTCTCTCTCATGAGAAATTCTATGATAATATGATAATAGTATACGGATAGACCGCCTTTTTTCAGACATAAGTGAGGTCTTTTGAATTGTATAGCCACATTTTACTTCTCATAACAAACATTTGTTTAAAGTATTTTCCTATTCCTTTTTGGCTCATATCTATTCCTTTTTGGAACATAATTA
>NZ_JBHIQU010000026.1:0-12947 GCF_042196725.1 Bartonella sp. AC158YNML
TTTTGTGAAAATTACTTTAAAGGTCGTGTATTAGCTTATGCAAAATCTTTTATGGAAAGAGCTTATTGCTCTAAGAGCAAGGAAAAAAACGTATAAGGTTCCAGTGATTAAGGTTCCAGTGATAATGAAGAACTTATCGATGAAGTTTATAATCTTATCTTATTTAATTTATACTAAATCACCATCAAGTTCTATAGGATATTCAGACGTTTGAAAAAAGGATTTTATTTTTTCTGAGCTTGAGGAGCGAATAAATTGAGATTTCTGCATAAAGCAAACATGGAAAAATTGTGATTGATTGATAATGTCTTTTATCAGATAAGAGGATGAGAGCGATGAGAAAAGGATATTTCTTTCAATATCGTAACGTGAATCAATAAACAATAAAACGCCAACACCGTTCTCAAATTGATTGACTATAATGAGTTGAATATCTGTAGCCGAAAGAGTGCAACCTTGAAGATTTAAGACATTTGTAAAATCGTGTACAGAAATTGAAGTTCCCATAATATTATAAAAAGTTGGTGTTCTTCCTTTCAGGTGTAAGGTATGGCCATGATAGCCACAATCGCATGATTGATCATATGCAATATGAACAACATCACCTGTGGCGTGCTCAAGTAATGGTGCATCTTCAGGATAAAAAACAGAGACAATTAATTCATCATTTTTAGAACTTGAATTGACTTGAATGTCATCATAAAGATCATTGATGTCACCATTAATTTTGGCTATAGTAGTAAGAATAGTGCTATTTTTTATACGAGCTATCTTATTATAAAATTATGTAGGGTAGGAGAAGAACGTATAGGTATCTAATTTACGCGCATAAAGGCTTTTCAGGGATTAAATCTAAACTCAGATTTTCTCTCTTTACAGAGTCAGAACTGTATTTTTATCATAACGACTAGCTTCTCTATCATAATATTTCTTCACGAGAGCTTTCCAAAAATAGTACACCAGCTAGTTTGTTCTTAAAAAAATAATCAAGGCAATACTTTCGCACCATCCTCATTCGCTGTCTTTAAGGGTGCCTTTTGCATTTACAGAAATTGCCCACGGACTTTAGAAGCGGAGCCTAGAAAAGTGGGGAAGAGGAGAACCATAGGGTGCTGTGACTACTCATGTTGTCATGCTATAGAAATATTTGGTTTTGTAGGGTAGCAGCAGCCCCCTTTAATGCTTTTTAGGCATTAAAAATGGCATGAGAAAATGCTGGTAGTCGTGATATGTTTTTTCTAAAGTCTTTTAATTATGGCTGATCCATGAGCTCTAAGATATAAATTGAGAGAGAATGGGCGGCATTAAAAGTTAAACGCGCATGGCGAGGTTTGAGATTGATTAGTTCAAAATCTTTTTCTGAGCGGCCGTGCGCTGCACTTTTCTTGTTTCTTAAATTCATAGTACCATGCACAACTTGATACAGACCGGATGTGATCATTTTTAAGTCATTTTCATCTAGATCTTGATTTTTTAAGTTTTCTTGCTTTATATCTTCGGGATGGATCTTAGCTTTCTTAACGACTTTTTCCCATAAAGAGGGCAGCGTATTATGGGCGTTTTCTTTATATGAGATAGAATGGTGGTCGAGATAAGCTTTGCAAGAGGCTTCCAACAGATTTGCTGCAAATAGAACCGCCTCCTTTGGATCTTTTTCTATATTTTCTAATGCCCTTTTTATTTCGATTTCTACTGCTGAAAGTCCTTTCTCTGTAATACGTTTTTGTAGCTCTTCTGTAGAGAGGAGACCAGCTTTTTGCAATTCTTGTGTGTTGTGTGTGGAGGTGAGTCCCTTCTTGATAATATATCCTCCACGCAGATATTCTAATCTATCTTTCTTTAACGTTTCTAAAACTTTACGTTGATCTGTTTTAAGCTGTTGTAGTATTTGATCTTTTGATATGTCTTCAAATATAAATTCGATTGACTGATGGGATTCGTTATCCAAAAAATCTCCAAGCAAGTTACCAAGGACTTCAAGCGGTTTTTTGCATTGCCAATTGATTGCCTTTAGTCGTTTCTTAATCTTGACAGTTTCACAATCATCTAGTTTTTCATTAAGAGCAGATGGTGTCAAAAGGAATAAGTCATCAAATTTATCCAACCAATAATACTTTGATAATATTTGAGAGAGTATCTCAATTGTTGCAGGAGGAATTTCGTTTTTCTGAGATATTTTTTGCGGGGATGATAATTGCATTTTATGGCTTTATAATATCAAAAAG
Organism: Bartonella sp. AC158YNML; assembly: GCF_042196725.1. Classification (NCBI taxonomy): domain Bacteria; kingdom Pseudomonadati; phylum Pseudomonadota; class Alphaproteobacteria; order Hyphomicrobiales; family Bartonellaceae; genus Bartonella; species Bartonella sp. AC158YNML. Next base: position 2,226 of record NZ_JBHIQU010000026.1, read on the forward strand.
TGGTGTGTGGAATGGTTTTTTAGAGTATGATTTTATTGCTTGACCTTGCATAGAAAGTCGCGCAACAATTTTGTGGCTTATATAAGATTTGTGAAAGAGAAATGCCATATTGTGTTTTAATTTTTTTCTCCTTTCATTGTTATAGCAGTGAAGCGGGTGGATAATGTGTGATAATTCGAAAAATATAGAATGAGAACAGAAGTATAATTTTGTATTATCGTAACTGCAATAACATTCTTTATTGGCAGATTGTTTATTGGAGAGAAGGAAGCAGGCAATGCGCATAATCCCTGAACGGAAGGTTTTGTGACAAGAATTTCAACAATAGTATGTTACTAAATGTTGTGTGTGTTCTTTGCTTGTCAGAAAAAGTAGATGGGGCTTTTTATTCGCATAACCGGTAGAGAGAACAAGCGGGCAGGGGATTGGTTTACCAATTTCGTTTATCTCTTTAAGCTTACTGTTTTCTATTAAAACACTGTTTTCATGATATCCGCTGTTAATCTCGCGTATTTGGTAGAGATGAAAATATAAACGTTTATTGTATCTGTAAGGGAGCTTGAAACAATGAAACTAGGCGTAAGAGTACTCTGAAACGCTTCTAACGCTTCTTTTGCCGTAAAACTTACAAGAAAAATTTAAAGGTAGGGAAATCTAAAAGCACACTGTAAAAATCAAAAAAACAATTTTTTTAAAGATGGTTTCCCGTATGTCATTGTATATTACGATTTTCAATGTTTTAAAAACTTCTCCCTCAAAGAGGAAAGCCTTTGTTCTTAAAGCGGGGGAGATTTGTTATAACAGTTAACAACAAAATAGAGAGAAGATGCTGTTTTACCAGCTGTTTTTGTTGCTTTATTCACTTAATCCCGTTGCAATTACCAAACCATAGTGATCAAAGAAGTGTGATATAGGGTGAATGAAATAACTTGGTTTGAAAGTGCGGTGCGATTTTTCACACCGCGATGCGTCGTGAAAAATGATCAGCATTGGGGGCTGGGCGGCGTATTCTATACTGGTGTTGTAGGGGCGTTTGTTAGTGATGGGATCTTGGATAGAAAATCATGTTGTCCTCTGTGGACACCTCCAAAGATACTATTCAGAAAATCGCATATTTCAATAGGTTTTTAGAGGTGTCTCATAGCATCAAAAAAATCATAAAATTACAAACAACATGTATGCTACTAGAGGTGTCCGATTTCAGAGTTTAAGGAGCTTGTCGGTTTAACGCTCTTTTATAGAATGATGAAGGCTGGGGCAAAGGTTCTAGCGCATTGGTATTCCTTAACAGTGGTAAAGGCTGTATAATTTTATACACCGTTGCAAATGTTATTGATAGGGCGTTCATACAAAAGCATATCATAAATCGGAATTTTTCTCTTGAGGCGATAAGAAGAGGGCTAGGCAAAACAGTAAAAATGCAGCGATAGAGAAGAGGAAGAATATGAGATATGTTTGACTTAAGGAAAGGCGTTGCTCTGTTAACGAATGTAGCAGAAAGCCAGCAAATACACCCCCTAAGGCTCCACCTATTTGCTGTAATATGCGTGTGATAACGGCTGTATCTTTGACGTATAAACTGTTGACATATTGGATGGGAGCAGACAAACATACAATGGTGGCGATGCCAAGCCCTACGCCTCTTAGCAAGAATCCAAGTCCATCCATGCTTATATTATAGCCGAAGCATAATAACCCAAAGCTTGATATCACCAAACCAATTCCTATCATGAAAAAGGGGGATTTTTCTTTCCACTTTTGGTAAATAAATTTCCTTCCAATCCATGCACCCACTCCTTGCAGAGCTAGGACTGCACCGATGATGAGAAGGCTATTTTCATGGGCTTGTTCCATGGCAATGGCTAGTGGGAAATAAACGAGGAAACTATAAAAAAGAAATGAAGCAACAAGCCCCATGATCATGAGCAATGTATAGCGCGCATTTTTAAATCCGCTAAAGACGATTAATTTGTTTTTTGCTTTCTGATTAGAAACAATGAATAATATGAGAGATATCACTGCTATAAGTGCTAGGATAAAGAGGGCGTTGTGGTTATTTATATTTCTGGCTTCTGTGAGGTAAAAAAACGAGAGAAGCGATATAGAAAATGCTAAAAATGCAAATAAGTTAAATTTTGTTTTTGTTGTTTCGTTGCTCTTTAAATGTTTTGCTCCAAGGGTGAGTGCCAATAAAATAAGCGGAATATTGATAAAAAATAACAAACGCCAAGACACATACTGAGCAAATGAAGCTCCTACAAGCGGTCCAAAGGCAGGAGCAAAAACCGTTGGTACGGCTATGGTGCCCATGGCTTGGCGCACTCGTGTCTGCCCAAATTGTAACGCAATAATGGTTTGGCTAAGGGGTAGCAAAAGGCCTGTCCCGAATCCTTGAATAATACGGGCAGATATAATGCTTGGAAAATTATAGCTTAATCCTACCCCCAGTGAGCCAAGCATAAAAATGAAACTTGCAAGAAGCCAAGTTCTTTTTATACCTATTCTTCCTTGCACAAAAGCGGACATCAGCAGTCCTGGAACGGTGGCTAGAAAATAGGACGTGACAACCCATTGTATATTATTTCCTTCCACGGAAAAATAACGCGCAAGGTCAGGAAGGATGACATTGACAATGCTCCCGTCTAGCAGAGGAAGTATGCTGGAAATAATAACGGTATATATGACATATTTTTCTGATTTGGTATAGGAATCTACCTTTTGCATGATTATGCTCCCTACAGATATTCTTTAAAATATTGCTTCCCCCCCCCATAAATCACAGAGCTCTAAGAATGAACACGCATTTGTGATAGCTGCGATATTGGGATAAATGTGATTGGGAGCGCTGATGGTCCCCTTGTGTACAACCCTTCTTCCTCCAAAATGAAGTCATCAGTTAAGCTGATGTCAATGAGTTTATCGAGGAGTCTATTTGCCGTCAACTCAATCTGCATGAGAGCAAAAGCAGAACCTACACAAACGTGCACACCTGCTCCAAAGGCTAAATGGTTTGCGGTCTTTATGAGATCCGCCCCAGTTTTACTGTCCCGTTTACGTTCTGGTATAAAATGATTAGGGTTCACAAAAACATCAGGATCACGGTTAGCTGCTCCAATCATGCAAAAAACAAGAGAGTCAGCTGGTAATGTGACTCCTGCGAACTCTATCGCTTGATTGGTCTGGCGTGGTATAAGCTGAACGGGAGAAGTCAAACGTAGTGTTTCTGTGATTGCATCGCCAAGAAGTCTCCTGTCATTTTGGATTTTTTCTAATTCATTTGGGTGTGTGAGTAAATGATAAAAAAGATAAGCTAATGTTTTATCAGCAGGTTCTATGGCGGCCAATAACATGTTAAGGACGAGAGCAACTATTTCAGAAGTTGTCATGCTATTAGCATCATTTGTTTTCTGGCATAAAACAGAGATTAAATCTTCTGATGCGTTTTTGTCCCATTCTTCTATAAGTGGTGTTAGATAAGAGATGATATCTTTGCTGCACGATAAGCTGAATTCTTTTTCCTCATCTGATTGGTTTAGGCTGGTGACAAAAGATGCAACTCCCTTATGCCACATGGATATATCCTTGTAGCGATCTATCGGTAGGCCTAAGACCATTAATGTAACAAGCACGCTATAGTCTTTACCGAATTCATTTATAATATCTATTTTCCCCTTTGCAAGATGCGGCATGAGAAGCTGGTCTATTATTTCTTCAATAATTTTAGTATAGTGCGTGCGGAACATTTTTCCAGTAAGTTTTGAAAGTATGGCGTGCCGCTTGCTATGGTGCTCATGCCCTTCCATTTGTGCCAATACGCGATCGCCCATTACCGGCTCTGCTCGAACGGCTAAGGGCGCTGTTGTAAAGCGGGCATCCTTCAAAATTGCGCTGACATCTTCATAGTGGCCAAAAAAATAAGCTTTAAGATTTTCATCCCAAAGAACAGAGTTAGAAGAATGTACCGTTTGGTATATATTGTATGGATTTTTTTGGAAATTTTTGTCCATAACGTTGAATTTAATAACGTTGCGCATCATTCATTCTCCCCTGAATTTTCAATCATAAACTGGTTCTTCTCATAAGTTTGCGTACATATTGAAACAATTCCGTGACCTTGTTGTTTATCAACACAGAGAGGTTGTTCACCATTGAGCAACAATTCTCCAACCGGCCATTCACGATGGTAGGCTAAAACTGAGTTTTCTCTATTAAGTAAAGATGGGCTATTTACGTAGAAAGGGATTTCATCGAAAATATACTCAAGAGAAATATTTGTTGTTTCTAAATTCTTTGTTTCTTCAGTTGATAATCCCACGCTTTTTGCCCGATGCTCAACTGCTTGGATTGACATTTTCGTGCATAATTCACGAAATTTTGAATTTTTTTTGCACAAATCTATAGCCTTTAATTTCAATTTTTTATAATTTTCATTTTGCTTGTATTGAGAGAAGTCAAGAATGCGAAATGATTTTTCTAATTTATAAGAATCATGAATATTATATAATATGCGTCTTATGCGATTGAGCTCTTTTTTTGTTTTCCTTTCTGCTTTAGCCTTAGGCGCTCCAGAAGCTAATATAAGAAGCATGGCTGACTCTATATCTGGGAGCAATACGTCAATATCTTTGAATTTCTTTGCAGCCCAACATATGAGCTCAGTGATATATTTTTCTGAAAACCTTGTGTTGAACGGACTTATACCGATCATAAGATGTTGCTTCATCGCAATTAAACGAGAGCAGTTTTCCGATTGTCCCCTTATAGAAAACGAAAAACGATTATTGATATCTATTTTTTGCAGATTCACATTTATCTCCCCCTTGCCGCATTATATCATGATAACTGCGGAAATTTATTTAAAAATTAACGATCAGCTGTTGAAGCATTTATATTGATACGATACATTGTTTATTGAGATTTATGTTTTTAAGGTCTATTCTTCCCCCCATCTTTATGGATCACATACCCAAAACCTAAATTTATGATAATAGAAAGTGCAAACTTGTGTCAATGGGTATTTTTTACAGGCGATGCTAAAATTTATGATGTGAAAGGGAACAACCTTGTTAAGCACTTATATGGAAAAGCTTTCTAGGGTGCTTTATTATTTTATTGATCAAAATATGCATATGCGTATAATAAAGCTATGTGCTTTTTTAGTAACTCTAGAGAACCGATATACTTTTACAGATCAAAAATTTCATTAGAGTTAGGGCAAATTCGCTTCATGGTATCGGACAATTGAGAACACTTAACTGAATTGGAAGAGGTTTTCTTAAAGCCTTATTGATAGAGAGCTTATAGATTTTTCTTTTTGCAAATAAGCTTAATTGTATTTTAAATAAAATTTGAATAAGTTTTTATATCATAATATTGAAAAAAGTTATTTGTAAGTCATTGTAAAAACTGATACTTTAAACTATTTCTTGTGAAAGAATAAGTTTTAAAGAATCTCAAAAAAGGTCTGGTTGAATTCTTCAAAATACAAATAGATGTATATTCAATCACCATCCTATTTTTTATTCTGGCAAATCAGTATTTTAAAAATAGAAGATTTCTCGCTTTTTTTTGTATAATTGCTCTCATAAACTTGAGTGTTTTTTGGGTATAAAAAAATTTCTATATGCTGATATTTAAAATGCAGACTTTCATGACAGGATTTTGGAAAGAAAGATATGTTTTTTACTGTAAAAGGTGTAATCTATGCATAGAGATCAGTATTTTTAAACGAATTTCTATAATTTCAAGGTCCAAATTCTGTAATTTTTAAAGGATGCGTTGATATTTGCCTCCATGGCGTTGTAAAAAACCTCTCTCAACAAGAGTGCGTCGTAATCGGGCAAAGTCTATCGTAAAGAGGTTGCATATCTTGGAAACTTCCGTTTCGCTATAGATTTTTCCCATTTGAAAGGCTTCACCAATTTTTGATAGCATCTCTTCTGTTTCTAAATGGCGGTCGCTTAAATTTTCCCTATTTCGTTCATGTTTATTTTCTAGCATTTTCCACACTGTCTCTTCGGCTTGAAATCCTTCTGTTGTGTTGTGAATAAGTCCAAGGTTCAAAAGGCGATTGATCGATTTGTGAATTGTTTTGGCATCTGAATCAATATGTTGGAGGATATCAGTAAGATTTTTTGCACCAAGGATAATGGCGGCATAAACAGCGCGCAGGGTAGGAGAGGCCATGGCAGAAATGAGCGAATTGCGTGTGCTGCGTTTGTGAAGGGTTTCTTTTCCCATGGGCAAAAGATCATTGCGAATGGGTAGTTCATTGATTTCTATGAGTTCTGCTTGGAGCGATTGTGTGCGTACAATTTGTTCGGCTGGGGTGCGTTTGCGAATAATCCCCAGACCACCCTGGCGATATTTATGGTTTTCGGGGAGTGTTAAAGATTCATAGGAGCCATCAAGCCGGTAGAGAATTTCTTCCCAGATGGGAGTTCTAACACGTCGAACCCGTTGTTCGCCATTGAGAGCAATCGTTGTGGTCATTGTTGGTTCATGCAGACATAGATAACCACCAGCGGTGATGTGTTCCCAAAGGGTTATAACAAATCGTACATCATCTGCTGGGGTTCCAGCATCAAGCCAAGCAAAATCTATTGGTCCCCAAGATTTGAGAGTTCTTTCATCAAGAGAGAAAAAATTTTCATTGATAAATGTTACAGTATCTTTTTCAATGCCATCTTTAAGAAGTCTTTGCCATGCTTCTTCTGCTGATTGACCTTCTACTGTAAAATCATCAATGGTAATAAGCCGAGGTTCGTAATTTTCAGGAATTCCTGAAGGGTCAAGCAAAGCTGTACGCTCTTTCCAAATGGCGGATTCTAGAAGCTTTTTATCCTGTTGCCATGCTTGTTTTGCTTTTTGGAGTGCTCTTGCGATAAAGCGCGTACTATCACCAGCACCGATTTCAATGACTGTACGCGGTCTTGCCATTTGAATGAGTGCATGGATCAGTTGAGCACTATTTTCTGTTCCCATACCAGGTCTTATCAGCTGCATCTTTTTATCCTTATAATTTTATCAATCGTAGCATTCCTGCTTTTACAAGAAACTTTATTGAGTCCTCTAGCGGATATTGAAGATGCATTGGTGTGGCGGCTTGCTGCAAGAGATGTTTTGTTTTTTCATGAAGCCGGATTGTGCGTCCATTAAGTTGATTAATGGCAAGGAACCCAAGAGAAGAATCGATGATACGACATGTTGTCTCTCGTAAAAGAGCGGTTGCATCATTTTCTGAAAAGGCTTTTTGATTTGTTTCGATGAGCCCGTGTCGTAGCAGTGATATCAAAAGACTTCCAGAGGCAAGAAGAGTATCATTGAATTGTATTTCCCTCAGTGATTGGACAAGACAGCCTTCACGAAGTGCTTCAAATGTGGGAAAGTCGAATCCGCCAAATGCCGCTCCTTTTGTAGAAACAATGGTGATGGGTTGTATTTGCCGTTTGCCAATGAGTGCTGGTTTGTTTTTTATTATTTGTACATCTTTTGCCCATTGAACGTGTGATAAAGGATTGAGTTCACTTGGGTAGACAGCGAAAGAATTGATGGCTATGGGCGGCGTTGGTTTTTGCAATTCAAGTGTGTGGGAGCTCTCATGACAATCATGTCGCATATAGTCTGCCAGTTGCCACACGTAGCCGCCTGTTCCATTGTAAAAGTTTAAGCCTATAGGGTCTTGTTGCATGATGTTAAACCGGTTTCTATTTTGCTATAAACTAAATTTTGGGAACGGGTGTTAGCTCTTCCACACTCAAGAGTGGTTCATCAAAGTCTTATTGGTTGGTGTGGGGGTGTATGGGAGATACAACGATTTCATCGAGGGGTGATTGTCATGCCATTTTTGGGTTTGGTTTACCTGATAGCAAAGTTCGTTAACCATTATCATATTCCTTTTTTTGCATAGTGCGGTTTATGATAAAGCCTAATATGCCTGTGATCATTGTGGCGATGCCAATGATAAACAGTGTGCTTTGGGTGTGATGCACTTTTACAAAACCGGCTCCTAGAAAGCCAAGGCACACCGCTGTTTGTATGATAAAGATATAGGCAGGCATTTGGTTGTTTCGGTGTTCTTTCTGAATGGCTTTCATCATAAAACTTGCCATCAGAGCATTTTGCACGCCGTTAGCACCCCCAAGGATGAAAAATGACAGCATCATTAACCATACAATATGTGTTAAGGAAAAGCAGAAAATTGCAAAACCAATTATTGTAGCGGCAAGTGATGCACCAGCGGCATTGCCAAAGCGATGAAAAAGGCTGGAGAAACAGAGTGGACCAACCACGAGGCCAAGACTTAACATGCTTGTGATTATCCCATAGGTTTCTGCACTGAAGTACAGCTCAGTGCGGATGCGGACAATCGATAAGACGTTGAGAGCAGAGGTGAGGATGATGGTAATGATGAGGGGAGAAAGAGCATAGACAACATTTTTTTTACACAAGAGACCCGTTAAATCTAGCCCTTTTTTGCTTTTTTGCGTTGTGTTTGTCGTTTGTGTATGAATTTTAAAACAGAAGAGAGTGATAAAGGTAGCAAAAAGAACCATGATTGACAACACAAACAATCCTTTTTTCCCGTTCGATAGACCATACAATACACCCCCTAGCAGTGGTCCGGCAATGTAGCCAAGATTACGAACTGTTTGGATAATGCGGTTGATACGGTCTAATTGCTGATCATTGGTTGCAAATTCTGGGACGGAAACGAGGATAGCAGACCAAAAGAGTGAACCAGCACAACCTAGTGCGAAAGAAAGGGCAATATAAACCCAAAATTGGTTGGCGATTGCAGCTGTGGCTATAAAGAGTGCTTCAAACAATAAAACAATGGGTATTGTTCGCGCTGGTTGGAAGCGATGCAAGAGGCGTGGTGCAATTGGTCCGGCACAAATTGCCCCGACAAGCCCTGCAAACAGCAGCATTGAAATAGATGCTGTGCTTTCTGCTAAGTGTAGAGCAAATGTAACTTGTGCTGTTTCATCGGCAAAGCTGCTAAAGCCCAAAACAAGGAAAAGTCCCATTTGGGTAAAAATCATGGATTTTTTCTTTGTCACAATGCTCCCCAACATGCTAAAGCTTTTACAGCTTTTAAAATTTCCTTCTGTGTTGTGTCATGTGGTTTATCATTTAATTTTGCTAGATCTAATTTTTTTCCTGATGAAAGTTGAGAAAGGAAATGTTCTAGATGAGAGCTATACTCAAAACTGGCGCAATGCCCATTTGCTGCGATGAGGAGTTCTTTTGTTTCTAGTAAGGGTACCCATTGGAGGGTTGCAGATGCGCGAAGAGTGATTTCATTTTCAATCTCAGAGACGTCAACAAGAGGGCGACCGATGCATAAACGTGAACTTGTATCACAAATTAATTGAGAAACCAGCATATGGCGTTTTAAGGTACCATTTGCGATGGCGGAGTTTAGTGCAGAGTGTTGAAAAGCATTATCAGGGTTTAAATTTGCTCTTCCTGATGCGCGGATATCATGTCGCGTTCGATCATCAAGATGGAGTAAATGCGTGACATAATTTTTATGATGTTGTGCATCGTGTGCTGTTTCCCAAAAAGCAATATTGATATTTGCCGCGATATTTTTTCCAGTTTCAGCAACGTGGAAAGCATCATGGGGAAAGTAGGCAACACGGTCTGTACGGTTTTGCAGCGCAATTGCTGTTAATTTATGCGCTTCATATTCAGGATATTTTAGCCCTTGGAGGTCTTCTCGTGCACTGGGCCATGCAAACATTGTTTTGCCATCCTGTAGAGTAAAACCAAAATTATGAGCGTGATCCACATGTATCCCAACATGGGTAGAAGAATACCGGCCAATGAAGCAGTCAATATCTACACGTCCACCAGGTCTAAAACCTAAAGAATGTGCTAATTGATCTGCAAATTGTTTTGCCGCGTCCCATAGTATAGGAGTTGCAGCGTATAACCCATAATACATGACCGACCATTCTTGCCCTTTAGCATATTGATCAACGCGGGCAGTATATTCTTCTATAGTCCTATCCGTATCTAAAACAAGAAAATTTGGAAGAGGGTGTGGACTCCGCAATCCATTCACTATTGTTACGACTTCGGATTTAGGATTAAGAGTTAAGAGTTTATGAGGATGTAGAGCGTATTGTCTTAAAGCATGCAATACATCCCTTTCATTGAAAGGGATGTATGAAATCGACAACTCAGCTGCTTGCTTAGCCCAAATTTTTTGAGAAAAGCCCTCTGAAAATAATTCAAGCATGCACTTAAATACACTTAATTTTAAAGTTAGATATGTAAATAGATCTGTATCAACAATACATTATTAAACTTCTAACGAACCATTCACATCAAGCTCATTTTGACAAATTTGAGTATCGTTACGCTGTGCATACTTAGTAAGCATTACAGTTGGCACAACTTCATCAGCAGCCAATTCAACAGCATCTTTTACTTCATTAAGTGAAATATTCATATATTTCCCCCTTATAGTTGATAAAAAAACAATGATAACCAAAATAAAAAAATTACCACTTATTTCCTCTTAGTATGGATTTTATTTTTTGTCAAATGTTATGTTGATTGCAAAGAGCATTTTAAATAAGAGGGCTGAATTTTAGAGTGATCAAGAAGAATTTACAAAAAAAGCTGTACAGAGTGTACAGCTTTTTATTGGTTTTATACTTTCTGAGCCATAAGTATTTAAAGCGTGAAAAAGTCTCTGCGACTTCTGTA
>NZ_JBHIQU010000027.1:2500-8189 GCF_042196725.1 Bartonella sp. AC158YNML
GTTAGAGCGCGCGCTTGATAAGCGTGAGGTCGGAGGTTCAAGTCCTCCCAGGCCCACCAATTACTCTATCAATCTATAAGCGCTTGTGAAACGTGCTCAGAGGAAGCTTTCTTTATTAATTTATAAGAACCTTATCAGTTTATAGGAATATTACCGGTGCATAAAAGTTTTATTGGTACAAAGAAAAGTGCTTTCTTTGGTTTTAATATCCAAAATTGCAGTGGTCTTAAGGTAAATTTAAGTGATCTTGAGATATAAGGTAAAAAAATGTTTCGAGAAAAGGCAATAAAGCGTAGCAATTTTGAGAAAATAGCAATTTTAAGTGATCTTGAATTTTAAGCGTTTCGAAGGCGTTATATTGTTTTAGGGGCCGTAGCTCAGCTGGGAGAGCACCTGCTTTGCAAGCAGGGGGTCGTCGGTTCGATCCCGTCCGGCTCCACCACTTTAATCGGTCATCATCATGTTGTAAGAACACGGTTTAGTAAGAGGTTTTTAGCCTTTTGCTTGTTCTATTGAAATTGTGAAGAGAAGATATATTCAGACATGTTCCTTTTTAAGGTTCCTTCTGAGGTGCAAGTTTTTTGTTAAGAAAAATACTTTCTTGGGAAAATGCTTGTTGTCGAAAAAAGGTTTTGGAAAACAGATTTTAAAAAAGATCTTGAAAGAAAAACCTTTCTTCCGAAGAGGAAATCTTAATTTAGAAGGAAATCTTAATTTAGAAAAAGAGACATGTGTCGCAAGGGAATGCTCAAAACCCTTGCTTATGATTGGAAGCTTAACCGCGCCATTGAATATATCTCGAGAAGCTGGTCTTTTCTGCTGATATTTGGTTTGTTTTGCGCTTTATTTTGCACAAGATAAAGAGAAGCAGACAAACCGTGAATGAATATTGGCAATGAGAACGATCAAGTGTCTTAAGGGCATTTGGTGGATGCCTTGGCATGCACAGGCGATGAAGGACGTGATACGCTGCGATAAGCTACGGGGAGGTGCGAATACCCTTTGATCCGTAGATTTCCGAATGGGGCAACCCACCTTTGATGGCTAGAAAAATTAAGCTGTTTTTTAAAACAGTTTAGTTTTCTAGTCGTCAGATAAAGGTATCTACACCTGAATAAAATAGGGTGTAAGAAGCAAACGCAGGGAACTGAAACATCTAAGTACCTGTAGGAAAGGACATCAAACGAGACTCCGTTAGTAGTGGCGAGCGAACGCGGACCAGGCCAGTGGCTTGAATTAAGAAAAGTAGAAACGACTGGAAAGTCGTACCAAAGAGGGTGATAGTCCCGTATACGTAAATCTGATTTAAGTCCTAGAGTAGGGCGGGACACGTGAAATCCTGTCTGAACGTGGGTCGACCACGATCCAAGCCTAAGTACTCGTGCATGACCGATAGCGCACCAGTACCGTGAGGGAAAGGTGAAAAGTACCCCGACAAGGGGAGTGAAATAGTACCTGAAACCGAATGCCTACAAACAGTCGGAGCCCAAGATTCGTTCTGGGTGACGGCGTACCTTTTGTATAATGGGTCAGCGACTTAGTCTAACGAGCAAGCTTAAGCCGGTAGGTGTAGGCGTAGCGAAAGCGAGTCTGAATAGGGCGTTCAGTTCGTTGGATTAGACCCGAAACCGAGTGATCTAGCCATGAGCAGGCTGAAGGTAAGGTAACACTTACTGAAGGGCCGAACCCGTATCTGTTGCAATAGATTGGGATGACTTGTGGCTAGGGGTGAAAGGCCAATCAAACTCGGAAATAGCTGGTTCTCCGCGAAATCTATTTAGGTAGAGCGTTAGTCGAATTCTCCAGGGGGTAGAGCACTGGATGGGCTAGGGGTCCTCACCGGATTACCAAACCTAACCAAACTCCGAATACCTGGAAGAACTAACTAGCAGACACACGGCGGGTGCTAACGTCCGTCGTGGAGAGGGAAACAACCCTGACCACCATCTAAGGTCCCCAAGTTATGGCTAAGTGGGAAAGGATGTGAGGATCCCAAAACAACCAGGATGTTGGCTTAGAAGCAGCCACCATTTAAAGAAAGCGTAACAGCTCACTGGTCTAAATAAGGGTCCCTGCGCCGAAAATGTAACGGGGCTAAAGCCATACACCGAAGCTGTGGATTTACTCCTTTTGGAGTAAGTGGTAGCGGAGCGTTCCGTAAGCCTGTGAAGGGAGACTCGTGAGAGCTCCTGGAGGTATCGGAAGTGAGAATGCTGACATGAGTAACGATAAAGGGAGTGAGAGACTCCCTCGCCGAAAGTCCAAGGGTTCCTGCTTAAAGTTAATCTGAGCAGGGTGAGTCGGCCCCTAAGGCGAGGCCGAAAGGCGTAGTCGATGGGAACCACGTTAATATTCGTGGACCTGTGGGTAGTGACGGATTGCGTATATTGTAAGATCTTATTGGATTGATCTTGCAGTGAAGCAGTTCCAGGAAATAGCTCCCACATATAGACCGTACCCCAAACCGACACAGGTGGACTGGTAGAGAATACTAAGGCGCTTGAGAGAACTACGTTGAAGGAACTCGGCAAATTGCACGCGTAACTTCGGAAGAAGCGTGACCCTTTAGCGGGCAACCGTTAGAGGGTGGCACAAACCAGGGGGTAGCGACTGTTTACCAAAAACACAGGGCTCTGCGAAGTCGCAAGACGACGTATAGGGTCTGACGCCTGCCCGGTGCTGGAAGGTTAAGAGGAGATGTGCAAGCATTGAATTGAAGCCCCAGTAAACGGCGGCCGTAACTATAACGGTCCTAAGGTAGCGAAATTCCTTGTCGGGTAAGTTCCGACCTGCACGAATGGCGTAACGACTTCCCCGCTGTCTCCAACGTAGACTCAGTGAAATTGAATTCCCCGTGAAGATGCGGGGTTCCTGCGGTTAGACGGAAAGACCCCGTGCACCTTTACTATAGCTTTACACTGGCATTTGTGTCTGTATGTGTAGGATAGGTGGTAGACTTTGAAGCAGGGGCGCTAGCCTTTGTGGAGTCATCCTTGAAATACCACCCTTACCGATATGGATGTCTAACCGCAGTCCGTTATCCGGATTCGGGACCGTGTATGGTGGGTAGTTTGACTGGGGCGGTCGCCTCCTAAAGAGTAACGGAGGCGCGCGATGGTAGGCTCAAAACGGTCGGAAATCGTTTGTTGAGTGCAATGGCATAAGCCTGCCTGACTGTGAGACTGACAAGTCGAGCAGAGTCGAAAGACGGTCATAGTGATCCGGTGGTCCCGTGTGGAAGGGCCATCGCTCAACGGATAAAAGGTACGCCGGGGATAACAGGCTGATGACCCCCAAGAGTCCATATCGACGGGGTTGTTTGGCACCTCGATGTCGACTCATCGCATCCTGGGGCTGGAGCAGGTCCCAAGGGTATGGCTGTTCGCCATTTAAAGCGGTACGTGAGTTGGGTTCAGAACGTCGTGAGACAGTTCGGTCCCTATCTGCCGTGGGTGTTGGAATATTGACAGGACCTGTCCCTAGTACGAGAGGACCGGGATGGACGTATCTCTGGTGGACCTGTTGTGGCGCCAGCCGCATAGCAGGGTAGCTATATACGGACGAGATAACCGCTGAAGGCATCTAAGCGGGAAACTCACCTGAAAACAAGTATTCCCTGAGAACCGTGGTAGACCACCACGTTGATAGGTCAGGTGTGGAAGTGTGGTAACACATGAAGCTTACTGATACTAATCGTTCGATCGACTTGATCGTTCTCATTTCCCATATTCTTTCTTAAAATATAAAAATTCCAGCTTCTCATCATTCATGCTTTTTGCTGACTTGGTGGTTATGGCGGAGTGAACGCACCCGATCCCATCCCGAACTCGGCCGTGAAACGCTCCAGCGCTGATGGTACTTTGCCTTAAGGCACGGGAGAGTAAGTCGCCGCCAGGTCTGCTAAAGGCATGATAGATAACAATTCAAAATAAAAATATAACGATAAATATCAAGGCTCAATACTGAGAGTAGACAATAAAAAAATCTTGTCTTAAAATATATAGCGCGGGGTGGAGCAGCCCGGTAGCTCGTCAGGCTCATAACCTGAAGGCCGCAGGTTCAAATCCTGCCCCCGCAACCACTTCTTAATAGTTAACCCTATAATATTCCCTAGCATTGCCGTAATAGTAACTTGACTCTTCTCAATCTAAACAGAAATATGCCAAACGCAGAGAATAATCTGCTCAATAAGCCTAATTAAAAAAACTTATAAAATTAAAAAAATCCATACTATTGTCTCTTTACATTGCAAACATTCTAAAGGCGTCAATGAAATATCATAGATAAACGAGACCTTGTATCAAAAAAAACATCTCATTTTACTCTTCAGGACTCATAAGGGGTATGCTACTAATGAAGCAGAGATAGGCAGAGAATGCTTTCTTCTCTCTAAAACGATAAATCTAAAAGCTCTTCTTAATACTGGAAAACAAAAATAGCATCAAGCTCTGAAAATAAAAGCAGGAGGAAACGTGTCGTAGCGTCTAAACGCATGGAGTGAAATGCTAATCACTCGAAACTCTTCTCACGTAACAGAGACATAGTCGAAAACGCTATGGAAAAAGGAAAAAACGTACGAGCGCGTAAATACCCGTAGAGTTATGCTGAGGAGATATAGGAGCACTCGCAACTCTGCCCTGCGTAAAAAAACGCAATGCAGAAATAGGGGACACTCCGCTAAACATTATGCCCTCTGAAACAACTAGAAAAAAGAGCGTAGAGGTGTATGTAATTCACACACAGAAACACTCCTCAAAAACTAAATCTAAGCTCAGCTTCTCTCTCTTTTACGATATCCCTCCCTTTGTCCTATGTGTGCCTGTATATCTTCATCCTCAAAATAATCTGCTAACTTTTTGTAACAAAAAACTGCACATAATTCCTTGACCTCCAAACTATCTATATCCCTAACTACTCAGGCGGATTTTTACTTAGAAAGCTTTTGGGGAAAGCTTTTGGGGTACTGAGCCTATGCCTATGATCTGTAGGGGCAGTGCTTTACGGCTTAGATAGAGAAATAACAGCTTTTTACACTATCCTAACATACATAAAGCAACCTTAAGAGAAAAAACTCTAAAAGTTACATATCCCTATCCTTGGCGCAATGTACTATCTGTTTTGAAAGAGACATCTCACATTATCTCTTGGACATCTGCTCTAGCCCCATTTACCGTTTCTAGGGTGACATGTTCTTTAAAGAATTAATGATTTTTGCGATCTTTTTTAGAAACCAGCGTAATGAGGGAGAAAGTATGCCGTGAGAAAAAAAGGGGAAGCTTTTTGCTTTTGCAGCCATTGGTCTTGATGTTTGAACGGAAACTGGCAGTGGCAAGGGGAAGGCCATAGAGTACGTGATCACTAAATTTTATCCCGTTATAGGAATATTGGGTTTTATAAGCTATAGAGAAGGCTATACCGAGGGGAGGGGGCTCTTAAGTCTTAAAGAGAAGATTGGATAATCTTCAGAGCACAAAATTATATGTCTACTAGAAAAAATAAGGGCGTTCTTGTATCTCAAGTGCTTCTTATTTTACACTGTCCAAAGCTAGTATCTCTAGCCTCAGTACAATGAGGTACAAATCAGATGATTTCTTACCCTACCTTAAATACACTTTTGTGAAAATTACTTTAAAGGTCGTGTATTAGCTTATGCAAAATCTTTTATGGAAAGAGCTTATTGCTCTAAGAG
>NZ_JBHIQU010000028.1:0-8049 GCF_042196725.1 Bartonella sp. AC158YNML
CTAGCGCTACCGCCTAAAGACTTCGCAACATTATCACCTAACACATGAAGCTGATTACCCGTCACTGCATCCGTCGAACCAGATTTAATGTCCCCATCTAATAGAGACGTAAGCTTGCTGCTCTCTTTATTGTCTCCATGTGTCGCTACAAAGGCGCTCTTCGCTTCATTCCAGTTCAAAGAATCACTTTTTACATCAGCAATTTCTTTGGTAATTTCATTATGAATATTCGTAAAAGAGCTACCTACACCGGAAAAAGCCTCCGCTACATTACCATAGCTTTTCTCTTCATCATGACCTTCAGAATTGATTGTTTTAACCTTGAATGCAGGAGCTGTCCAAGCGCCATTTTCATACTTAGCGTTACCACCTAAAGATTTTGCAACATTATCACCTAACGCATGAAGCTGATTACCCGTTACAGCATCCGTTGAAATAGCAGAAATATCTCCATTTTGGAGAGATGTAATCTTGCTGTTTTCTTTCTTGTCTCCATGTATCGCTACAAAAGAACCTTTGGACTTATCCCACAACAAAGCGTCATTTTTAGCAGCCGTAATGTCCTTTTCAATCTCTTTGCTAATTTCATCCTTAATATTATTAAATTTATCTTTAACATTCTCGAATGAAACACCAACACCGGCAAAGGCAGATGCAACATCGTCATAAGTCGAGTCAGAAACACTACCATCAGATGCAAATTTTTTAACCTTGAATGTAGGTACTGTCCATGCGCCATTTTCATACTTAGCATTACCGCCCAAAGATTTTGCAACACTGCTTCCTAGGGTATGAAGCTGGGAACCATTTATGGCATCAGTTGAGGTTGCTGTAATGTCTCCATTCTTCAAAGATTTAATCTTGCTGTTCTCTTTATTTTCTCCATGGGTCGCTACAAAGGCATTCGCCGTTTTGCTCCAAATTAAAGAATCACTTTTTTCACCAGCAATTTCTTTTGTAATCTCATTCTTAATATTCGTGATGGAATCACCAACACCAGCAAAGGCAGATGCGACACTGTCATAAGTCGAGTCAGTAACGTCACCATCAGAATTGAACTGCTTAACTTTGAATATAGGAGCAGTCCACGTGCCATTCTCATACTTAGTATTACCACCTAAAGATTTTGCAACACTGCTCCCTAGGATATAAAGCTGAGAACCATTTATGGCATCAGTTGAGGCTGCTGTAATGCTACCATTTTCAACTGCCTGAATCTTTTTACCACCAGCATTTATACCGGAAGTCGTCACTTTTGGACCATTGGCAATCACTAAGCCTGTTGCGTCTAAGGTGCTGTCTCCTATTTGTATTTTATCAACCATAATGGACCTAGCTAGATCAAATTTCACTTTATTGTCTTTATCACCTTTTGTGACCGTGAGATTTGTACTTCCAGCTGCCAAATCCATTGGGCTGGTTGAATTAACACTCGTTTTATTTTTACCATTAACAGAAAGATCCCAATTTGGGTTTACAGTGTCTTGTAGAGCTTTTAGCTGCGCAACATTCACGGCATCAGTGTCGTTCGTACCTGCAGCAACATTTATAATCTGTCTGGTCTGACCTTTCTCAAAATTGCCAATACTGAGTGCACCATTAGTAGCTTTCCATACGTTATCCTGTTTATCTGAGTTCTTTCTAATACTAGGGTTATAACCCGCAACACCAGCTTTAACATTAGCCAGAGAGTATTCACCTAAGGCAATTCCTCCGTCAACTGATGCTTTTGCTTGCCGACCAAATGCCAACGCACTGTCGCCGTTGGCATCTGCGTTCTCACCAAATGCTAACGCATAGTCGCCGTTGGTATGTGCACTCCACCCAAGTGCAACCGCACTGTTACCGTAAACTTCTGCGTTCTCACCAACAGCAACCCCCCCACTTCCGTTGACGCTTGCACCTCGACCAATACCAATCGAAGAATCCCCACTAACTTTAGCATTTGAACCTAAGGCAATCGCCGACTCACTTTGCGCAAAATCTCCTTTCACTATTGATGCATTTTGACCAATAACAATTGCACCATACGCATCTTTATCTACAACGCGCGCATTGTTGCCAATAGCAATTGAATTTTCCGTATTAGCTATAGGATCTTTAAAAAAAACGTTAGCAGTATTAACGTTCACACCTCTTGTTAATTCATAAAGCTGGGAACCATTTACAGCATCGGTTGAATTTGCTGAAAGCTCACCAGGAGAAACATCCAAAAGAGTCCGAGGTTTACCCTCACTATTCAGAATAGATATTCGAGTTAATGGTGAGTTAGGAGCAATCGATAACTTAGTCATCTCAACCTCGCGATCTAGTGCACGAGGTAAGCTTCTCATAAGAGAAAAGCTGTCTGTATTTTTATGCAGATCATCACCGTGAAATGGATTATTTTGTTTTTCCCCAATAGTAGAGGGTTCCTTTATCTCAACAAGCTGATGATTTAAAGCTGCCAAAGCACTATTAGTGCCAGAAAATGCATCCGTTACATTCTTATAATCTTCACTTCCCGCAAATGCAGTATCAAAAGCATCTTTAGTCTGAAATTTAATATCAGGACTTAAGTTTTTTAAGGTATCTTCACTCTCTATAAATGCAGAGTCAACATCTCCATACACTTTACTGCCAACTACATAGGCCGGCGGAATACCTTTAAGTACATTTGCATCACCACTAAAATCGTTTGATATGTTATTAAAAATCGAAGTATTAGCAGAAACAGGAGAAACATTTGATAAAAAGATAATCACTGAAGCCACTAAAAACGCTGTAATAAACAGTAATTGATAAAACAAGCAAGAATTTTTAAAACCATTCACCACTGGCGCCTTTGATGTGGTACATAATTTTTTCATAATAAATTCTCCAAGTAAGAAAAACATATCAAGAACATTAAAAAGACACATTTCAGCACTAAGAGTGATTTGAAGATTTGTTTTTCGTCTGTTCTTTATAAAGCTTAAGTTTTTCGAAAAGATTGAAAGGAGCAGATTAGAGCTCCAGTGGTGTTGCGATTAACGTTGATTAATAGTTTGGTTAGTAAGGTTTTGGTTTATTCTGCCTTTAAGCAAGTTGTTTGTTTGTAGTAATTTTTGAATTTGTGGGTAAGAATAGAGAATGAAAGGGACATATTTGTACGCTACTGTTAGATGTGTGATTTATAGTTATTTAAAATAAAAGAGTTCGTTTTGTATGCTTAATGGACAATGAATATTTATGAGTGAAAGGTTTAGGTCATTTAGACCCCGTGATAAGTTCAGGTAAAACTTGTATAGGATTATTGTGGTTTTATCACAAGAACAAGTGATTTGTTTCTTGAGTCATTTTTCTTGAAGGGTTTTAAAGAAAAATGACAATAATCATGTGATTCTTTCATAACTTTCCGCACCTCCCTTTGCGAGAATTTTTTTGTTCTGTTTGTTCCAGAATGAGTCTTATAGACTTTCGAACAAAATAGCAAGAAGAAAATGAATTTAATTATTTTTACAGAATGAGTCTTTCTGATTTATGTAATCGTAAAATTCCCTATAATAAAAATTCATAACTTTTACGCGTATAGACTTATGTAGAGGTTCTGTTTTACAGTCAATTTGATGTATCTCTGTTTTGTCCAAAATGAGTCTTACTTTCATTGCCACTGCTGTGTACAGAGAAAATAATTAAAATAGTAAAAAGTGAGATTTTTTTGTTTCTTTAAGCATATCCCCCCAATGGATATTTTCTATTAATGAAATTATAAAACGTACAGTTTTAAAATACTGTGTAATTATGCGCTCTATCAATTTATATGATAATATTACTCTGCATTTGTAAAATTTTTGTTAAAGCGCTTCATTTTTTACTCAATTCAATCTCACTAAAATTATTCCTATAGAATATTAAGTGTATTACTCTGATAATATAAATTCGCCCTTGCCTAATAAGACAAGGGCGAAAATTCAGTTAAATTGCAGTTTTTCGCATTATCTGCTGTTATTTTAATTTTAGAGTTATTCCGCCACCTACTCCCCACTGGCCACCAGCACTGGTAGCTGATAGATTAGAACGAATCTTACCATCTTCAGATGTATAACCCGCACCAATAGCAAAAGCAGACTGGCCACGCCACAAACCGCCACCAAATGAAACACTCAAAGATCCTGGATCATCGAAGTAACGTAAATTAGACACCGCCAAACCAATCGCTGCTGCTTGCCTTGCCTCTTTGCGCACATTCGTAATATCATAACTTAATGCTTCAAACTTCCTATCGGTATAGGACTTCGCCTCGTTAACACCTTTACTGACTTGATCAACCGTATATTTGTTCGCATCATTAAGAACTATCTTCATCTGCTCTTCAGTATAATCATGCAACTGACCACCATTAACAGCTTCCTTAGAACCTTTCTCAATCTTACCATCCCCTACGTTGTCTATCAAGACAGGGTCGCTGTCATTAACACCTTTTAGAGTGATGCTATTGGTTTTCTTTCCGCTATCATCGGTATCATAACCAACCGCAATATCCACCTTTTTTTCAACGTTTGTTACCCTGCTCTCAACATTTGTTACCCTCTCTTTCATCTGCTGGAGCTGTCCGTCACTCCCCTCATAAGTTGACTTTTCTAAAATTTCACTAGGAGAAACAGTTACCGCGGTTGAATTATCTTCCTCATCCATAGAATTTTCCGCCTCATCTATGACAAGAGGTAAGCTTCTTAGAAGACGTGCGCTTCTCATAAAAGGAAAGCCGGCTGTAATAGTATCCGAACCACCTCTTCCAATTACAGGTTTTTCAACAATAGGAGCGTTATTTTTTATCTCAATAATCCGATGATTCAAATTTGTGAAAGCACTATTAACACCTGTCAATGCATCTGCAACGTTCTTATAGCTTTTCTGAGTCTCATTACCATCCTTATCAAAGGTTTTAACTATAAAAGTAGGATCATTCCACGTTCCAGCGTCATCATATCCAGCACCACCGCCGAAATAACTCGCAAATGCCTGAGCCATAAAATAAAGCTGGCCACCATTTACTGCTTCAGTCGATGTTGCCGTAAATGCACCACCCTTAACACCAGAGAGAATTCGTGAAGTATTCATACTGTTTGCAATATCTATTCTATTACCAGCTTCACTTCCACCAATCGTAATAAGCCCAGCGCTATTTTGCTTAACAAGATTATTCCCTGCCGAATTAATGACTATATTTTCAATCTTTTTATCAAGATTCGTGAAAGAACTATTTACGCCTGTAAAGGCATCTGCAACATTATAATAGCTCTTTTCAGCTCCATTACCATTCTTATCAAAGACCTTAACTGTAAAAGTAGGAGCATTCCAGTTTCCATCTGCATCATATCCAGCTTTACCACTGAAATAGCTAGCAATTACATTGCTCATAGCATAAGCTTGAGAACCATTGATTGCATCAGTCGATGTTGCTGTAATAGAACCAGCCTTAACACCTGAAAGAATCCGTGCTGCATTATTAACGTTCGCAATACTTACCCTCGTTCCATTCACTTTTCCACCAATGGTAATAAATCCAGCTGCATCTTGCTTAACAAGACTATCACCTGTCGCATCAATGACTATATTTTCAATCTTTTTATCAAGATTCGTGAAAGAACTATTTACGCCTGTAAAGGCATCTGCAACATTCTTATAGTCTCTTTCAGCTCCATTACCATCCTTATCAAAGACCTTAACTGTAAAAGTAGGAGCACTCCAATTTCCATCTTTATAGCCAGCACCACCACTGAAATAGCTAGCAATTACATTGCTCATAGCATAAGCTTGAGAACCATTAATTGCATCAGTCGATGTTGCTGTAATAGAACCAGCATTAACACCTGAAAGAGTCCGAACCGCATTATCAATATTTGCAATACTTACCCTCGTTCCATTTACTTTTCCACCAATGGTAATAAGTCCCGTATCATCTTGCTTAACAAGGTTGTTCCCTGCCACATTAACGACTACATTTTCAATCTTTTTATCAAGATTCGTGAAAGAACTATTTACGCCTGTAAAGGCATCTGCAACATTATGATAGCTCTTTTCAGCTCCATTACCATCCTTATCAAAAACCTTAACTTTAAAAGTAGGAGGCGTCCATTTTACTCTATCAAATCCAGCACCACCACCAAAATAGCTAGAAATAGCAAGACCTAGAGAAAAAATTTGGGAGCCATTAACTGCATCAGACGAGAATGGCGAAATCACACCATTATTAACACCAGTAAGAGTTCTCAATTCATGAGAGCTATTTTCAATGCTTATTCTATTGCCACGTGCATTCGCACCAATTGTAATAAGCCCTGAGCTATCTTGCTTAACAAGATTATTGCCCGCAACTTCACGTTCCAAACCATATAATGCAGAGCCAACATCTCTGTACACTTTACCGTTAATTATATAAGTTGGTGCAATATCTTTAAGTATATTTGTACCAGCACCAAAATACTGCGATACATTACCCCACGCATCACAAGCAGAAACAGGAGAAGCATTGGATAAAAAGACAGCTACTGAAACCAATGAAAGCGTTTTAATAAAAGGTAATCGATAAGATGAGCAAAAATCTTTCATATCACTCTCTTCTAGCATTTTAGGTATGTTATATATTTTTTTCATAATAAATTCTCCAAATAAGAAAAACATTAAAAAGACATATTCTTGTGTTAGGGAAACTTCAGAAGATATTTTTTCTTGTTTTGTAAAAAGATTAGGGTTGTCATAATGGGAAAAAGAACTATCTAAAACACCATGAGACTATCATTGGTGTTGGTCGATAGTATAGTTAATAAGGGTGTGGTTTTTACGCTTTTAGGGAGGTTGTATCTTTTGCTGTAAAACCCTTGGGGGTGGGAGTAAATAAAATACGTGTAGAGAGGACATGTTTGTATGCTCTTATGAGTTTTTTGTGTGCTTAAGAAGCAATAAAGATATTATTGCGAAAGTGAGATTAAGTTGTTTGCTGAATGAGCTAAGGTATTTTTTGTAGAGTTATTATACTTTTGTCATAAAAATAAGTGAGATAACTTTGAACCTTAAAGGTGTATCTCTTAAGTCTTTTTATGGTAAAGTAATAATGGTTATGTTTTTTTTTCATAACTAAACGCATTTCCTTTTGCGTAATTTTTTGCTCGGTTTTTTACGGATTATCTTTGCTCAAGCACTCTCTATAGACTATTAAGAAAAATAGCAAGAAAAAAATGAATTTAATTTAATAATTCTTTCTGATTTATTAAAAATTCTAAAATTTATAGCATTGTTCCTTGCTCTTTAGTCCTTTATAGGAGCAGTGATGTGTTATTGTACTTTAGATGTTATGATTAAAGTGAATCTTACTTAATCATTGCTATTGCTGCATACAGAGAAAATTGAAATAGTAAGAAATGGGATTTTTTATTTCTTTAAGCATCCCTCAAATGGATATTTCTATTAATAAAACTATAAAATGTATGCTTTCAAACTATTGTACGATTACGTACTCTATTAATTTACATAGAGATATCACTCTGCATTTGTAAATCTTTAGTTAAGACACTTCATTTTAACTAAAATTAGTTTCACTAAAATGATGACTATAGAATATATTGCTATAAAACTTTATAAGTATACTACCCTGTGACTTTCTGTATAAAATATTAATGCTCTATAATATAAAAATTTCGCCCTTGTTTCATTAAACAAGGGCGAATGCATTTTTTATTGTTAATTCAGCGTTAAGTTTATTCCAGCGCTTACCCCCCAGTGACCTCCTGAGCTCGTGACAGATAGGTTAGAGCGGATATTTCCACCTTCAGATGTATAACCAGCACCAATAGCAAATGCCGATTGACTCCGCCATACGCCCGTACCAAATGAAACACTCAACTTCCCTGGTGTATCATTATAACGTAAACCTGCTACTGCCAAACCAACAGCAGCGGCTTGCCTTGCCTCCTTGCGGACATCTTCAATGGCATAATTCAACGCTTCAAACTTCATATCTGTATAAGATTTCGACTCGTTAAAACCATCATTGATAAGACCACTAACTTGATCAGCCGTATATTTCTT
>NZ_JBHIQU010000029.1:0-7979 GCF_042196725.1 Bartonella sp. AC158YNML
AAAAGCGCCTTTAGTCTTGTCCCATAACAAGGCATCTCCTTGAACTTCTTGAGTAATATTCGTGATGTTTTGAGTAAGTTCATTAAACTTATTCGTGAGATTATTATTCACATTCTTGAAATTCTTATCAAGACCTGCAAATGCACTTCCAACATCGTTATAAGAATTACTTGTTACCTCACCTTTGTCAGAAATATTAGAGATTTCATAAGTTGGAACAGTTAAAGCACCATCTTTAAAGGAGGATGCTCCACCTAAGAATTTAGCAATATCCTCACCAATTTTATTGATCTGACCACCCGTAATTGCATCATGTGAATTTTCAGCAATATTACCATCAGCAACATTGTGAAGACCAACAGAGGTAGAATCCTTACCTTTTCCTAAAGTTATATTCGTATAATCAGTTTCACCCTTTTCCTTTTTATCGTAATGAACAACAGCGGAATCTTCTGACTGAAGATTGTTAGAAAGTTCCTTCAGACTTGCATCAAGCTGACCCTTGTTAACGGCATCATTGTCTTGTTCTGCATCTTTCACACCAGAAAGAGTTCGATTCTTACCATCATTATCGGAAATAGTGATTTTATTACCGTACTTTTCTGCGCCAATCTTGATTAG
Source organism: Bartonella sp. AC158YNML (assembly GCF_042196725.1). Taxonomy (NCBI): domain Bacteria; kingdom Pseudomonadati; phylum Pseudomonadota; class Alphaproteobacteria; order Hyphomicrobiales; family Bartonellaceae; genus Bartonella; species Bartonella sp. AC158YNML. The sequence continues at coordinate 622 of NZ_JBHIQU010000029.1, forward strand.
CTGCTTATCTTCATCCCACTTAACAAGGCTATCACTGACAACATTCGTAATTTCATTGTTAATCTCTTTGCGAACATTCGTGATGGAAGCACCAACTCCAGCCAAGGCCTCCGCTACAGTTTTATATTCCTTATCTTCAACATCACTGCCACCATCCTTAACTGTCTTAACCGTGAACGTAGGAGCGGTCCATTGGCCTTCTTCATATTTAGCGCCACCGCCGAAATACGAAGCAACCTTCTCATTTGTCTCAAAAAGCTGAGAACCATTTATTGCCTCAATTGAATCTTTAGAGATTGTTCCACCTATTACACCGGAAATGGTTCGGTTCTCATTATTCTTGTTTTGAAGATTAATTATAGTACCACCTGTTTCCTTACCAATGGTAATAGGATCGCCCTCTTTATCTTGTTTAACAAGGCTATCACTGACGACTTTGCCAATCTCCTTATTAATTTCATTATGAATATTCGTGATAGAATTATTAACACCTGTAAAAGCTGCAGCTACATTATCATACTTCTCTTCAGTCTCTGTACCTTCTGTATCAAACTTTTTAATCGTAAAACTTGGAGCGGTCCATTTTCCTTCTGTATAGCTAGCGTTACCACCGAAATACGAAGCAACACTGCTACCAAAACTATGAAGCTGATTACCAGCTATTGCATCACTTGAAGTAGCTGTAATGTCACCATTTGCAAGAAATGTAATTTTACTGTTTTCTGGGGTTGCTACAGTTCCATCTTTTTCTTCTTTGCGCTTTTCATGGCGCGCCACAAACGCATTTGCTTCCTTGTTCCATAACAAAGAATCCTGCGCCACACCTTCAGAAACTTCCTTAATCCGTGTATTAACATTCTTGATATTTGTATCAAGTCCTTCAAAAGCTGAACCGACATCAGTAAAAGGTTTATCTGTTATCTTGCCATCTTTATCAATCTCCGATAAACTATAGGTTGGATTTGTAAACACACCATTATTAAAAGTTGCATTACCACCAAGGAATTTAGTAACATTTTTAGAAATTGTATTGATCTGACCACCATTAACCGCATCATGTGAACTCTCAGAAATCACACCATCGGCAATATTATGCAAACCAACTGGTTTTTTATCTTTACCACCCAAAGTTACACTCGTGTAATTAATGGCGCTATTATCACCCTCTTCTTTATCGTAATGAACAACAGCTGAGTCATCAGATTGAAAACTATTAGAAAGCTTCTCTAAACTTTCATCAAGCTGGCCTTTGTTAACCGCTTCATTATTCTTTGTTGCTGCCGCCACACCAGAAAGAATACGCAACTCATTTTTGCTGTTGGTAAAACTGATTTCTGCACCTTCTTTTTCAGCACCAATCTTGATAACCTTCGTATCTTCATCCTGCTTGACAAGGCTATCACTGACAACAGTGGTCACATCATTATGAACATTCGTAACAGAAGTACTAATATCAGAAAGAGCTTCCGCTACACTATTATAGCTTTTCTCACTTTCTTTGCCTGCTGCATCAACTTTCTTGATAACAAAATTGGGAGCTTTCCATTGTCCATTCTCGTAGCCAGCACCACCACCTAAATATATCGCGAGAGTGTTACTCATTGAATAAAGCTGATTGCCGGTAATCGCTTCTGTTGAGCTTTCAGAAACCTCTCCATTTGCAAGAAATTTAATCTTGCTATTCGTTTTTGTTCCCTTTTTCTCCCCATGCTGTGCTAAAAATGCACCCTCAGCACTACTCCAATTTAAAGAATCCTGTGCAACACCTTCTGATACTTCTTTAATGCGCTGATTTACATGCTTGATATTTTCATCAAGACCTGAAAAAGCCGTGCCAACACCAGTATACGATTTATCTTTTACCTTACCTTCTTCAGAAACCTCGGATAATTTATAGGTTGGCTGTGTAAGAGCGCCATCTTTAAAGGAGGATTCTCCACCTAAGAACTTAGCAATATCCTCACCAATTTTATTGATCTGACCACCCGTAATTACATCATGTGAATCCTTGATAATCTTACCATCAGCAACATTATGGAGTGAAACTGGGGAAGAATCCTTACCTTTTCCTAAAGTTATATTCGTATAATCAGTTTCACCCTTTTCCTTTTTATCGTAATGAACAACAATGGAATCTTCTGACTGAAGATTATTAGAAAGTTCCTTCAGACTTTCATCAAGCTGACCTTTGTTAACTGCTTCATTATTCTTCGTTGCGGCCTTCACACCAGAAAGCGTCCGATCTGCTTGATCCTTATTTGCAATATTAATTTCTGTACCGCTCGTTTCTTTACCAACAGTGATAGGTGCAGTTTCATTATCCTGCTTAACAAGGCTATCACTGACAACATTCGTCACATCATTATGAACATTCGTAATAGAACTCGCAATACCTGCAAATGCATCCGCTATACTCTGATAGCTTTTTTCAATTTCAGTACCATCACCATTGACGGTTTTAAGCTTGAAGGTAGGTGCAAACCACTCCCCTTTTTCATACTTAGCACCACCACCGAAATATGTCGCAAGCGCACTACCCATCGAATAAAGCTGATTACCGGTTATTGCTTCTGTCGAACCCTTTAAAACGTCTCCATCTAACAAAAACTTCAATTTGCTATTGCTTTTGCCTTTACCTTCTCCATGCATCGCTACAAAGGCACTATCTGCCTCGCTCCAGTTCAAAGAATCCTGCGCTACACTTTCAGAAACTTCTTTAATACGCTGATTCACATTCTTGATATTTTTATCAAGTCCAGTAAAAGCACTACCGACATCGTTATAAGAACCGTCTGTTACTTTTCCTTCCTCAGAAACATGAGATAATTTATAAGTAGGGTTGGTAAAGCTACCATCTTTAAACGCCGCATCACCACCTAAAAACTTAGCAACATCTTGAGAAATCGTGTTGATCTGACTACCATTAATCGCATCATGTGAATTTTCAGCAATGGTACCATCCGCTATATTATGAAGTGCAACTAGTCCTGCATCCTTACCTTTACCTAAAGTCACACTGCTATAATCAGTTTTACCATCTGCCAGCTTATCGTAGTGAACAACAGCTGAATCATCAGACTGAAGGCTGATAGAAAGATCCTTCAGACTTGCATCAAGCTGCGCTTTATTGACTGCTTCATTGTCATTCTCTGCTGCCTTAATACCTGAAAGCGTCCGTTCTTTGCCCTTTTCGTCCAGAAGACTTATTTCCGTACCTGCTACTTCTTTACCAATAGTGATAACCTTCGTATCATCATCCTGCTTGATAAGGCTATCACTGACAACATTAGTTACATCATTATGAACATTCGTGATAGAACTCGCAACTCCAGCAAATGCTTCCGATACACTATTGTAAACCTTTTCCTCACCAGCACTACCATCAGAATTAACAGTTTTAAGCTTGAAGGTAGGTGCAACCCATTCTCCCTTTTCATTATAACCTGCACCTCCACCAAAATACGTCGCAAATGTCTGATTCATTGAATAAAGTTGATTACCAGTGACAGCATCCGTTGATTTAGCGCTAATCTCACCATTTGCTAGAAACGTAATTTTGCTATTGCTTCCTTCCGTTCCATGCTTAGCTAAAAACGCATTGGCTTCATTACTCCAATTCAAAGAATCTTGTGCAACTCCTTCTGAAACTTCCTTAATACGCTGATTCACATTTTTGATATTATCATCAAGACCTTCAAACGCACCACCCACACCATCAAAGGCGCTCGTGCTTACCTGACCATCTTCAGAAATATGCGATAATTTATACCTTGGCTGTGTAAGAGCTCCATCTTTAAAGGATGCTTCTCCACCTAAAAACTTAGCTACATCCTCACCGATTTTATTAATCTGTCCACCCGTAATCGCATCATGTGAACCCTTGGCAATCTGACCATCAGCAACATTATGCAAACCTACAGCTGCCTTATCCTTACCTTTACCTAAAGTTACACTCGTGTAATCAATGCCACCATTATCACCCTCTTTTTTATCATAATGAACAACAGCTGAATCTTCTGACTGAAGGCTGGTAGCAAGTTCCTTCAGACTTGCATCAAGCTGACCCTTGTTAACGGCATCATTGTCTTGTTCTGCATCTTTCACACCAGAAATAACCCGTTTCACACCGCTTTTGTTTGCAACATTGATTACAGTGCCATTTGTCTCCTTACCAACAGTGATAGGAGCCGTTTCGTTATCCTGCTTGACAAGGCTTTCACTCACTACATTCGTAATCTCTTTGCTGATCTCATTTTTTACATTCGTAACAGAAGTACCAACTCCAGCCAAAGCATCCGCCACATTGCTATAAGTTTTCTCTTCAGATTTACCATCATCCTTAACTGTCTTAACCTTAAAACTTGGAGCAGTCCATTTTCCTTGCTCATCATAACCTGCGCCACCACCAAAATAGGTTGCAAGTTGTTCGTTCAGCGAATAAAGCTGTCCACCCGTGACAGCATCCGTTGAATCTTTAGAAACATCACCATCTAAAAGAAACGTAATTTTGCTGTTGTCTTGTGTCCTTACGGCTCTGCCTTTTTCTTCTTTGCTCTTTTCATGACGTGCTACAAAGGCATTAGCTTTATCGTTCCATAACAAAGCATCACCTTTAACTTGCTGAGTAATATTCGTTATGTTTTTAGTAAGTTCGCTAAACTTATTTGTTACATTATCATTAACATTCTTGATATTGCTATCAAGCTGGCTTTTGTTAACAGCATCATTATTGTTCTTTGCTTCCCCAACACCAGAAATTATCCGATCCGCACCGCTTTCATTTGCAATATTGATTTCTGTGCCACCTACTTTTGCACCAATAGTGAGACGACTCGTTGTCTTATCTTGCTGAACAAAGCTCTCGCTTTCCACTTTGATAATCACATCTTTAACCTGTTCAGTCAATTTATTCTGAACATTCGTGATAGAACTTCCAACTCCTGCAAGTGCATCCGCTACATCAGGATATTCTTTGTTTTCTGTTTCGCCATCATCCTTAACGGACTTAACAGTAAATTTAGGAGCAGTCCAAGCGCCATTTTCATATTTAGCGCCACCACCAAAATATTTGGCTATATTCTCAGATACTGTTTTGAGATCACTTGTTACAGTTGTAACATTTTGATTTGTAGTAAACAACTGAGAACCAGTGACTGCTTCATCTGAATTTGCACTGAGATCGCCACCTAATAGACCGGAAATTTTCCTTGCCCCATTATCTTTATTCAGAATGCTGATTTCAGTGCCACCAGTTCCTTTCCCAATGGTGATAACACCTGATCCCTCAGCACGGAGACTGCGACTTAACGCCATCCCTTCTTCTTGCTTAACAAGAATACTGTCTCTTACATCAGCAATTTCATTATTTGTTGCCAAAAGTTGTGAACCATTTACCGCTTCTGTCGATCCTACTGAGAGCGCCCCATCTTTAACGCCTTTTAGCTCTTTATTGCCAGCATCAATACCACTAGTTGTTATTTTCGGACCACCTGTAATCACTAAGCCTGTTTCGTCTAAAGTATTTGTACCTGCCTTTACGCTCTCCAGTGTGATGTCCTTTGCTAAATCAAATTTTACCTTATTGTCCTCTTTGCCTTTTGTAATATTTAGGTTGCTACTTCCAGCTGCCAAATCCATTGGACTAGTTGAATTAACACTCGTCGTATCTGCACCCTCAACAGAGAGATCCCAACTTGAAGTTATAGAGTTTTTTAGAGCTTTTAGCTGCGCAACATTCACGGCATCAGTGTCGTTCGTGCCAGATGCAACACCAGAAAGAATTCTGGTTTTATTATCTTTATTGGCAATTGTGATTTTATCGCCATCTGTATCCTTACCAATGGTTATGAACTTCGTCTGTGCATCTTGTTTTACGAAACTACTAGTTGCTACCTGTTCTTTTATTTCCTTCAGCTGTCCAAAATTCACCGCATCGGTGCTTTCAGTACCCGTTGCCACTCCTGTTATCTTTTTACTGCCAACATCTATACCACCGGTGGTTATTTTCGGACCATTGGCAATCACTAAACCTGTTGCGTCTAGGGTACTGCTTCCTGCAGTTATTTTATTGACTGCAATTTCCTTAGCTAGATCAAATTTTACATTATTGTCTTTATCGCCCTTTGTAACCTGAAGATTTGCACTTCCAGCAGAAAAGTCTACCGTACTGTCCATAATAACGGTTTTACCATTCTTACCCCCAACAGATAGTTTCCAACCGTCATTTCTTACGACACTTTCTAAATCTTTTAACTGTATAACATTTACTGCATCAGTAGGTTCACTACCAGCTGCTACACCTATAATCTGCCGCGTTATGCCCTTACTAGGATTACCAACACTAACGGCACCCTGCGTACTTTTCCATTGCACTTCAGTGTTTACTGCCGGTCCCTGCTGCAAAGAAGCATACCCCAAAATATCCGCAGCCCTATCAGCTACAGAATTACTTCCTATAGCAACACCACCATCTAAAGAAACTAAAGAATTGGCACCTATTGCAACACCTTGGTGTATATCTACTTTTGCATGGTGACCAATAGCAACCGCATCTTCCCGCGTAGTGCCAGCAGAATCCCCCAACGCTATTGTAAATTTGCCGAAAGCTCTAGCTTGAAAACCTATGGCAATTGCTTTTTCATCTCCAGCAGTTGTTCTTTGCTCTTCAGTAGCATAGTCTGGAGCAGAACCAATCGCAATACTATTATGAGCATTAGCGTAAGAAGATAAACCTATAGCAATACTTCTATCTTGTTTTGCTTCCGCCAATGGACCTAACGCAATAGCATCATAACCTTTTGCACTCGCACTATAACCCTGCTCCAGAGGATGACCATTGCCTTTTGCTGCAGCTCTTTGGGTCGATACTGTTCTTAACAAACCAGGAGAGTTTGAAAAATCTACACCATCTATAGAATTCATATGAATACTTCTTGTGAACTGTTGTGCTTTTTTATCACTCACATTTTCAGCTTTGAATATACTTGACACACCTTTCCATGCAATACTACTATTTGACTCCAAAACATTCACAACAGAACTATAATCACTGACATCAGACAAGGTTTTGACTAAAAAATTTGCATAGTCATCAGAATCATTCAAACCAGCGACAAAGACGATACTTTTTGGATAAGACACACCAGGACTTTTTAAACCTTCAACAAATGTATTTCTAAAATCAGGATTTGCTGAAAAAACAGAGGTAATATTCGATACAAATGTAACTGCCACAGCCAATGAAAGAATTTGAACAAAAGAAAAACGAGAAAGTTTTATGGCATATAATTTCTTCATAATGAACTCCCCAAAAAAACCTTTAGAAACACACTTAAGAACACAAAAAAGACATATTTTAA
>NZ_JBHIQU010000030.1:0-7429 GCF_042196725.1 Bartonella sp. AC158YNML
CCCCCCACAACAGAGGCAATACCTGCCCCAACCACTTCGATCACTGTCCCAATCCAACCAAAAGAGGCAGAAAATGCACTTCCTGAGATCATAACTCCGCGAAATGCAGCAACCAGCAGAGTCATGGATCGCAAGAAGAAAAATTGTACAGCATCACAAAACATCAATTGTTTGAATGCTATAAATAAAAAATTGATCAAAACAAAAAACTCTTCTTATGAAAAAGAAAAGAGTTGCCCATGAGTAGATATTATAAACTCTAACAAAGGGCATAACTTGATAATTATACCGCAACAAACTAATAGAAACAGCCTTCTTGATAATTCTGGACAACATGTGCTAGCAAATTATGAACACACCCTTGACAAACTCCCCTTTGCTTCAAGGATGAAAGCCTAAAAGGAAAAATAGAATAACAAACCATTATTCCGCTTTGTATTAAAGCTCCGTTCACATTAAACCATTGCACTTATAGCGTATAACCTGAAATCTCAGCAGCTTTGAAAAAAATATGTCTGATTTTTTATTCTATTTTTAAGTAACACTCAGATACTCTCATTGCTCTTCAAATCCGCACATATAATACGTTTTTTCCCTCATGCTTTAAGACAAAGAAACAAATTCTATTATAACTTACTGCAACTTGCCGAAAATTGGGTGTCTTTCCCTATAACACCAAGATCTTTAATTAAAAGCGGTTTTCCTATTTCTCCATTATAGGCTTTAACGTGAATTGTCTTGCCTTTCACATCTATGAGGTAATAATCTCCATTAAAAAGCGCACCAGCTGTATAGATAGGGATATTTCCAAAAACCTTATCGTTTTTTGCACGGCAATAGGACTGATAATGCGTGTGACCTACGAAGATTGCTTTAACATTATGAGAGGTAACAATTGACTTAAAGACCGACAAATCTTTAGCATTCTTTTTACGAATAAAAAAGGATTCACCATCAATGGAAGCAGCACGCGCATCATGAAAATTAATGATTGTCACTTTACCTCTTGCATCAGCAGCAGCTAAATCGTTCTTAAGCCAATCTAAAGATTTATTGATTTGCACTTCTGTAGACTTCCCCTTCAAACCAACAGTATAGCTTGGATAATTGTGAAGCTGCACATAATGAACATCTCCATAATCCCAAGAATAACTCAAACTCCCCCTTACCAAGCGAACATTTCCACCCGAAATGGGAACCAAACTTTCAGTAACATCTGCATTGAAATGCAATAATTGACTACGGTATTTTTTGATTTCCGATACCATTCTTGAAACTGCACTTATAGCACAAGCATCTTTGTAAAAATTGAATTCTTGAGGATTTGTACAATTACCAACATTATTGGCATAATCGTGATTCCCTAGCCCCTCATAGACAGGCGCTCCAAGAGTTTTATAAACATTTTTATAATCATCATAGTTTTTTTGTTGTCCAAACTCCGTCAGATCACCATTGACAATATGGAACGCAGCCTTGTGCGCTTTTATCACACCAGCAACTTGCTCATTTATCTTTAACCATGGCTCTCTGTTTGATACTCCATTGGCATCACCAGAGTTTAAACGCCACGGTTGCGGATCAGCCATGATGATAGCAGTATAATTTTTCTCAAGAGACTTTTCTTTCATAGGCCACATAAATGCATCATGATAAAGCCTCTTGTCCCTTCTTAACTTTTCAGAATCAAGGTTAAAACAACCAGAGAGAGTAAAAGCAATCACGGTGATTACCAATTTAACTTTATATCTCATAAACCTATCACCATAAAAACGTTACATATTTTATTGTATTATAAAAATTTTCTCAGAAGTAATTTTTTAAATTTTCTTGTCAAGAATATGTCAAAAATTCAAAATAATGAAAGCAATGATCCTTCAATGAAAGTGCACTTTGATGATATAAAAGCACTGTTGATTTAAAGCCTTCAACTTGAAGCATCTTCATTGATTAAGATTTATAAGCTTGGGCTCTTGCTCTTTCAAATGTCATCAATACATCAACAGCTTATAAAAACTTAGTCGTATACTATTAAAATATCCCCAACAGGAGAAAACATGTATTCTTAATACTAGAGCATCAAACTCCTTTGGATATCAAGATCAAATATATTAGAATATTATGATAAATAAGGTATAAATAATCAAAAGTGCTAGCAACAGTGTTTTAGTATTACCGTCATCACTTACATTGACAATCTATAAAAATGCATAAGTATTACAGAAAATAATATCATTACTTTATAAAAAATAATATAAATTATGTAATTATTATAATAATATTTATAATTTCTATAATAGAGATTTACAATAAATTTAATTATATAATATAAATAATTACAAACACATTGTGTGTTCAATATAAATTCACACAAATTTAATATTATTTATTTTTTAATTTTGACAAAAAATCAAAAATATCTTACCAAATAAGGACAATTACTGAAATTAATAACAACTATCCATTTTCACTTCTTCTTATGAAGTTTGCGGGGAAATGAATATTTGGGGGCTCTCATAAGGAGAATACTGGTGTATAAAACATCCCTTTTATCATGCACGGCTGCGGCTGCTATCATCCTATTCAACATCCAGTTCACTGCACATGCTGAAACTCTTGGCGTTGCCAACGAAGAAAAAGATATATCCGGAAAAACGTACGAGACTATTTATGTAAAAGACAAAGGAAAAATCACCGGTAGCACTGTAACTGTAACTGGAAATGAAAGCACAAATGCAGATACAAACAATGATAAGTATGTTGTAACAGTTGAAGGTGCTAACAGTGCGCTTAAATTAAATAGCTTAAATATTCAAGGCACTGATTCTGATGTTCGTTTCGGTATTTCTGTAAAAGACGGCGCTAACATCAACCTAACTGGGGGGAACATTACAACGTCTCAAACTGGCGTTTATATTGACGGCAGCGACAAAAATATACTGCAAAATGTAGTGATATCAAATAATAAAAATGAAATTTCACAACTCATTGGAGTGCAATCAGATAATGGAAGTAACATCACTTTAACAAATGTAAACGTTACGCACGCAGAAGTTGGTATACTCGCAAATAATAATTCTCGAATCAACGTATCCGGAGGATCATTCGAAGGTAAAATGGATGGCGTATATGCTATGAGCGGCACCACCATTACTGTAGATGGCGGTACTAACGTTACCTCATCTAATGGTAACGGACTTCATGCCATCGATGAAAAGAGCGAAATTATAATGACAGGAGGAAGCGTAATTGGAAAAGATGCAGCATTATCTGCAGACGAAGGTGGACATATTACTGTCACGGGTAGTACTCTAACAGCAAAGAGGAATAACCCTAATACATCTACTAATGATAATAAAATCGAAAGTGGATTCGGTGCCTTGTCTCAAGGCAAAAACAGTGTGGTTGAATTATCTAGTACAACGATTAATGATGCGACAATCGGGCTCAAAACACAAGAGAGTGGCGCAATCAAAATGACTGGGGGAAGCATTACAGCTTCCAAAGTTGGTGCTTTCTTCTTGGACAGCAAGAGCAAAGAAAACAAACTGAAAGATGTAGTGATATCAAGTGGGAAAGATGATGCGCCACTAATCAATGGAATCAAAGCAACTAACAGTAATGTCACTTTAAATAATGTAACAGTGACGCAAGCACAAACTGCCATAGATGCATATGATTCCACAGTAAAAGTCTTAGGAGGATCATTTAATGCAGAAAAAGCAGCAATATTTACTCAAAACGGCGGCAACATCACTTTAACTGGCGATGCAAAAATTACATCATATAATGATGCTGGACTCTATGCGGAAGGTTCAAAATCCATCATCGAAATGACGGGAGGGAGCGTAACAGCAAAAGAGGAAGCAATAACGACAACATACGGTGGGCATATTATTGTCACAGATGTCATCCTAAAAACAAATGGTGATGGACTTGGTGTAGCTTCTGATGACCTTGGTAGCATGATTGAATTGCGTGGAAATACAACGATTAGTAATAGTGTAATCGGGCTTCAAGCACAAAACGATGGTGCAATCAAGATGACCGGAGGAACCATTAAAACTTCTCTAGTTGGTGCTGGTTTCTTAAACAGTAACAGCAGTGAAAACAAACTAGAAGGTGTGAAGATATCGAATAGTAAAGACGATGCGTTACTGAACTTTGGAATAAAAGTAGATAAAAGTACCGTCACTTTAAAAGATGTAACAGTGACTCAAGCAGTATCCGGTATAGGTGCAGATAACCACTCTACAATAACAGTCTCAGGAGGATCATTTAGTGGAAGTGACGTAGGAGCAAGTGCAGAAGGTGGCAGTACGATTATCTTGAAAAACAACGCAAACATTACATCATCTGATAACATTGGACTCTATGCAGAAGGTTCAAAATCCACCATCACAATGACGGGAGGAAACGTCACAGGGAAAGGGAATGCATTGGTTGCTGAAGATGGCGGCCATATTACTGTTACAGATGTGGCTCTAACTGTAACAGATGTGGCTCCAAGTGACGACAATATATCGTCTGGTGTATTTTCTGTTGGCGAAAGCAGTGTAATTGAATTACTTGGAAATACAACGATTAGTAATAGTGCACTCGGGCTTACAGCAAACAATGGTGGCACAATCAAGATGACTGGAGGAACCATTAAGACTTCTCTAGTTGGTGCTGGCTTCTTAAACAGTAACAGCAGCGAAAACAAACTAGAAGGTGTAAAGATATCGAATAGTAAAGACGATGCATTACTAAACTTTGGAATAAAAGCAGATAAAAGTACCGTCACTTTAAAAGATGTAACAGTGACTCAAGCAGCTGCCAGTATAGTTGCAGACCATGATTCGACAATAACAGTCTCAGGAGGAGCATTTAGTGGACGTAATGTAGGAGCAAGTGCAGAAGGTGGCAGTACGATTATCTTGAAAAACAACGCAAACATTACATCATCTGATAACGTTGGACTCTATGCAGAAGGTTCAAAATCCACCATCACAATGACGGGAGGAAACGTCACAGGGAAAGGGAATGCATTGGTTGCTGAAGATGGCGGCCATATTACTGTTACAGATGTGGCTCTAACTGTAACAGATGTGGCTCCAAGTGACGACAATATATCGTCTGGTGTATTTTCTGTTGGCGAAAGCAGTGTAATTGAATTACTTGGAAATACAACGATTAGTAATAGTGCACTCGGGCTTACAGCAAACAATGGTGGCACAATCAAGATGACTGGAGGAACCATTAAGACTTCTCTAGTTGGTGCTGGCTTCTTAAACAGTAACAGCAGCGAAAACAAACTAGAAGGTGTAAAGATATCGAATAGTAAAGACGATGCATTACTAAACTTTGGAATAAAAGCAGATAAAAGTACCGTCACTTTAAAAGATGTAACAGTGACTCAAGCAGCTGCCAGTATAGTTGCAGACCATGATTCGACAATAACAATCTCAGGAGGGGCATTTAGTGGACGTGACGTAGGAGCAAGTGCAGAAGGTGGCAGTACGATTATCTTGAAAAACAATGCAAACATTACATCATCTGATAATGTTGGACTCTATGCAGAAGGTTCAAAATCCACCATCACAATGATGGGAGGATCCGTAGCCGCGAACAAAACAGCGTTATTCGCAATCAACGGTGGGCATATTGATGCCACAGATGTTGCTTTAACAACAGAGGGAAAAGGAAGCGGTGCATTTGTAAGTGGCAATGACAGCACAATTCAATTGCATGGTGATACAATAATTAACAATACTTTGGACGGCCTTGGAGCAGTTGACGGTGGTAAAATCACCAGCAAAGATTTAACAATAATCGGTGGTGAAGCACTTGAAGGCCCCAACAACGAACGCACTGGTATATGGACATCGGACTCTGGTAGTGAAGTTAGGTTAATGGGCAAAACAACCATTCAAAATGTTGATGAAGGGTTTTATGCAGACGGTGGAAGTAAAATCATTAGCGGAGATTTAACAATAACTGGTGGTGAAAGTAAAACAATGACCGTTGGTGTAAACGTTGCAGAAACTGATAGTTTAATTAAGTTAAATGGTAAAACAATCATTCAAAATTTTGATGTTGGTCTCACCGCAGAAAATAATAGCACGATTAAGATGACGAATGGTTATATTGGAACAGCAGAGAATACAATCAAAAATAAAATAGAAGCAAAAAAAGTTGCACTATGGGCGGCATTTAACGGACATATTGATGTCGTGAATACTTCTATGATAGCAGGAGTTGCTGGTTTGCAATTTATAGCTCTCTCTAATCCTGATCTAGATTATCCAGATGTTCCACAAAAACATAAAAACAGTGAAATCAATTTGACAAATGCAGATGTTCACGCTGAAAATGGTACTGGAATTTTTGTTGGAGCTTTTACTAACACAAATATGGAAGATATTCCAACTTTATCAATCGGTACAGTCAGTCTCAAAAATTCAGAAATCCATGCCGACGTATTATTAAGAGATGGTCTTTTCGAAGATCCAAAATCTTGGAAAAACGACAATTATTGGAACAATAAAGAGGTTAAAGCGATCTCCAATGGCACCTTCACCTTAAGTGCTGATCAGTCTACTCTAGAAGGCAGAGCGAATATTGCTAAAGACAGAAATGTACGTTTTGATCTGAAAAACAATACGAAATGGACGTTGAAAATCAGCAAAAACGAAAAAGATGCTGATGGCAATCTCCTTGATATCGCTCAAAGATCTCGTTCTGATATTTCCACGCTTAATCTCGATAACAGCTCCATTGTTTTTGAGAAACCAACAGAAGATCACTACCAAACATTGCATATAGGTTCTGGTAAACCAGACACGCAAGAAGTCTACAACGCAACGGGAGACACAAAGATTTACTTCAACATTGCTTGGAGTGATGGCGTAGTAAGTGCCGATCAAAAAACCGATAGGCTTCTCATTCATGGTGATGTCTCAGGCTCCACAACAGTTTATATCAAAAGCGATTCTGGAGATGAAAGTAGTGTAGTCGATGCTGCTGATCCTTCAAATATAGGTGGCCTCTCGCTCATTCAAGTATCTGGAAAAGCACAAGAAGACTCTTTCAAACTCGTAAATGGCTATACCACAAGAAATCGTTTGCCTTATAAATATACGCTAACGGCCTATGGACCAGAGTCAAGCCACGGTACAGCCGATGTTGCACAAAGCCTCTTTGATGAAAAGAATGAAAATTTCTGGGATTTCCGCTTACATAAAGAAATTCTTGAAACAGATTCTGGTTCTGGCCCAAGTGTGATCGTCCCTGTAGCACAAACAGCAAGCTATTTGGTCATGCCAAATGCTCTCTTCTACAGTGGATTAACCGATATGGCTAAACAAAATGCACTCTTAGCCAATATCAGAACATCTGTCTTAGGAAAAGAAGAGGAAAAACAAACCGGTTTCTTCCTCTATACTTA
>NZ_JBHIQU010000031.1:0-7156 GCF_042196725.1 Bartonella sp. AC158YNML
TTCACCGCTACTTTTCCTGCTTGCATAGCTGCATCATGTTTACCCGTTGGCATATTGACGTTATGCGTAAAAGATATCTTTTCATCCGCTACACGACCTGGTATTCTATTATAAAAATCTGCATAATCGGCTTCTTTTTCGACAACCTTCTTGACCGCAGAAGCTTTATCGGCTCCATAAATCTTTGCAAATCGTTTATACAGATCATTCGTACCAAAAATATCTTTTGCCTTGGATACTTCATCTTTTGTTTGACCCATACCTTGTAAAAGTTCTGCCCTTGAGCCCTTTTTAAAGTATTCTTGTTGTGCCTTTGGTAATTCATCAAAGATTTTACTGAACTCATCCTTATTAACCGACTTGCTAAGGATTTTGGAACCTTCATCCATGGCATCTAAACGTGAACTATATTGATGATACAATGATCGTGCCTTCTTATATTTAGGCGATATATCATCCATAAGCTCTAACAATTTTTTCTGAATGCCAACTAAGGTATGAACTTTACTGTTATCTCCTATCTTCTCGGCTGCATCTCTCATAAGACCAAGTTTAACCTTCGTTTCATGGAGAACACCCATGTTGGGCTTTTCTTTAAGGAGATTAAATTTTTCAGAAGAAAATGGATCAACTTCTTTGACCTTACTCGTGAATTCCTGTAGCCCTTCTTTATAAGCCTGTTTGAAATATGGACGCTTCATTAATTCATTAAGAGCGCCATAATGCTGTTCTCCTATTGGTATTTTTTTGGCTATTTCGTAAAGAGTATGTGATTCTGCTTCTCTACTCGCGATAAGATCATCTTTTAAACCTGTAACATTTTGACGAGGAACAAAGTATTTATCAGCCGCCTGATGAATACGCTCCCCTCCTCCCAGCGCTCTCTGTTTAGCTCTCTTGGTTAAATCAAGATAAGCCCCTTGGTTTCTTTTCGCGATATCAAAAACAAGATCTTGTAAAAAAGGACTATGATCAGCTACGTAATCGGTAGGAACTGCTTTTTTAAAAGATTCTCCTAGCTCTTCAGAAGCTTCATTGCCTAAATGTTTACTGATTGCTCTTAACGTATCTTTTGAAACACCTTCTTTCGTATGAGAAGGAGAAAAAAGTCTTCGTATTCCACCAAAAGTAGAACCAAGCATACTGCCTACAAGATTTCCAGCCAATGCCCCGCCCATTCCTAAAGTTCCACCAGATGCCGTGGTTTGAAGTGTATTTAAAAGTCCTTCGCCTTCTCCTGCGCCATGTAATGCACCAGATGCTGCACCTACTTTAAGCAAATGAGGTAATGTTGTTTTGTTCGTGATGCCTAAAAATGGACTTGCAAATCGACTTGGGGGTAACTGACCTGCTTTCAAAAAGGCTTGACCTAATTTTGACCCCGCCACATTCCTTGCAAGTGTAGGCGCTACAAAGCGTGCTCCTGAGGCTAACAACCCTCCCCCTAAAGTCGCAAGTGAAGGGATTGCCGACCCTAAAGCATTTCCAGCAAAAGAAGTCCAATAATGTTGATCACTCATCCTACGATAATAATCACGTATTCTATTGGCTTCTTTCTCATATTTTTCTATGGTTTTCTTATCTCCAGTCCAATAGTTGTAAAGCCCCTTCGCAAAAGCCTTTATTGCCAACTCATCATCAGAATCACGTCCTGCCGCTGTAATCCCCGCAATCTCATCATCTAAATTAAAACTCAATCCATGCTTTAAAGAGTTCCAAAAAGCTTCACTTTGCGTGATTTCGGGATGTTCTGCTTCTTCTTCATAAGAATTATTATATAAAGGATAGTCGGCTACATAAACATCATCACCAAGTTCAAGAACTCGATCTCCTGGTCGATAACGTTTACCTGAATTGCTGGGATTAAGAGGATAATCGGCTACGTAAACATCATCACCAAGTTCAAGAACTCGATCTCCTGGTCGATAACGCTTATTGTTTATCATCTTTTTGCTCCCTTATATACTGGATGACCATTATAATTAACTATTGTTCCAGGAGGATAACGATCTAGCTCTTCTCTGCTACTTATAATTGGCAAGTTTTCAACACCTCCTTGCGGCATCGACTGATTAGCAGAGGAGTGACTAGCATCTTCACCTAGTAAATAGGCTTTTGCTTCAGGCGATAGTCTTGAAATAACATCTCTTATTTGATTCAGATTCCGCGTAAATAATTCTACATTCATATCAATGCTTAGTGCACCTAAAGAATGCTTTAGCATGTCAAGATCTTTATCACTGACATTTCCAAGTCCTACCCCTCCTGTCCTTGATAATTGCTTCAGTTCGTCTATACGATCACTTGCTATACGTTCCTTAATTGATTTCACGACTTTATCTGCACCATTTTCTTTCGATCCAGGAACAATGCTTTTAAACCAAGCAACCATACCTGTTGCATACCCACCTTTTTCCTTAATGTACTCATCAAGATATCTGATATCTTTCAATAAAATACTTTTCCGTACTACATTATTTGCATGTAGAGTTTTTGCACGTTCAGCTTCCTCATACGATTTACCACCTTTAACCATAATATATCTATATCCACCTGGTGCATTCGGATCTTCCACAAGCATCCTACCATCATTGGTAAATTGGGAATTCCTATTTCCACCGTTCACTTTTTGTAATAGAAAAGCATTCAACGCATCTTTATTCCCTGCTATGAACCGCGCTTCTTCTTCACTATAGCCTTTAGACTTTAGATACTCGACAGTCTGGTTAACCTGTCCTCTTTGTTTATCTCCTTCATGCAAATTCTTCAGCCCCTTGGCAAAAAGTTGCCATCCAGATGAATTTGGACTAGCCGTTATCGCACCCATAAGAAAATCATCAATATTTTTACTAACATCAGACTGTGAAAAACGAGAAAATTTATCCCAAAAACTAAGATTTGGTTCAGGAGGCTGTTCTTGCAATGGAACTGGTTTTGTTGAAATAGGTGGAGAAGTCTCTAACTGAGGAGGAGTTTCTGATTGTGGAATCGGAGAGGGTTTATTCCCCTCATTATCTATCTCAGAAGGACGAATAGAACCTATTGGAGAAGGAGAAAAAGAGCCTATCTTATATGGATCATTCATAGAAATCGCATTAAGAAAAACTGGTAATTTATGTTTGTCCTTTTGTTGATTCGCTATTGATTGTAGTAAATCTTTTTCTAGTCTGCGTTCGTGTAGATCTTTTTCTAGTTTGGATATGAAACGTCTATCTCTCGGGTCAAAATCTATAAAAACCATTACTTTCCCTTTAACTATTTATTTTTTCTAAGATTATTCAAACTAAACGGCAGCATTTGCTGCCTTTTCCGCAGCCTTCTTTAATCCAAAAAGCACCATCATAGCGTTCTTCCAAGGGTCGTTACCATGCATCGTAGAGCCTGACATATTATTAATCGTCGTGCCGTAATTTCTTGCAAAACCATGACCGGCGTTCATAAGCATATTCAACCTATTCCAACCGCTATTGTCTTGTTCCAGCCAACGTTCTCTATTGGCATCAACAAGGCGTTGATTGTAGTCATTAAGAACAGATGACCCCTGCAACATATTCGAATAGGCATTATTGTAAGAGGGGAATAAGTTGCCGACCATGCCTAAGCGATACTTATTAAAATCACCAAGTAAGGCATTAGCATGTAACATATCCTGCTTATTCTGACGGTAATGATTAATCCTAGCACTTTTAGACAATGCATCAAGTTCACGCGCCAACACTTTCGTATGCGCACCAGATCCATAACCACCAGCACCTACAAAAGAGCTGTTAATCGTATCTCTCACATCATCTATAGATTTTTTAAGTACATCTTCAAAATCCTGATCATAGCCCCCTTTATAACTAGAAGCCAATTCACCAATATTTCTTTCTGCCTGCATGGGAGTATTCATCAAATGATTCATATAATTTTGATATTGATAAGGAACACTCCCAAGACCTCCGATTGCTTGATAAGTTGGAGCGCTTAAAGGTGCAACACGAGGTCCCCCATACACATTACCACCCATCCCTGTATTATATAGGTTATACGCATCTGCACTCCCACGCTTAAATACATTCTGCATCCAAGTAGGAGGGGCGCTTGTTTGTACCTGCTTCTGTTCTGTCGTTGCTGGTCTACTGCTCCCCATGTCACAATTCCTTTCTATAATAAAGCATAGCTATGCCATAGCCTTGCTTGTCCAATGCGCGCTTCCAACCTAAACGACCCAAGATCTCCATTTCAGAAGCACCATTCTCACGTGCCCAATCCTCTGCAACTTGCAAATTATCAACCAAATCAAGAACGCCCTTGCCACTACATTCACAAATCAGAGCGCGCTTCTTTCCTAAAACTGTCTGCTGTATCTGGGTTGTAACTGCCGCTAAAAAGCGCTCGTCATCATCCAAAACAAGCCATAACTGTTTCTTGCCACTGCAAATCGCTTCAAGGAGCTCTTGCAACGTGATTTCATGTTTGAAACGTTCCACATACTCGCGAAACGACGCAATGATGTCTTCAAGGTATGGTGCTATACGCTCCATATCCCAAGACGTGGTCAAAAAAACTTTTGCCATTATCCTCTGCCTAAAGGACGTAAATCCACATTAAACCCTGTGATATGGTTCCAATGAACGCCTTCAGGAATACGCAATTTAAAGCGGTGATAACGATTGCGCGAACGACCATGATAAGCACCCGTAAGATAAGAACACACCCTCTCCTTGTGCCATGTGATCGGCGTCTGATCATTACGAAGCCGACGTTCCCCTATGCTTAAAAGACCTTGCGTCGTATCAACTTCGGCAAACATTTTCGTGATAAAGTTAAAACTTCCATCTGGTGCTCCCAATTCTTGCGAAACAACCGTTGCCTCCATCGGTGCTCCCGTAAACATAACAAGCCTATTTTCATCATCAAAAGCACCAAGCATGGGGGCGCCACTTTGCCAACGAGGGCTGTCTAAAGAAGCCGGTAATGTCTCAAGATTGATCGAGATCTCATCTAACTGTTCTAAAGTATAACCTGTCGTAAATACTGGAAACAACGTGAAAGGTTTTCCCTGTAGCGTCGACCATTTCTGCAATCCCCAATCATAGACAAAAGTCGTTTGCTCGTTATTGCCTCCCTTTAAGGACCAGTAAATTCGGTTATCAATGGGATCTATCACTCCTTGCATCTCATCAAGAGCAAATTTATCAAAAGTTTTAAAAACCGTTCTATCAACCTTCTCAAAGCCTATCGGCAAAAGTTGACCATCAGCACTGATCTGATAAAAGCCACCATCACTCGCAAAAAAAGCATCACTTCCTCGACACGCTATAGAATCTGCACTGCGCGCTCCACGCTTGTCTTGAATCTTTTGAAAACTGTATACAAGTTCAGCCCCTGGAGTAAATAAACCAGCGTAAATAGCAGAACGTAGAAAAATGAGTGGATTGGTGGATTCCGTTGCCCCTTGCACATATTCTCCATCCGGAAAATCTATATGATCACATTTTTTTTTACCTATTTCCCATAAATTTACATCGTTCAAACCAGACCAATGAATGCGATTGGGATTATCTGTCAATTGCATCAAACAAACAAAAGCTCCCCAAACCTTGACCAATCCTGCTTTCGGGGGATTTCCTTCTAAATCTTCAAACCGTTCAGAACTAAGGACCTTGAAAACTTGCGGTTTATCATTTTTATTCACCGCAATAACCATGTTTTTAAAAAGAGCAAACGACCATTTATTCTCTTCATTTGCTTGATAGGTCACACCACTTTGGCTGATATCTTTCCAACCCTGCGTTTGACTATCATAACTATAAAGCTTTTTGGCTCCCCCTACGATTATCTTAACACCATTGCCACTTCTAAAGGCTATTGAACCCAAGGGCTTTTCTTCCAAAGGATGAGACACAACCATTGCACTAGGCATGGGTATGTAACCGCCATCTGCCGGTAAAACATTCACAAGGCTATCCGTAAAGCTACCGTTGACGATCGCAACATCTGGTCTGTAATCAGCGATTGGAAAATAAACCATATTAGAAATCCGTCGGAATTATTCGCGTGACGTTATGACGTTGAGACGTCTCTGCACGCAATTCATGCAACTGTTCGTTAAAGTCATTGTAAGCAGCGGCTGCACAATCGGGTTCTTTAAGAATATTCTTGTAAAGTTCGTATTTTGCACGCGCCTTAATCAAATCAAACGCGTGCACAAACCATGGATGCTCCTCATCAACACTCTCTATATCTGATAAACGCAATGGAGAGAGAATGAGTTGAATCTGATAGGCTCTATCCGGCGTGGGATAAAGATGTAATTTCCTATCAAAATAACTGTAACAAACCGGCGTTCCTTGCTGCTCTGATGATAACAAAGGCTCTAAAGAAACATGATCCTTACACTCCAATGCAAACTTATGATGTTGATCAGAACTCAGATAAACGTTTTTGATTTTAACAGCTGTTTCAATAGGGCGGGTAGTGCTTGCATCATAAACACCTTGTCCCGCCCGTGTCTCAAACACCACATCACGGCTTTCGTTAAAGTAAAAGGTCTCTCGTTCACAAAAACGAATAGCTGCAAAAATGCTTTCTTGGATTTGATGAACATACTCATCCGCTATGTCATCAATCTCATCTTGAATGACCGACACCAAGTGCGAAAGCGTTCTTCTATGACGATAAACATCCTGTTTTGCCGGTATTGGTCCCCCCGTCTTAACCCGAATATAATGACGCGTCATTAGACTTCTCTTAACAATTGGTCACAAATTCAACGACTATACTTGCTTGACCTGCTTGGACTGTCTTATCAGCTTTAGCATAAAGAGTAAGTTCTTCATCATAAGGGACAAATTCCTTTTGATTGCTAGGCTTAACCTCTTTGACTGCCTGCTGTTTGATTTCTGCTTCACCAAATTCAGTCCCGCCAGCAGTGCTGCCTATTTTTACCTTCGTGTCCGAAAATGCTGTCTTGACATACACTTTAATTGAAGTAATCAAAGCACCACGAGGGAGGGTACCTATCTTCATCACCTTTTCTTTATCTTCATAGCTAAAATTAAGCCGCAAAAAGCTTACCTGCTGCGTATGAAGATTTCTCCCTTGCAAGGGCTGTGGTAAATAATCTGCCATGTCTTATCCCCTCAATGATTTGTCACAAATTGCACAACCA
>NZ_JBHIQU010000032.1:0-6462 GCF_042196725.1 Bartonella sp. AC158YNML
AAGATCTTACAGAAACAGAACAACAGCTTCTTCATGAGATGATAGAGACCTATCAAGGCTTAAAGATGATGTCACGCTTTATGAAGTGGATTGCCTTCATTGTCTTTATGTTTGTTATTGATTTTGCCCGCCTTATGGATGCACTCGATAATATCTTATCACACCTCAAAAAATGGATAACAAAAAGTTAGAATTAGAGACTCTTTGGACATCAGGATTTACTAAAAAACCACCCCGAAAAGAACTCTTGATTCGTAATAATTAGAGAGGCATGTTAAAAATCCTATTCCCGAACTTTATTATATCGTCCCTAACTTTACAAAAATATAAATCAAATTAATTATCTATATAGATAAAAAGGGGGCTTTTTATTATTCAGAGAAATATTGTGAGATACTGATATAGTGGTACCATGACATCTTTTACGTGATGGTAGGGATTATTATATGACCCAAATTGGGGTTATGAGGGAACAAAAAAGGATGTAGAAGAAGCTTATAAAAAAGCTAATCTACTTGGGTTTAAAGTGGATTTTCATTTTTCAACACAGTGGTATTAATTTATTTCTAATAGACTTCTCTTTTTCTCAAAGTAGGAAGTACTTTTCATCCACTGGGGATGGAAGTGCTCTGTTGCATTTGTTGTGTCTTGTCTTGGTGATTTTCGTAAAGAACTAAGTATAAAGAGGGAAGGGTGCTTTAAAAGGAAAAAAGATGGCTTTAATGTACAAAAAAGGCAGCATATTGTGGCTGCCCTTTTGTTAAATTGAATAGAATGAATAGGCTATTTTTATAGCCTTGTATTAAAACTGATAGCGTATGCCACCTGAAAAGCTTGCACCACTTATACCAGTTTTCTGAAGCTTTTGTCGATAGCTTACATCACCGTAAAGAGAGAAGTTGTGAGATAGTCGCGCATTGATACCAATTCCTCCCTCAATTGCTGTTCCCATGGGATCAAGGTTAAAATTCTTGCTCATTTGTACTTTTCCATTATCACCAAAGGTTTTGATCAAGTTTACTTTTCCATAGAAGGAAAGGGCAGGACCATTTTCAGCAGTCATAATGGTTTTGGTTAAACGTCCACCAACACGGATCAACCATTGAGAAGGATTTTTCATATCAACGGTAAAATTATCAGCATCTTCAATGGTATTAAACATCAAATGTTGATAAGCAAGTTGTGCTTGAGGCTCGAAGGTTAAGCCTTCCATTCCGGTTGCAAATTCTTTGCCAACGGTGGTGGAGATACTCAACATTTTGGCATTTTTCAACTTTGCGGTTTTGCCAATGATAGCATTGCCGATATCTCCTTTTAGAATTCCATAGGATAACAGTGTATCCATATAGAAACCATTGTCATGCTGCACGCTGCCATAAGCTGTTAGTGACCATTTATCCAATGTGCTCTCACTGACATCATCCATATCCTTTGGAGTGAAAGATAGCCGCCCATAGGTGCCTACAAGACCGAAATGTGTCGTGGTATTTTGTCCTTCTAATACCGCTAATGTGACACCGGCTTGTAGAGCAGCATAACGGACATCAGCACCATAACCATATTTAAGGGGACCACGTTTCGAGGATAAGGTTCCTTTACCCCCATAGGTAGAGAGGAAGAAACTGTTTTTTAGATTTTTCTGCTCTCCCAAGACTGTTGTTCTCATATTGGCTAAAAGTGCATTTTGCTTGGCCATATCGGCCAATCCAGTATAAAAGAAAGCATTTGGCATAACCAAATAGCTTGCCATTTGTGGTACAACTGCTCTTACTTTTGAATCGGGGTTAAGAAATTCAGACTGCAAGCGAAAATCCCAGAAATCTTTATCCTTTTCATCGAATAAGTTTTGGTTAGCATTGGCCTTGCCATAACTTGATACTGGTCCATAGGCAGTCAGCGTATATTTATAAGGAGTTCCTCCTATGGTGGTATAGCCATTTTTCAATTTAAAGGAGTCTTCTTTTGCTTCTCCAGAAACTTGAATAAGTGAAAGTCCACCTATATTGGAAGGAGCAGAAGCATTTTCTACACTCTCTTTATCCCCTGAAGAACTTTTGACGTAAACTGTTGTGGTGCCTGCTACATCACCGTGAATGAGAAGCCTATCGGTTTTTTGTGCATCTATTGCAACACCATCACTCCATATAGCGTTGAAATGAATTTCTGCCTCACCAGAGGCATTATAGACTGCTAGAGTGGTTGGTATTCCAGATCCTACATGCAATGTATGATAATGATCTTCTACCAGTCCATTGAAAACAATAGAACTATCATTGAGATTGAGTACAGAAATATCAGAACGTGACCTTTGAGCAATAGCAAGCAGTTTTCCATCATCATCGGTTTCTTTTGTACTGGTTTTCAATATCCATGTTGTCTTGTTTGCCAAATCAAAGCGTACAGTTCTGTTTTCTGCAATTTTTGTTCTTCCCTTTAATACCGAGTTATTAGCATTTAGTGTAAAAGCAAAGTTATTTTCTTTAGTTGAATCTTTTGCCGCTAATAAAATATCGGCACTGATTTCTGAATTTTTGAGATTGGCTATACCGATTGATTGGTCTGCATTAATTCCAATACTATTTTCAGTGCGAATCTTTGTATTTGTCAAGTTGATTTCTAAGGTGTTATCGTCCTCGGATTTATCAAATGTTATGCCACTGTTTTCTGCTGTTGCAGAAACATTTGTTACATCAATATATCCGCTATTTTTTACAACAAATGCTGATCCTTTTGCTGCTACGGTCCCTCCATTCATTTTAATCGTGCCACCGTTTTCTGCATAAAGCCCGATGAAAGTATTGCTAATCGCTGTATTTCCATACAATTCAATTAAGCTGTTAGGATTGCTGGTAGCTGCACCGTATCCGTTACCATCCATCGTTGTTAGAGCAACGTCTGTGACCTTAATATGTCCACCATTCATTGCGAACAATGCCATGGTTTTCGCAGTTACTGTTCCCCCAGTCATTATGATTGTGCCACTATTTTCTGCATCAAGTCCGGTTACAGCATTATCAATAGTTGTCTTCCCATACAATTCAATCAAGCTGTTAGGATCGGTGGTAGCTGCGCCATAGTTACCATTTGTTGTTGTTAGAGCAACATCTGTAACCTTAATATGCCCACCGTTTTTTGCAAGCAATGCCATGTTTACAGCGGTTACAGTTCCTCCCTTCATTGTGATTGCCCCACTATTTTCTGCATTAAGCCCGATGAAAGCATTATTAATTGTTGTTTTGCCATGCAATTCGATCAAGCTATCAAGATCGGTGGTAGCTGCACCATAGTTACCATTTATTGTTGTTAGAGCAACATCTGTGACTTTAATATGCCCACCGCTTTTTGCAAGCACTGCCATGTTTGCAGCGGTTACAGTTCCTCCCGTCATTGTGATTGCCCCACTATTTTCTGCATTAAGCCCGATGAAAGCATTATTAATTGTTGTTTTGCCTTGCAATTCGATCAAGCTATCAAGATCGGTGGTAGCTGCGCCATAGTTACCATTTGTTGTTAGAGCAACATCTGTAACCTTAATATGCCCACCGCTTTTTGCAAGCACTGCCATGTTTGCAGCAGTTACAGTTCCTCCCGTCATTGTGATGGTACCACTATTTTCTGCATTAAGCCCGATGAAAGCATTATTAATTGTTGTTTTGCTTTGCAATTCGATCAAGCTATCAGGATCGGTGGTAGCTGCACCGTATCCGTTGCCTATTGTTGTTAGAGTGACATCTGCAACCTTAATATGTCCACCACTTTTTGCAAGCAATGCTGCGCTTGTCCCAGTTACAGTTCCTCCCTTCATTGTGATGGTACCACTATTTTCTGCGCCAAGGCCAGTTACAGCATTATTAATCGTTGTTTTCCCATGTAATTCAATTAAGCTGTTAGGATCAGTGGAGGCTGCACCGTATCCGTTACCATCCATTGTTGTTAGTATTACATCCGTGACATCAATATATCCGCCGTTCTTTGCAAATAATGCTGCACTTTTTCCAGTTACAGTTCCTTCCGTCATCATGATGACACCTCTGTTTTCTGTATAAAGCCCGATAAAAGCATTATTAATCGTTGTTTTCCCATACAATTCAATCAAGCTGTAAGGATCTGTGGAAGCTGCTCCGTTTCCGTTACCATCTGTTGTTGTTAAAACAACATTTTCGCCTCTAATATATCCACCGTTCACTGCCAATAATGCTCTGTTCCCCCCAGTCACTATTCCTCCCATCATTGTGATTGTGGAGAATAAACCGTCTGCATAGAGTCCATCGCCATGAGATGATGTAACTTGAACGCTGCCTTTTTGACTATTGGCTAAAGTAATGATGCTGCCTTCCGTAACGTATAGCCCAGCGTGTTCTCCATTATATTCTCCTCCTAATATCGCTATTTGAGAATGACCTTCTGCGGATATGCTGGTTTCTGCTTGGGTAATGGTTACATTTTCTAAGGTGACTTGACTTCCAGCAAAGGCTGTTATTCCTGTGTATAAAAACTCTTCATTTTCCAATTCATTTTCTAATTCACTTTCCCAGCCAGCGTCTAATTCATTGTCCGATGTTTTTGCATTTGCTAGCTTGTCTTGATCACTTATGCTGGTGTTTGCATAAGTAATTGTTACATTTTCTAGCTTGTTTTTTTTTCTCTTACTTTCATTGAAGAATGCGCCAGTTTCAAAAGCTTTAATGGTTCCTCCTGTCATTGTGATTGTGCCACTGTTTTCTGCATAAAGCCCAATTACAGCATCATTAATTACCGTATTTCCATGCAATTCAATTTTACTGTTAACATCATTGGCTATTGCACCGATTCCGGTGCCATCTGTTTTTAAAGTAACATCTGAGATGTCAATATGTCCGCCATTTTCTGCAAGCAATGCTGTGCTTCTTCCAGTTATTGCTCCACCAGTCATTGTGATTGTAGATTGTTCACCATTTGCATAAAGTCCATCACCATGGGATGATGTAACTTGAACACTGCTTTTTTTGTTATCGGCTAATTCGCTATAAGTTAAAGTAATAGCGCTGCCTCCTGTAGCAGATATTCCTTTGAGTTCTCCATCAAATGCTCCTCCTAATATCGTTATTTCAGAATGATCATTTGCAAATATACTAGTGTTTGCTTGTGTAACCGTTACGTTTTCTAAAGTAACTTTGCTTTTGTTGTCGGCAGTTATTCCCTCGTCCATGAAGTGGTCGTCTTTACCGCTTGATATTGTTACACCTTCCAGCTTGTTTTTATCATTCATACTGTTTTCGAAGAAAGCGCCAATTTCAGAAACCGTAATAATGCCTCCAGTCATTTTGATTGTAGCACCATCTTTTGCATTAAGACCAAGACGAATGTCAAAATCAGTTCCTTTAATGGCTGTGTCTTGCAGGAATGTAATCGCACTGCCAAGACCGTCAGCTGTTACAGCATAAATATCTGTGTCTTTATTCCCAACCACAGTTAAATGTGTGCCAGTGATTTCTCCGTTGTCTTTCGCATTAATCATCTCATACGTTGTATTAGATACTTCTTTTTTTTCGCCGGAAACTTCAAGAGTTTCAGCATATACATTGAGATGGGTGTTGAATAGCATGACAGCTATGACAGCCGTGCAGGATAAAAGGGACTTTTTACACATCAAGATTTCCTAAATTATAAGTAAATTATAAGTGCCACACACTCTTCCCCCGCTTATAAGAAGGATATCAAATGGATGGGTATTTTAGAGATGGAACGTGATAGGCGATTTTTATTTTTATGTAAAGTATAAAATAAATTATATATTTAATATATAATGAATTATATTTTAAATTCATTTTGTGCTAAAATAAATATATTATGTTAATATTATATAAGTATTATAAGTTTTTCTATTCAAGATATATGTTATGTTTGCATAAAACTTGTTGCTTATGCTTAAAGAAAAGAAGTAGGCAAGAAAATTTCAAAAAACTGTATGCTTGAGCCTGATAGGGATTTCTTTCAACATCATAAACAAAGCTAATACCATAGCTTTCATGTTTTCTTTTAACACGGTTACGATGAAATAGCGTTCATTGATTTTTCAATCGACTTTTAGTTTTTTTCAAGAGAAATTTTTACTAGTTGAAAGTGCGATATTTTATTGTCTTGAGTTTTTTTAACTAATTTTCTCAAAGAGAAATGTTGGCGATGTGTATTGGTAGAGAAGAATAGAGGAGAGATAAAAAGGCAGCACGATGTGCTGCCTTTTTGTTAAATTGAATAGAATGAATACGCTATTTTTACAGCCTTGATTTAAAACTGATAGCGTATTCCTCCTGAAAAATTTGCTCCAGATATACCAGTTTTCTGAAGCTTTTGTTGATAGCTTACATCACCATGAAGGGAGAAATTGTGAGATAGTTGCGCATTAATGCCAACGCCGCCTTCAATTGCAGGTCCCATAGGATCAAGGTCAAAATCTCTGCCAATCCGGATGGTACCATCATC
>NZ_JBHIQU010000033.1:0-1589 GCF_042196725.1 Bartonella sp. AC158YNML
GGGTAATATATCCCCTGCTTGATACCCCGATAACGGATGATCTATTATAACACCAACATCCGCACAAAGCGTATGAAACCCTCCTATCTTTCGAGAATTCGTCGCTGTGTAACCTGTAGGATAAGTCGAGTTTAAGGACACAACAAATTGCGCAGTATTCTCATTCGAAGTCACTAAATAAATGTAATAATCATTGCCCCCTGTAAGAGATCGAGTTATGGGGACGAGTGTATCTTCCATGTAACTCATCACAAACAGATCATTCCCTTTCTTCAAAGAAATATGCGTTCCTTTTTTCAACGTAAGTTGTTTTTTTCCTGTAGCAACGAGAAACGGACTCGAGAGCGAAATAACATTCCAAGTTAAATGTTTCATCAAAGGAGAACTGCTTATATTCGTGCTACTTTGTGCTTTTAAAGCTTCCTGTTTTGCCTCTTCTGCTAGCGTCTTTGCCTGAAAGGCTACTGTATTCGCAGAAGTCGTTGTGGATAGAGAACTCTTGATACTGCCAAGCTCTTGCTTCGTCGTATCGGCTGTTTTTTTGGCTTCTTCTGCTGTCCTTTTCGCTCTATCGGCTGTTTCCTTGGCTTCTCTTGCTTCACTCTTAGCTGCATAGGCTTGTGAATCTGCTGACTCGGCTTTTTTCTTGGCTTCTTCTGAATACATCCGCGCTAAACTTACGGGAGCTTTAAAATTATCAACCACTTGATTGATATCTATAACACGACTATTCGCTCCATAAGCAACGCTTTGCGCTTTTTCTGCTATTGATCGCGCTTGTCCTGCATCATGTTTGGCATAATCAGCTGTATCCTTAGCTTCTTTTGCTATTTTTTGCGATTCATCTGCTGCAGCTTCTAAAGACGCGGCTTTTTTACCAGCTGTTTCTGCTGCCTTCTTTGCCTCTTCTGCTGTATATTTTGCACTATTCGCTATATCCTTCGCTTTGCCTACTTCATCCTTCGCTTCATAGGCTCTGCTACTTGCTGCTTCTGCTATTTTCTTGGCTTCTTCCCCTGCTCTCTGTGCTAAACTTGCTGTGACTTTCGCTTCATCGGCTTCTTGCTTTGCATCACTTGCTTTGCTTGAAGCTTGATAGGCTATAGTCTCTGAAGATTGGGACTTACTACGCGCTTGTTCCGCATCATGTTTAGCAAAACCGGCTGTATCCTTGGCTTCCTTCGCTATCTTTTGGGCGTCTTCTGCAACTGTCTCTACGCTTTGTGATTTTTTCTCAGCTGACGCCGCCACTTTCTTGGCATCATCTGCTACAGACTTCGCACGATCTGCTACTTGTTTTATATCATCTAAAGCACTTTTAGTTTCTTGTGCAATCTTCTCGGCGGTTTCCGCTTTACTCTTCGCCTCTTGCGCTATAGCCTTAATCGCCTCTGCACCCACTTGACCTGCTGACTCTCCTGAACGCACCGCTGTCTCTGCTGCTGCTTTGGCTTCATTAGCTATTCGCGTTGCTTCTGATGCTTCTTGTTGCGCTTGCTCCGCTTTTGCCGTTGCACTATCTGCTGTACTTTTTGCTTCTAAGGCTACCGATTTGGCATTACTTGCCTCCTCTTTCGCTTCTTCTGAGA
>NZ_JBHIQU010000033.1:1689-6007 GCF_042196725.1 Bartonella sp. AC158YNML
AAAACTTTGCAATGCCGTAGCCAATGAACCTTTCGTACCACTTATTTCCCCTGTAGCTCTATCAAATCCTGCCTTCGCATCTTCTGCCATTTGCTTGGCGGCTTCAGATGCACTCTTGGCTTCTTCGGCTAATCCCTTGGCTGTATCCGCTGTATCTTTTGCAAGATTAGCCGTTGTTGTTGCTGTTGTAACCGCTTCACCCGTTTTGGTAACTTCGCTAAGCGCTCTTTCCGATACTTTTTTCGCCTCTTCTGCAACCTGTTGGGCTCCATTTGCACGCGCCATGGCTTTTTCTGCTTCTTGCCTTGCATTAACAACCTGTTCTAACGGTGCAAAAGTTTCATACGAATACAAAGAGGCTGTTCCTAAAAGCTTTGGAACAACAACGCTATCTTGCGAAGTCCCTTCTCTGATTTCCTCTTTCGTTGCAACAGGTATCAAATATTCATGACTATGATCGGGTATCTTCATCTGCTTTATTCCTTCATTCAGAGGGATTCATCCAATGAACACTCTTTCAAATCTTCAAGCTCTTCTCTTAAGGTCTCTAAGCGCTTCTCTAAATCTTTCAGTGAACCATCAAACTCTGTTTTCAAAGCGGCTTTCAGTAAATCAAAAACGCCATTAAGCGGCGCATGGACAAAACTACTCCCAGAATACAAAACAACCCGTACTTGAGACGGGTCGCTAAGCTCTGATATCGCAAACGGTTTTAATGACATTTCAACTCCTCATGTCTTTATTCCATAAACTACACTCACATTAACGGGGCGCGTTTCAACGCCTCCAAACGTCTCCGACATAAGATGATGGTCATGATGTGCTTGGTCATGAACACCCTCTTTTATAGGGGTCGAATGATATAAAAAATTAGCAAAAGGGCTTCTGATAAACCAAGGCAAACGGGGCGGTTTGTCCTGATCTGTGAACCAAAATGGAACCTCTGGTTGTGGAATTCCTGCTATGTGGTCAAATTCTTGATTACATTCCTCTAAGCTATCACCACTCAAACCTACACACTCTTCGTCTACAGATCTCTTTCGCCTTTGCAAAGAAACTTCAGAAGAAGAAACATCCCGTCTTTTCCGTGAAGAACGACCATCAGAAGAGGCGGGACCTATAAAATGCTCATGTGCTTTTAAAGAACAAGCTTGCTGACTTGCAAAAGAACGCCAAGGGTCTAGATTGCGCTCATAATCCATGCCCCGTAAAAACATCCCCCGTAAATCTGGAACATTAAACGTCGAAATGCCATCTCCTTCTCCCCACGTCGTCCCTATCGCACAAAATAAATCCCAATAGACAAGCCGCGGATAAGCCTTCCCATCACATGCTAACCAATCATCCGGCAAGCGTTCCATTGCAAAAGGTCCTATCAGACCTGACGGTAAACGTTTTAAGGAAGTAACTTTTTCCCTTGTAGGATTGAGAACTTGCCAACCCGTGAGAGCTTCATCATACACAATCCTATACAAACAGTCATTTTGTAACTCTCCTCCCGATAAAGCTAATAAACCAGTTTCTGTTGCCTTATAAACGGGCTTGCCGGCTAAATTATTCAACGCAATCGTTGTCGCCCCAACATTCTTACCCTTCACTTTAAAACAAAGCGATATCCCATTCTTATACGCTAAAAATGCCATTTGACTTTGAAGACGTATCGCACTCGTTTTTTGTTTATCATCAACCGTAACAACCGCTTCAATCACACCCCCCATATCCGATAAATACTCACGCACTCGCTGCATCATAAAACGTGCACTGTTGTTGACTGTGTTTGGATGTTGTCCTTCTGACCAATTAATCAGATCATCCGCACCACCATTCTCGGATGCACTTAAAGACCAATCATAAATCGTCGACATCTTAACCTCACGTCTTAATCGCAAACACAACACTCATATTAACCGGGCGTGTCTCATGTTCTCCAAAACTTGCTACTGAAACATCACGCATATGAATGTGTGTATGGGGAAAGGCGAGCTTATGATGAACCCGTATATCCTCTGCTCTCACGCCCAAACGTTCGGCGAGCTTCAACCTTTGCTGGTCATTAAGCATATATCCCCATATGATCGTCATATCACCATGCCAACTCTCCTCCTGATTTTCAGCATTAAAAATCGTAAAGGTTTGACCACTATGATCATGCTTTCTCATAGCGTCATTTTGAAAAGTACCCAAATAACGAAAGCGGTCTATCTCGCGGTCATCATCAACACCACGCAAAAAAACGCCACGCAAATCGGGAACATGAAACTTGCTATAATCATCAATGCTCCCCCACCTGATCCCTATCGCTTCATAAAGAGCCCTATACTCACTGCGCAAATAAGCCTTTCCATCACATAACAACCAGCCTTTCGGTAAAACTTGCATCCCAAAAGCCCCTATTGTCCCTGGTGGACAAACAGGTATAACCGGTCCTTGCGGTAAAGAAACCGGCGTAGGGTTCAAAACCTGCCAACCAGTTCCATTATAAATCAAGCTATAAATGCATCCCTTTTGAAACTCCCCTCCCGATAAAGCACGAATGCCTAATTCTGTTGCCTTATAAACAGGTTGAGCGGCTAAAGCATTCAAAGCAATTGTGGTTACCCCAACATTCTTACCCTTCGCTTTAAAACAAAGCGCTATCCCATTCCTATACGCTAAAAATGCCGTTTGACTTTCAAGTCTTATCAACGTTGTCTGTTGTTCAGTATCAACCGTAAAAGTGCTTTCAATCACACCACTCGTATCCGATAAATATTCACGCACACGCTGCATCATCACACGAGCGCTGTTATTCACGCTGCTTGGACGCTGCCCTTCTGACCAATCAATTAAAGCATCACAACGCGTATTATCCGCCGCTCTAAGCGACCAATCATAGATCGTTGACATCTCAACCTCATGTCTTAATCGCAAATAGGACAGAAACATTCACGGGGCGCGTCTCTCCTTCTCCCGTGCTTTTCAAAACAACATTCTCCCCTTCATCAAGGGTATAGGGCTCTACAATATAGCCCCCTAAATTCTCACGCTCTATGCCCATAAAATTCGCTAAAGAACCACCCCCAAACAAGCCTAGACGATAGCCCAACACATCTGTCGTATTCCCATCCCAAAAGTCTTCATTACTAGTAAAATGGGGCATTGAAAGAGCCTGACCTTCATGCTGGTGAGACTGGATTGAATCTGTTTGAATACTTCCAAGCCTACGATGGGGGTCTAAATTACTGCCACCATCAAATCCCCGTAAAAACATCCCTCGTAAATCTGGAACATTAAAGGTTTCTACACCATCTCCTTCTCCCCAAACCGTGCCTATCGTCGCAAATAAATCACCATAATCACGACGCAAATAAGCCTTCCCATCGCAAATTAACCAATCCTTTGGAATCCCGCGCATGCCAAACGTTCCTATAAATCCAGTAGGATAAAGACTGCTTTCTTCTTCTTCTAAAGGGAGTGGGGTAGGATTAACGAGATGCCAATGATCTCCATTATAAACCAATGTATAAACACACCCTTGTTGGATTTCGCCCCCTGATAAAGGACCAACCCCTAATTCCGTTGCTTTATAAACCGGCTTGCCATCTAAAGAATTTAAGACAATCGTGGTTGCTCCAACATTCTTACCCGTCGCCATAAAGCGCAAAACGATACCATTCTTATACTCTAAAAACTGTGAAGTGCTTGCAAGTCTTATCACACTCGTTTGTTGGACATGATCATTGGTAACAATCCCTTCAAGCTCTCCACCCGTGTCTGACAAGTATTCCTTTACGCGCTGCATCATCACACGGGCGCTTGTGTTCACACTGCTAGGATGCTGTCCCTCTGACCAATCAATTGAAGCATCACAACGTGTATTATCCGCCGCTCTAAGCGACCAATCATAAATCGTCGACATCTCTCGTGAATCCTAATTTCGGTAAAACGGTCCGTAAAATGCCCGCATGAAGGGCGTCATCAAAGGGTTATCATCTTCATCACTCTCTTCTTCTTCCGAAGACTCTTCTTGCGATGCTAATTGTGATGCTAATAATGCCCGTAAAACCTCTAACATGTTGTCTCTATTGCCAAAACTTCTCTGTGCTATAGGACTTGCTCTATAAGGCTGCCCCCCATACATCTGTAATACACGGTTGACAAAATCACTTGCACGCATAGCGTTGTTTCCACCATTCAAACCAACCGCATTGCTCCCAACAATTTGCGCCGCATTGGCATGGGGATTTTGAAGAAGCCGCGCGGCTCCTCCTGCCCCTTGTTGATGGGCTAAATACAATTCCGCTTCACTAGGCGCTCTTCCCAAAAGGCGGCTTAAATG
>NZ_JBHIQU010000034.1:0-6003 GCF_042196725.1 Bartonella sp. AC158YNML
AATCAACGCGCTTTGGAAAACTCCCACCCTTAATAAAACCATGAGGCAAGATTTCTTTCTTTCCAAATAGTGTGTAAACCACGCCGCGTTTTGTTTCTTTTGCTTTAAAAAATTTAAGGGGTATCGGTGTTCCAGAACCAATAATATCTGTCTCAAGAAACTTTGCTGTCGCCTTTTCTTTAATATAAACACCTTTTCTGATACGCTTTGTTTGGGCTGATGAGATGTCGGCAACTTGCTTTTCAGTAAAGCGTTCAACTTGTTTTGCTGCGGTGTTTAGAGCATTACGCAAAGCCCAGTTAAGGCGAGGGGCTTGAAGGCTTGTGAAGGTATCTTTTGCCTGTTGAAGATACCATTTTTGGTGGATGATTAACTTCAACTTTTAAGCCTTTTTTGGGGTAGGTGTTGATGGCTTGGAAGTTTTAGGTGTTTTGGGTTGTTCGAGTGGAATTTCCTCAGCTGCTGATTCAGTTGATGTTTGTACGGCTTCTTGTTCTATCTGCTTAATTTGTTCAACTACCTTGTCAGGTTTTATTTTTGTTTTAACATCAACAAAAGGTTTAGCAGCATTTGCACGCTTGAGACGTGCGTAGACTTGATTGGAAATCTCCACAAATGGATTATTGGGAGTTGAAGTTTCAAAACGAACAGTGCTTTTATTATCGCCAACAACACACATTGGCTTGGTGATGATTGCTTTCATCATTGCTCCTTTTGAGTCATAATTAATGACATAATTAGTCAAATATTGATTTTTATTTTGTGAAAAATTAATTAGCCAGAATTAGCAAGAAAACAGGGCTTTCTAGCCACGCTTCAAGTTGACATTTTGCTGAATTTTTGGGGATATTTTTGAATTTTAGACGCAATACAACTACTGCCATGCCGTCATTAAATACGATTTTTTACACTATGTCAACAAAAAAATCATGATCTTGTACATTTTTTGTTTCTAAAAATCTAAACTTAGTATTCATACAAACAAGTGATGCAATAATAATCCCATTTAAATGAATCTTTTACTTGGCTTTTTGCCTCGTTTCAAAGAACGATGTTTTACGGCACGAGATAAAGATTTGAACCAACTACGTAAGAAATGTTGCTAGCTTAGCAAGGACTTCGTTCATAATCATGGGGGGAACTGCTTCCATTTTCTTTCCCTGACGCGCTCCAATATCAAGAGCACGTGGCTGGTCACAACGTATTACGCCCGTTGTATGTAATCCCACTCCCATTAATGAGACAGCAAAGCCTGCTGTTCTAGCAAAATTTCTTCCGCTTGTAATAGGCAAGACAATAGGTGTTTTCGTTACACGATTAAACGCTTCCGGTGATACAATTAATACAGGACGCGTTCCTTTTTGTTCATAACCCGAAGATGGATCAAGAGATACCAGCCAAATTTCGCCTCACTTCATCACAACAGCTCTTTACCAACAGGTTTAGTATCAAACCATTCTATATCCTCATCTACAAAATCATCTGACGGATTACATTGGGCTAATAATTCATCAAGAGTATAACTAGGAAATGTTTGTGGTTTCACAACTAATTATCCATTATCAATAGTCAAACCAACTTGCGCATTTTCAGTAAGATGAAGGACATCAAGCAGTGAGGGTGGTATAGAAAGCATCACTGCCCCTCCAACTTTACGTAATTTCGTTGTATGCATAAAAACAACCTCTCTAAAATATTATATAAAAATATAACATTTTAAAAGCTATTTCAAGAGCTTCTGATGCTTTTATAAATATACTAGTAAAACATTTAGCATTTATTTTTTTGGTTAAAATATTTCTGGAGAGCGTTAAGGACTATCCGCAATGAAGGTACAAGGTATGGTAATTCTTGATCTTCACTAACAAGATACTGTAGCGCAGCATAAAAATTATGCTGTCTGTAAAGGTGTTGTATTTCTTTTATTACCTCTTGCATATTCAAAAATTGTTTTGTTGCAAATTCAACCCATTTTTTTCTAGCTGCTTCATTAGAAGATGAGGGCATTTTATCATAAATTGCACTAGGCAATGTTTTTGCACAGAGATAATCAGTTCTCACTTCAAGATATTTTTGTGCAGCATCATACTGATCTTGATTAATCACACCTTGCAGATAAAGCCGTCCGATATAGGTAGCGGAAAGTGGATTTTTTGCTTCCTCTATGGTCAAGCCAAAGCGTTTGGCACGCATTTCTATTGCCAATTTGTCAATGGGATCATGAGGCATTTTTGTCCGTGAGATGCGACCATTGGGTTCTCTGATACATCCATTAATACGAGGGCGTCCACGTTTTGCATGTTTTTTTCTTTTTGTCATATTTTTCAATCAGAATGGCATGCTATCATTAAGAGATGCGCTATAATCTTGAGCACCTGAGGTAATAGCATAATTTTGAGAAGTAATGGGTGAAGGGAATGCCGATTGCTCTTTTTTGGCATTAAGAAAATACAACTCGCCTTTGAATTGTGGTAAGACAATCTCTGTTGTGTAACGGTCATGCCCATTTTTATCTTGCCATTTGCGTGTCTGTAATTTGCCTTCTACGTAAACCTTTGAACCTTTGTTTAGATATTGAAGTGCAATTTTTGCCAAATGTGGATTAAAAATCACAACTGAATGCCATTCAGTTTTCTCTACTTTTTGATTGGTTTTTTTATCTGTATAGCTCTCAGAAGTCGCTATACTAAAATTGACTATTTCAGCTCCAGAAGTCATGGTTTTGCTTTCGGGGTTAGCACAAAGGCGTCCGATTAATGTCACTTTGTTTAGCATGTTTTAGTTACCTTAAATTTGTATTTAAATATGTAAAAAATCTTAGCATAATTTTATTGTTTTTGCAATTATTTCAGTTTATTAATAACAATTTTTTAAGTATTACATTATAATATTATTTGACAAATTATTCATCAAAAAAAACATGTCACACAAATGGCATGACTTTCTTATTTCTATTTTTAACTTTTCAATAAATATCCTTTCATTAAGAGTCTGTGTCAAACTTTTTTGTACGATTTATTATTGACTATCGAACCTTTTTGTGCGATCTTCATTTTATGAAGAAAGGGGGAGGCTAAATGAAACGAGAAGCACCGCTTAGAGAATTACGTAAAGAAGCCAGAAAAAGAGGCATTCATTACAGAGAAGCTCCTGATGCAGGCAAAGGGTCACATTATTTGGTAACTTTTGGAGACAAGACAACCGTTATAAAATCTGGTGAATTGACCCCACTTTACGTGAAAATAATAAAAAAGCAGTTGGGGGTATGAGTTACTCTCTCAATGGCTTTAATTTTTCGTTTCAAAAGCATTTTGATCATAGTGAGGAGACCTAAACATGGAATATACGTATCAAGCAAAATTTGAAACTGATCCGGATGGTGGTTTTGTTGTGACTTTTCCGGATGTACCTGAAGCGATAACAGCTGGAGAAAATAGAGCAGAAGCATTAGAGAATGCTGTTGAAGCTTTAGGGTTGGCATTACGGAGCTATTCTATGCGTGGTTTACCTTTACCTGTACCACAGCAATATAAAGGTCTTGTAGAGGTTACGGTAGATGCGTGGAATGCTCTTAAGCTCGCAGTGGTAGAAGCCTTTAATGAAGCGAATATTACAAAAACAGAATTGGCACATCGTTTGGGTAAGAAAGAAACAGAAGCAAGACGCATTCTTGATCCCAACTATCCAACAAAGCTTCAAACTTTAGAGCAAGCACTGAGTATTCTTGGTAAGCAAGTCGTTATTACAATTAAAGATGCGGCTTAACTATCTCCTCGCCTTTGAAGACGAGAAGATAAAATCATGTTTTTAAATCTAAGCAGCTTTTACAACAGATTTTTCTAAAACCTGTTTTGCTTCTTCAATGAGTGTTTTATACTGTTTGCTTTCTTCTACCAATGTAAAGGCTTTAACAAGATGCATATGAAGAGGACCATAAATGTAAACAGCCTTTTTAGTTGGAGATATTTTATCCCAATCTTTTGGGAAATCAAAGCGTGTATCACGGTCATTATCAACAGATTGGCTTTTTAACTTTTTTTCGCATTCAATAAAGTAACGACGAGCTTGACGTCCTTTCTCATTGCGTTCAACCATTGAAAGTTCTTTGGCTATGTCTAGAGTGAGGTGATATTATATTACTGTAACAGCTCTAGATTTTGCGCTTCCCAATTTTGGGAACCGCAAATCTTGTGTTTTTATAAAGTCTTTACCTTCTTCAAATGTATATTGATTAATACGATCTGTAATCCAAGTAGCGAAACGTTTTCCTATTTCCATGAATGCATGTAATTCACGTGCGTTAACAGTTTGAACAGCTTCCTGATCAATTGTTTGTTCCGTAATTTTATAAGCATGTTCATAATGAACTCCTAGTTGTTAGATGTTTTTCATTGACACTTTTTATAAAAATGCCGGGTGCTGAAAAACACGGCAACTAGCCCGTCGTTATGCCTTTCCCCAAAGGGTATTGTATAGCATAACCACACCCGACAAAATTATTATATGCGTGTAGCATACAATGAGTCAAAGCTTTTAAATTGCGGAAGACCAGTTATTTCGGCAACTAATCCACTAGTTGTTTTCAAGTGTTTTTCAAGCACCTGATTCGACAATAGACATAATGTTGCCATATTGTCAAGCAACTTTCGATAACTTTTTGATCTCTCTGTTAATCTCGTCTAAAAGAGATTCAATAATTTTAAATAAAATAAATGAGTTATTGCGATATGGGGGAAATTTATCATTATTGATTCCATTAATGTTTTTTATAGCACTATCCCTCATTTTTTTGGAGCTTTTTTATCGCTTCTATAGCTAGCCTTTTGCGATCTGCGCTTTTTGTATAAAGAGATGCCATGTTGTCGTCGGTCCATCCAAAAATTGCCTTGAGTTGTGATACTGTTGCACCTGAATTAGCGGCGCGTGTTGCTGCTAATTTTCTTAAGCCATGTGCTGATTTTTTGATTCCCGCCGCATTACACACTTCACGGAATAAGTTTCCAAAACTTTCTTTTACGAGTTTATTTCCGTTTTTTCCGCAAATGAATGTTTCATTTCCAATAGGACCAATTTTTAGAGTTTCTGCTAATTCAGGCAAAATGGGTAGAAAAACATCTGTTTGGAATTTACTTTTCTCTGTCTTGAGATGAATGATATTATCTTTGACATCTTTCCAACCAATGCGGACCGCATCACCACGACGCAAACCCGTGTAAAGAAGAACATCAATCCAGACGCGTTCATGTGAACCATGTGACCAATGGTGATAATATTTTTCAACATCTTCTTCTGTCCAAACAGCAAATCCATCTTTGTTGTTGAGAGGAGGTCTTTTTATTCCTAAAGCTGGGTTATTTTCCAGAAGTTCTTGATCGATCGCCCAATTAAAAAGTCCATTAAGTGCTTTTAGAAAATTTTGGGCAGCTGTTGGTTTTTCTTTGCGGCGTTCAACACCCGCTGTAATATGTGATTTCTTTATTTCTCTGTATGGAATGTTTCCTATGGTATCACATACCTTCATAAGGATGAGTTCTCTTTGTCTTTTCGTAGCTTTAGCAAGGCTATGCCAATGAACGCTGTTAAAATATTGTTTAAGCAGCCATGCAAATGAACCTTCAATCAGTTTGCCGATTTTCGGTTTTGGAGGGATTATGCCTTGTAATTCGGCAAGTGCGCTTTTGTAGTTGTCAAAAAACTCTTGTGTTCCATAAGTTCCGCGTATTCTAATACGTTTTCCATGACCAATACGTACATACCATACGATTTTGCCATGTTGGGTAATTTGTTTAACGAGATGAGGGGGGCGTGGTTTTGGCATGATCAATTTTACATCTTAGAGAGTGCGATTTCGTAATATTCATTTTTTGACAAATCTAAAAGTGTGTCTGAGTGTGCTGTTGAGTTTGGTATTGGAATATCTGCTTTAAGATAGATAAGCAGTTCACCGGTAGGTTTGATTTCTATGAGTTCGCATTTTTGCTTTTTTGCTTCTCTTAAAGCTCG
>NZ_JBHIQU010000035.1:0-5490 GCF_042196725.1 Bartonella sp. AC158YNML
GCGTTGTGATCATTTGCCCGATGTTTTTACAACAAGGGATATTTATAAACGTGATTGGAAATGTTTCAAAGATAATGGAGCCGTTAAGCAAGCTTTAGAGCTTTTATGCTGTTCTAATCATCTTCGAAAAAAGTTTATAACACATCAGACAAGTGGACACCCTAGCACTTATTATGAATGGAATCCTTTAGTCAAAAACAGCAGCATAAAACAATAAAGAAACTTTTTTTAAAAACTTTCTACTCAAAGAGGCAAAACTCTTTTTAATGGCATTCTTATCAAGGAATTTTTCTCCAAAGATAATAATCTGAGTGACCTTATAGGAAGAGTTTTGTCAGTGTTGTCAGTTCTGTCAGTTCCTTTTAGACCCTCTATTATTTTTTTAATGAGAAAAAAATAAAAGTTATTATATATCAATAGGTTAATATTTTAAAAACATAACTCATATCAAGAGTACAATCTTTAAAGATAACCAATGATGTGAATTGATTAAAACTCGTCAGTTATGTGTCAGTAAATTGAACTGACAAAATAGACCATTTTAGTGCTTCGTAAAACACTTCAAAATACTCATTATGATATTTTTATGTACATAGTTCATTTGTCTTGATGAATACGTGAAACGAATAGCAGATTTCACTACTTTGCTGATCTACTCCATGTCATGGACTGTGGATAAACAACCTTTAAAACCCCTTTTGAAAAAAATATCGGCTTTTTTTAGCAGTTTTTTCCCATTTTATCGTTATTTGCCTTAAATGCATTTAATTGAATTCGTTTTGATTCTTTTGATGGTTATTGATCATCTCATAAGGCAAGGGATTTTTATTACAATATGCTGCAATATGTTAACTCTGATAATGAACAATTCACTTTACGCTCTCTGTTGGAATATTATCGTCAAAAAGCTAAATCACCCCGTGAATTAGGAACCATGTTTGAAAACCTTGTCATGGTTTATTTGAGTGAAGACCCTCTTCAAAAGCAAGAATACGAAAAGGTTCAGACTTATTATGAATGGGCGCAAGAGCATGGAGAAAATGGAACTGATATTGGGATTGATTTGGTCGCTACAATCCGTGATGAAGGAGGCTATGCGGCTATTCAATGTAAATGCTATGATGCTTCTCACATAATTAGAAAAGAAGATATTGATAGTTTTATTGCTGCCTCGGGCAAAAAGATCTTCACCCGTCGCATACTGGTTGATAGCACCGAAACAGATTGGAGTGACAATGTTGAACTGACTTGTGAGGGGCAAGAAATCCGTCCTCAACGGATTAATCTGTTTGATTTAGAAAATAGTCAAATCGATTGGGGGGCTTATAAAGAACAAGGACAAGCTGTTCTTAAAGAGAAACCGAAAAAAAAGCTTTTAGATCATCAGAAAGAAGCCCTTGAGAAAGTCTGTGAAGGTTTACAAGAAGCAGACCGTGGCAAGCTCATTATGGCATGTGGAACGGGGAAGACTTTTACAAGTCTTAAGATAGCAGAAACCATAGCAGGTCAAGGCAAGCGGGTATTGTTTCTGGTGCCCTCTCTCGCTCTTATCTCTCAAACAATTCGTGAATGGACAGAAGATACAGAAGTGCCTTTGCGTTCCTTTGCCGTGTGTTCGGATACACAAGTGGGTAAGCGTCGTAAGAATAATAAAAATGATGCTCTTGAATTTGATAGCTCTGATCTTGCCTTGCCTGCAACAACGGATGCAAAAGAACTGGCTAGCAAAGCGGGTAAGGTTTCACATGATCTGATGACCGTGATGTTTTCTACTTACCATTCAATCCAAGTGATTTCGGATGCGCAAAAAAAGTATGATTTATCCGAATTTGATCTGATCATTTGCGATGAAGCCCATAGAACCACTGGGGCTTCATTGGGAACTGACGACAATGAATCTGATTTTATCAAGGTTCACGATAACAGCATCATTCAAGGCAAAAAACGTCTGTATATGACAGCAACGCCTAAGATCTTTACTGATGATGCCAAAAAGAAAGCCGATGAGATCAATGCCGTTCTCGCCTCTATGGATGATGAAGAGCTCTATGGAAAAGAGCTTTATACCTATACTTTCTCAAAAGCCGTTCAGAATGAATTGC
Source organism: Bartonella sp. AC158YNML (assembly GCF_042196725.1). Lineage (NCBI taxonomy): Bacteria > Pseudomonadati > Pseudomonadota > Alphaproteobacteria > Hyphomicrobiales > Bartonellaceae > Bartonella > Bartonella sp. AC158YNML. The sequence continues at coordinate 2,103 of NZ_JBHIQU010000035.1, forward strand.
TTGCACCTTATAAGATTATTGTTTTGGGGATTAATGAAGAGGAAGTGAGTCAATCCATTCAACATCTGATGACCGATGAGAATTATGAACTTATCCTTGATGATAAAACCAAGATCATAGGCTGTTATCAAGCCCTTGCTAAAATAGATCTAAAAGTTGATTTAAATGATGACCCTAATCCCATGCGGCGGGCTTTGGCTTTTTGCAAAGATATCAAAACTTCTGAACGGATCCGTGATACCTTCAATTCTGAAGAAATACAGAAAGAATTATTTAATCTTCATAAGGTCTATAAAGATACCCCGCCGCTTCACTGTACCTTTGATCATATTGATGGAACCCAAAGTGCCAAAACGCGTCATAAAGCCCTTGATTGGCTTAAGGAAGATGCGGGGGAAAATACGTGTCGTGTGCTAACCAATGTACGCTGTCTTTCTGAGGGTGTTGATGTTCCTGCTCTTGATGCGATCATGTTTTTACACCCGCGGAAAAGTTATGTGGATATCATACAGGCGGTGGGGCGTATCATGCGGCGTGCACGAGGTAAAAGGAGAGGCTACATCATTTTACCCGTTGGGGTACCGGCTGGGGTTTCTGCTGAACAGGCTTTAAAATACAACAAAAGATACAAGGTGGTCTGGCAAGTGATCAATGCTTTGCTTGCTCATGATGAGAATTTTGAAATCACCCTTAACCAGATGATTTTAGGTCAAGACGTTAGTGATGTTTTGGAGATTGGCGCTTTAAAGAGCATGACCGCGGTTGAGGATAAACTCCATATCCATGAAAAATCAGAACATATGGGGCTTGAGATTGGAAAAGCCGCTCATGAACCACAAATTATTCATAGCGTAACAGGAAGATTACCTTTTTATAAAGAGTTTCCCAATGCTTTGAAAACCCTTCTTGCGAAGAAATTTGCTATTGCGGATTATTGGGAAAATTGGGCGGGCAATGTTGCTGAGATTGCTCAAAATCATATCACCCATCTTCAAAACCTGCTTGCTGATGAAAACAGTGAAGCCTTTCATGCTTTTGATGCCTTTCATAAGGAATTAAAGAACAACTTAAACAGTGAAATAAAACAGGAGGAAGCCATTGAGATGTTAGCACAACATCTTGTCACGCGTCCCGTGTTTGAAGCTTTGTTTGAGGGCAATGAATTTGTGCAAAACAATGCCATTTCGCAAGCAATGGAAAAAATCTTAACAGAACTTGATAAAACCAATATCGAGGAAGAATCCAAGGAATTACAAGAGTTTTATAACAGTGTAAGGCTTCGTGCTTCTGGGATTACTTCGCCCCAAGCAAGGCAAAATCTTATTATTACGCTTTATGAAAGCTTTTTTGCCAAGGCATTTAAGAAAACCACGGATAGGCTTGGGATTGTTTATACGCCCGTTGAGGTTGTTGATTTTATCATTCATTCTGTTGATAATGTGTTGCGTAATGAATTTGGAAAAAGCTTGGGGTCACGGGGTGTTTCTATTCTTGACCCTTTCACTGGAACAGGAACCTTTATTACGCGGCTGTTACAATCAAAACTCATCAAACCAGAGGATATGGAATATAAATTCCGTCATGATATCCATGCCAATGAGATTGTTTTACTCGCCTATTACATAGCAGCGATTAACATTGAATCTACCTATCATAGTCTTATGAAAGGTGAGTATATTCCTTTCAAGCATATTGGTTTGACCGATACCTTCCGTATGCTTGAAGAGAAAAACCTTCTGCAAAAATTATTTAAAGAAAACAGTGAATATTTAGAGCATCAAAAGAAACTAAATATTGAAGTTATTTTTGGTAACCCTCCTTATTCAGTAGGACAAAAGAATGAAAATGATAATGCAAAGAATACCCCTTATCCAATTTTAGATAAACGGATCAGTGAAACTTATGCTGCTCAATCTAAAGCAAGTAATATACGAGCGCTTTATGACAGCTATATCCGTGCTATTCGCTGGGCTAGTGACCGTATAAAAGACTGTGGTGTTATTGGTTTTGTTACAAATGGAAGTTTTTTAGATGCAAATTCTATGACGAGTTTAAGAAAGTGTTTTGTTAAGGAATTTAGCAGTATTTATGTGCTCAATTTGCGAGGAGATATTCGCAAAAATATGACGAATAAAGAGGCTTCTCAAGAAGGACAAAATATTTTTGGGAGTGGTAGTATGGCTGGTATTGCCGTGACCTTATTTATTAAAAATCCCAATGCTTCTGGAGGGTGTAAAATTTACTATCATGATATTGGTAATAATCTTACAACAAAAGAAAAACTTACTACTCTTGAATACTTTGGTAGTATTAGTGGTGTCACGCGTGAAAGCGGTTGGAAAATAATTACACCAGACAAGCACGGTGATTGGATCAATCAACGTGATGATAGTTTCAAGACATTCCTGGCTCTAGGTGTTAAAAAAGAGCATGATAAAAAGCTATTTGAAACTTATTCTCGTGGTATTATGACGAGTCGTGATGCATGGGTATATAACTCAAGCCGTAGTGTTTTATCAAAAAACATGAGTAATATGATTGCCTTCTATAATAGCGAAGTAGAACGTTTTAATAATACTTATGCACACACCGACCGTAAAATACGTACTAATGCTGTAAATGATTTCGTTAATATTGATTCTACAAAAATCAGTTGGAGCAGTAGTCTTAAACAAGAATTGACAAGAGGGAACTTTTCCGAATTCGAAAGCGGTTGTTTAGTTCAAAGTTTTTATCGCCCTTTTACACGACAGTGGCTCTATTATAATCGTATTTTTAATGAAAGAACTTACCAAATGCCGTGGATATTCCCTATAGGGCAAGCAGTTGAAAATAAGGTAATACAAATTACAGGTATAGGAGTAAATGGTTTTTCTGTCTTGATGAGTAAAACTTTACAGGATGTTCAAGCAATAAGTAATGGTCAATGCTTTCCACGCTATATTTACGAAGATACTACGGTCTCAAAAAGTAAAAGTGAGAAACAATCCCATTTATTTAAAGAAGACAGCAAAACAGCTGGTTTACAACGCCGTGATGCCATTACTGATGAGGGATTAGCACATTTTAAAGCCGCTTATCCTAATGAAACTATCACGAAAGATGATCTATTCTATTATGTTTACGGTCTTTTGCATTCGGAAGATTATCGTACCCGTTATGCTGATAACCTCTCTAAAGAATTGCCTCGTATCCCTTGTGTAAAGAGTGCTGATGATTTTTGGAAATTTGTAACAGCAGGGCGTGAACTGGGTCATTTGCACGTAAACTATGAAACTGTAGAGCCGTATCCAGTGACCTTTAAAAAAGGCAATCCAAAAGTTACAGAGATCTCTAATCCCGAAAAATTCTATTATGTAACTGAAATGAAATTCGCAAAAGCAGCTAA
>NZ_JBHIQU010000036.1:0-5119 GCF_042196725.1 Bartonella sp. AC158YNML
TTAAAATATGTCTTTTTTGTGTTCTTAAGTGTGTTTCTAAAGGTTTTTTTGGGGAGTTCATTATGAAGAAATTATATACCATACAACTTTCTCGTTTTTCTTTTGTTCAAATTCTTTCATTGGTTGTGGCAGCGACATTTGTATCGAATATTACCTCTGTTTTTTCAGCAAATCCTGATTTTAGAAATACATTTGTTGAAGGTTTAAACGCGGTATCGGAAGGGGAGGGTTTTATCTTGATTTATTGGTTTTTGAAGTGCGCAAACTGAGGGTTTTGCCATGAGTGTTTCCGCGTGTTGTAATGATGTTGAACTCTGTTGGAGGAGATTCTTATGAAAAAAAAATATTCCACACAAAATTTAATTAAAGTTGTCTCTCTTAATACGGTAATGGCGACACTCTTATCGAGTGTTTCTCCTGTTTTTGCGGCGAATCTCTCAATAACAGGAGAGATATTTAGAAGCACAAATAGTGTTAATGTCATGTATCCGTATGGTAGTCATGGGAGTGTTGTTTTTTCTGGTGATGATGACTTCTGTGGTGCAGACAATGTTATTGGTCGTGGCGGCAAACAACAACAAGGAATTGCTGATAATCGACGAATAACTGCAGAGCAACAATATAATAGATTTATTACTGATCAAGAGTTTAACGGTCGTCATCCTTATGGTACGACCACTGAACAGGTTATTTGGACGGGTGATGGATACACGGGTAGCACTAATGGTAAAGTTTTGGGTGCTTATATAGGGGGAAGTACTGGTGGTTTTACTAATGCATTGCCTGAGGCTTATGGTGCTTATTCTTTTGCAACAGGGTGTGGGTCTGCAGCGACGGGTAATTATTCAACCGTTTTTGGTTCAGGTGCGACAGCAAAGGCTGGAGGAGCGCAAGCCTTTGGTGTTTCCGCACTTGCAGGTGGTATAGCAAGTATTGCTATGGGCGTGGGATCAGAGGCGTCGGGGAAATCTTCAGTTGCTATTGGAGGGCTTGCAACTGCATTAGGTACAAATAGTGTTGCTTTAGGTACAGATGCTGAAGCTTTGGGGGCAGGTGCTATTGCAATAGGGGGCAGGCACTTTGAAAAAAACACAGATAATCCTATCGGAAAAGTAATCGCGTATGCTGAAAATGCGATTGCTATAGGTACGCAAGCGTATGCTGTAACGGAAAATTCGGTTGCCATTGGTGTAAATTCAAAGGCGCTTGTTAATGATGGTGTTGCTGTAGGTAGAGGATCTATCTCTGATAGAGACAAGAATGTTGCTGGTTATGATCCTCGCTTGAATGGTAGCTCGACAGAAACCGGTATAGCATGGAAAAGCACAACAGGAGCTTTTAGTGTAGGGGAAGTAGGTGGCGGGGGTAACGGTAAGCTAACACGACAAATTACCGGTGTGGCTGCGGGTAGTGAAGATACTGATGCAGTGAATGTTGCACAGTTAAAAGCTTTGCGAGATTTGGCATCAGGAGTTTGGAAACTCTCTGCTAACAATACCGATCCTACAGACGTGAATCCAGGTAGTACAATAGATTTTTCAGTGAAAAATAGTGAAGTAGGAAAAGATAACTTAAAAATTGCAAAAAATACTGCAGAAAATAAGCATAAAATTGAATTTACTTTGAGTGATACTCTCAAACTTACAAGCGTCACTACAGGTCAAAGCTCTATGAGTAATGAGGGCTTTAAGTTTATTGATGGTAATGGACCAAGCATAACTTTAAATGGTATTCATGCTGGTGATAAAAAAATTACAGGAGTAGCTAAGGGGAAAGAAGAAACCGATGCCGTTAACAAAGGTCAGCTTGATGAAAACATAACCACTCTTTCTAAAAATATTGAAGACGTGCGTTCTGTGGCAGTTCTTTATGATGAGGAAGAAGATTTAGAGGATGTTAATCTGCCTGCGAGATCAGTGCGTAAAGTTAATAAGAAGAGTGTGACTTTTGGTGATCCAGAAACAAGCACTGTTGCTTTGCATAATGTTGGAAAAGGTAAAATTACCAATGAATCACATGATGGCATAAATGGTTCTCAGCTTTTTGAAACAAATGATAAGATTTCTACTTATTTAGGCGGTGGTGCTGGTTATAAAGATGGAAAATGGAGCGCTCCTACATTCACGGTTAAAACCTTTGATACTGATGGAGAGGCAAAAGAAGAGACTTATCAGAATGTAGCGGCTGCGTTTGAAGGTGTTAATACAGCTCTCACGACTGTTCAGAATAAAATTAACAATGCGATTATTAATGTAAAAGGTGATAGCCTTGTTAAGTGGAATGAAGAGGCAAAGTTAATCAAGATAGGGGAAGAAAAAGAAGGCACTAAAATCGATATTACAAATAAGGATGGTCATAATCGGATTCTTTCTGGAGTTGCTGCAGGTACTTCAGATACTGACGCTGTAAATTTCTCACAACTAAAGACAATTAAAGAACAAGTAGAAGCCAGTAGCTTTGTGAAGCAGGATGCTGAAACGAAACACATCACTATTGGTAAAGACACGGATGGTGACAAAATCGATATTGCCAACAACGAAAATGAAAAGCGTACTCTTACTGGTATAAAGGGTGGAGTGCTCTCAGCAGATTCAAATGAAGCAGTCATTGGTTCGCAGCTTTTTGAGACAAATGATAAGGTTGCGACCTATTTCGGCGGGGGCGCTAAATATGAGAATGGCCAATGGATAGCTCCTAAGTTTACGGTTACGACAGTTAAGAATGATGGCAACTCTGAAGAGAAGCAATACAATACTGTTGCGGAAGCTTTGGCAGGAGTTGGAAGTTCTATCACGAATGTTAAAAATGATATCACAAAGAAAATTAACAATGAAATTGCCAATGTGAAAGGTGATAGCTTTGTTAAGTGGGATGAAGATAAGCAACTAATCGAGATTGGCGCAGAAAAGTACGGTAATAAAATCACTATTTCCGATAATGATGGTAAGAGTCGAACTCTTTCTGGTGTGAAAGAAGCAGAACAGGACAATGATGCTGTTAACAAAGGCCAGTTAGATAAAGGTTTAAAGCAGTTGTCTGAGAGTCTTCAGTCAGATGAATCGGCTGTTATTCATTATGATAAAAAGGAAAAGGGTGAAACTGATTATACGAATATAACTTTAGGAAAAGGTAAGGGTTCTACCTCTGTTGGTCTTCACAATGTCGCTGATGGTATGATTTCTGAGAGTTCACATGATGCAGTCACGGGTGGTCAGATCAATACAATTGGTGAGGATATTGCTAAGTTCTTAGGTGGAGAATCCTCCTTTAAAGATGGCGCTCTTACACAGCCAACCTATAAATTATCCGAGGTTTCTGAAGAAGGTAAGATAAAAGATAAATCGTATACTGGTGTTGGCACGGCTTTTTCAGGTCTTGATGAAAATATCAAGCATGTAAGTCAGCGCATTAAAGAAGTATCAGAAGGCATTGCACAGGATTCTTTAAATTGGAGTAGTGCTGAGGGTGCGTTTTTAGCACAGCATGGGGAGAAAAAGGGAACAAAAACGAATAGCAAGATTAAGTTTCTTGCAAATGGAGAGGTTTCTGAAATCTCAAGTGATGCGGTAAATGGTTCCCAGCTTCATAGCTTAGGTAGCAGTGTTGCGCAGTACTTTGGTGGCGGTGCTGAATATAAGGATGGCGCATGGAGTGCTCCAAATTTCAAGGTTAAAACAGTTAAGGACAATGGTGGATCTGAAGAGCAAGAGTATAAAAATGTAGCGGAAGCTTTTGAAGGAGTTGGTACTTCTTTCGCGAATTTTCAAAATAAAATTACTAATGAGATTAGCAACCAAATTAATCACCTTCAATCAGATGACTCAGCTGTTGTGCATTACGATAAAAAGGATAAAGATGAGATTGATTATACGAGTGTGACTTTAGGTAAAGGTAAGAATTCTACTCCTGTTGGTTTGCATAATGTTGCCGATGGTGTGATGTCTGAGAGTTCACATGATGCAATCAATGGTTCGCAGCTTTTTGCTACGAATAAGAAGGTTATAAATGTTACTGATAATCTATCAAAAGTTGCTGAAAATACATCGAAATATTTTGGTGGTAGTACAGATGTACTCGAAGGTATAGAACCAGCTTTCCTTATTCAGGGGAAAACGCATCATAATGTTTTTGACGCGTTTACTGCTATCAATACTTCTATCACAAATATTGATAATAAGATTTCTAAAGATATTGATACAGTAACTGCAACAGCAGTTCTCTACGATAAAGATGAAAATGGCAATGTTAATTATGGTAGTGTGACTTTAGGTGGCGGTAAGAGCAATGGGCCAGTTGCTCTCCTGAATGTTAAGGATGGTGCAATTTCCCAGGATTCTCATGATGCAATCAATGGTAGCCAGATTAATAAAATATCAGGAGATATTGCAAATTACTTTGGTGGGGATGCAGCATTTCAGGATGGTGCTTTTGTAGGCCCTAGATATAATCTATCTCAAGTGTCTGCAGATGGTAACGTAGAACAGAAAACCTTTGAAAATGTTGGTGATGCTTTGACGGGGCTTGATGTGAATGTCAAAAGTGTGAATCAGCGCTTAACGAATGTATCCAATGAGTTTAATCAGAAAATTGAAGGTATCACGAAAGATGCTTTATTGTGGGATGATGAAGAAGGAGCATTTGTTGCACGTCATGAAAAAGATGGGCAGAAGACAAAGAGCAAATTAAAGTATCTTTTGGATGGTGAGATTGCCGAAGGTTCAACGGATGCCATTACAGGGAACCAACTTTATCTCATAAGCAACCAGCTTGCTAATTATTTCGGTGGCGGTGCCAAATATGGGAATGGCAAATGGACAGATCCTACTTTTAAGATTGTTCAAGTCAATGCTGATGGCACAGTTGGGGAGGAAAAGAACTATAATAATGTTGCTGAGGCGCTTGGTGGTGTTACTGGCGGTATGGTGAACATAAATAACCGTATTAATGATGTCATCAACAATGTTGATTCAGATGCTTTAAAGTGGAATGATAAAGAAAAAGCCTATGATGCTGGTCGCGATGGAAAGCCGAATAAAATTATTAATGTAGCCGATGGTAAAGTTGAAAAAGGTTCGAAAGATGCGGTTAATGGTGGACAACTTTGGGAAACCAATGAACG
>NZ_JBHIQU010000037.1:0-5101 GCF_042196725.1 Bartonella sp. AC158YNML
CTTTAAAACTCTTTGAAAAAAAATGAATTGGTACAAAACCTAGTGGCAAAATATACAAAACCTGCTGGCAAGCTACATATACAAAACCTGCTGGCAAGCTACACAAGCTACAAAAGTGCTGTGGCGGAGGGGGTGGGAGCGTTATATTTATATAAAATCAATAAGTTATATAAAAGTTCGGGAGTTTTGATTCCGTTGATTATTTTAACTTATTTTATGTCTATCCCGAACCTTTTTGTAGCTTTTTGATTGCTTCTATTGCAAGTCGTTTTCTATCAGCTGTTTTGGTATAAAGGGATGCCATTTTATCTTCTGTCCAGCCAAAAAGCGCTTTCATTTGCGAAACTGTCGCACCAGCATTGGCTGCACGTGTTGCTGCTAATTTTCGCAATCCGTGCGCTGATTTTTTAATACCCGCCGCATTACATGCTTCACGAAAGAGGTTGCCAAAACTTTCTTTGACAAGCTTATTTCCACCTTTACCACAAATAAATGTTTCATTACCTATGGGACCAATTTTAAGGGTTTCCTCTAGTTCTGGTAAAATAGGAAGAAAAACATCTGTTTTAAATTGGCTCTTTTCTGTTTTGAGATAAATGATATTATCTTTGACGTCTTTCCAGCCGATACGAACGGCATCACCACGACGCAAGCCTGTATAAAGAAGAACATCAATCCAGACGCGTTCATGTGTACCATGTGACCAACGGTGATAATATTTGTCTATGTCCTCTTCTAGCCATGGCAGTAATCCCTCAATGTTTAAAGATTTTGGTGCTTTTATATTAAAGGCAGGATTTCTATTTAAAAGGGCATTATCAACCGCCCAATTAAAGAGACCGTTTAAAGAGGTCAAAAAATGTTTTGCAGCTGCGGGGGTCTCTCGCCTTCTGTCTACGGCTTCAAGCATGTGTTGTTTGTTTATGCTTTTATATGCACGATTACCGATATGTTTAGAAACATTATTCAGAATTCGATATTTAACTTTTTTAGTAGATTCTGATTGATTATGCCATTGCATGCTTTGTAAATACTGATGCAACAACCAATCGAAAGACCCTTCTGTGAGTCTGGTACGCCTCTTTGTTTTGGAGGAGCCATTTTGAGCTTGCTTAAGAGCAAGCGTATAATTATCGACAAACTCTTGCGTTCCATAGGTTCCTTCAATCCGAAACCGTGGTCCATGACCAATACGTACATACCATATGATTTTACCATGGCGTGTGCGTTCACGAACAAGATGCGGTGGACGGCGTTTTGGCATGGCTAAAACTTTATACCGTCAACAGAGGGACACGATTTGCTGGTATCGTAGTCTTTTTGTTCATTTTCAAGCGGTGGAAAATCGTCAATGCTATAAGTATTATCTATCGTTCTGGGTGTTACGATTTTATTGATATGAATTAATAATTCACCAGTAGGCTTGATTTCTACAACCTCTGCTCCTTGTTTTTTAGCTTCTCGTAAAGCACGTGCAATGGCTGGTTGTGTTATAGTAGGTTGGCGGTGTGCCATATCTGTTCCCCTTCATTTTAGATGCAATTCCCCCGTGGCGTGAATCACGCTTGTGTTAAAAGGATGGTTGGTTGTTAGAAAGGAATGTCGTCTTTTGTTGAAGAGTCGCCGTTCTGGGCGGTCATAGTTTGTTTACAATCTTCTGAATTATCATAAATTTTTACATTGCCATAAATTCTTGAATCGGCATCAATAATCACATTTCCATAAATTTGTGTGTGTCCAAAAATATGTCCATCATATATTTTGACGTTATTATAAATTTTTGCATTGCCAAAAATCTCGGCACAATCACCAATTTGTGCTTTATCATAAACCTTAGCACTATCGTAAATCTTAGCAAAACAATACGCCTTGGCATCATTATAAATCCAGCAATCGTCTTTTTGACTTAAATTGTCTTCATACTCTACAAAGCCGCCAAGGTCGCCTACTTTAACATCACCAAAATCTTTTAATGCACGTATGCGGTAAAGCGTAAGGTATCCATCAAACTCAATTGTTTCATCAGTCAGTTCATATTTTTTCATGGTTTATTGCCTCTCACCTGTTGAAATAATTTCATCATTGATGATCTCTGCGTTTCCCTGAATAAATGCTTCACCACAGATTTTGGCATTTCCCCCAACTTTTGCTCTGATGGAAATCAATGGAATGTCATAAATTTTAGCATTTCCATAAATTTTAGCTTTTCCACTAATAAACGCACCACCGGAAACTTGTGCATTCTCGTAGATTTGTGCACTGGCAAAAACATGAGCATGTCCAAAAATCTGAGCATTGCCAAAAATATTAGTTTGTCCGGTAATATATGCACTACCAAAAATACATGCATTTTCGTAAATATCAGCAATATTATCAATATAAGCATTATCAAAAACCTTGGCTTTGTCATAAACTCTTGCAAAACCATCAGCACAAGCGTTTCCATAAACATGTGCATCTCCCAAAACCTTGGCATAACCATAGATTTTTGCATCATCACCAACCCAGCAATTGCCATCATGTGAAAGATTGCTTTCATTTTGTATAAAACCGCCAAGATTTCCTTTTTTGACGTCTCCAAAATTTTTTAATGCACGAATGCGGTGAAGAGTTTTTCCTCTAAACTCAATTGTTTCATCAGTAAGTTCATATTTCTTTTCCATGGTTTATTTCCTTGATTTGCGTACAATCCACCCATTTCGTGAATCACGCATGACTTAAAAGTGTTAAGAAGGGTGGTGGTGCTAGGAGGCATTTGTGAAGAGAAGCACCTCCATATGTAAAAAATCTGTAAGTTTATTTTTTAGATGTGTTTAATTTCATATTTCCAATCAGGCAATTGAGTAAGAGCTAATGCGAGTTGTCCTCTATGACACATGCATACATTGGCTTCAAAACAGGTGATTGCAACGCGCTTTTTGTTTAAAAAAATTTGATATAATTTGTTTATTGCACAAAAATTATTCTTGAGAGTTGTATTTTGATAATTTTTAAAAAGGCGGTCATAATCTTTTTGTGTTTTCAAATTTCTTCGTTTTTCAGAAGCAATTCCAAGTTCAGGCATATGCATATATTCAATATCAATATTGCTTACAGCTTTTTCTAATTGTCTTTTTGAAAATCCGTGTTTTCTACTTATTGGATTTTTACGAACATCACATAAAGTTTTGATATTGTTTTCTATGAGACAACTAAGATAATCCTCAAGGGACTTACCTTCATAGCCAATGGTAAAAAAACAAAATTCCTCATCTTTAGCAGGCTGTATGATAATATGTTTAGTGTTACACACGTTTAATTTCCTTGGTAAATGGGTGGGGGTGCTGGGAGGAGAGAGCACCCCCATAGGTTTAAGCAGCTTTTGCCAAAATCTTTTGCATCTCTTGTTCTATTTCCCCTAAAAAGATTTCGACCGCTTTATTGATCTCTTCAATGTGTTTCTCATCACGGAGGACACGTTTGATTTTCATTCTCAAACCAGTAGATTTGCCTACAAAGTTTGGATTATAGCTCATGAAATCACACCATTTGCGTCCAGTGCATGCCATTTGGAATTGCATCTGTGCGATATATTCAGGCTTGATTTCGTCATAAATAAAAAAACGAAGATGGGTTGTTGATTGTGGACATTTGACTTCGATTAAACCGTCCTCTCCAATGAACCCATCAGGACTAGCCCCCGCCATTTCCATTTTGGGGTGTGGGATAAACCCGCATCTTGTGACTTCTGCGTCATAAATGAATTCATATTCTCTCAAGGCATTCTCTTCATGTTCAATGCCCCATTGCATAGCAGGTGTTGTATAAGATTGGCTTATTTCCTCTATTAAGCGTTCTGTCATGAGTTTCGTTTTGTAGTCTTCATATTTGCTTGTAGGCAAACCTTTTGCTGTCTTACTGAGTACGTTGTAAACGTTTGAAGCAGTGACTTTTCCTAAGCGCGCTTGAAACCATTCTGCTGTTCTTTGTTCCATCTCACACCGCCGTTTGTTGTTGAGTTGGTGCATATTCAATATCTTGTATAGGTGCATCTAATTGCTCTTGTTGTGCTTTATTCATTTGCTTTCGTTGCTTTTTTTTCAAAGCAAACAAAGCGTTTTGTGCTTGTTTAAAAGACATATCTTTTAGATTTTTTACTCCTATGAAAGAGAGAAGCCCACTTTCTTCAGATTGTGTTTTTTTAATTAATTCTTTGATTTCATTCATCTGTTCAGGAGAGATACCCGCAAGAAGTGTTATTCCATCTGTATCGTCTTCTTTTCTTGCAACATTAAGAAGCATGCCTAAGAGATATCTACGTGCGTAGCTTATAGTAGAACCAACCGCTTGTGTGTTATTTTTGCTTCCTGTAGCATCAATGGGAAATGTTCCTTGTGTTGATATTTCATTGCCCGATATATGCTTTAAAGTCATTTCTACAGTTATGTCATTTGAACTCTGGTCTTTGATACGAGAGAACAAGGCAAAGTGATGTTTTGCAAGAGGTTCTTTGATAGCATCAATATATTTATCAAGCGTTGTATAGAGGCTTTTAGTATGTGTATTAATGGCGTTTTGTTCGATATCTTTGTATTCCATTTGCATAGCAGAAAGATCACGGACAAAGTTTTGGCGCTCTTGTCGTTCTATCTCCTTTTCTCGCAATTCGAGAAGGCTCTTGAGACGGTCCAGACCAACATCATCTTTTAAAGCTCTTTCTAAAATAAGTTCCATAGCTGTAGGTTTGATTTCACAATCGTTTGTTTTGTTTACTTCTGTTAAGTTAGTGTTTTGTTCATTCATTTTTCTTTCCTCCATTGAAGACGCAATTCCCTCGTGGCGTGAATCACGCATGTGTTAAAAATGGTTGTTTGGTTGTTAGAAGCCTATTTCTTGAGGCTATAGAATTTCATCAGTTAATTCGTATTTTTTATTCATAACAATAGCCTCTTAATGCATGCTTTGTCTTTTAAGCTCTTGAGACAGCAGCCCCATACCTTTTGTGGTAATTTTTGCGCAAGGAATGACCTTTTCTATTCCATTTGCGGTTTGAAGTGTGATAGTTGGACAATCCATAAGTTTCTTTTGGATTTTGTCTTGATAAGGAAGCAAATTTCCACCT
>NZ_JBHIQU010000038.1:0-1446 GCF_042196725.1 Bartonella sp. AC158YNML
TTCATCCACCACGGGAGGAGAGAACACTTCGTCTTTATAAGTCCAGCCGATCTGCGCTTCACGTGAGGGGATTGCCTCACCCTCAAAGGCGTGAACATAATCTTCTGAGGCTACAATAATGTTGGTTACCACACCATTTTCAACAACTGCATATTCCATAAAAAACTCCTATATAAAAAATCTAAACAATACAGCGCCATTCCCGCCATCACCAGTGTTATAATTTTCTGCATCCTTTCCAGGAAAATAACCTCCTCCACCGCCACCTGCGTCAGCTTGATTACGACCACCTCTGCCACCTTTTCCACCTTTGTCACTTTCACCACCACAGCCGCCACCGCCACCATTACTAGATCCGCCACCGCCACCAGCACCACCAAAAAGAGAGCTTCCACCGTCACAGCTTCCGCCATTTCCACCATTGCCGCCAGAAAAAATAAAGTTTTTAATGCCGGAGTAACCTCCTGTTCCTCCTGCTCCTACTGTTTTGGTAACTCCGCTACCCTGAGAGCCTATACTCCCACCATTTGCTACGAGAACTCCTTCAATAATCGTTGCCCCACCATTACCATTTTTACCACCACGACCAATTTGAATATTTCTTGATTTTCTAAGTTGAGATCCTTTAATTTGAATACGGACACCTTGTCCTCCTCCACCTCCACCGCCACCGTAGTAGGCATACGTGACACGACCGTTATAAGTATTTTTTAACCAACCTCCAGCCCCCCCGCTACCGCCGCCACCCCATGCACATATTTCAATTTCTGTGTTATCCGTCATACCTTCAGGAAACGGGATAGTGCCACTTTCTGTCATGAGGATTTCGACAGGTTTTTTGGTTAATAAAGCTACCAATTTATCTATTTCTGATTTCGTATAAACAAGATCTCCATCAACCCTCAAAGGTCCTTTAAGCAAGCTTCCGCTTGCACTTAGACTGGTAACCACTTTGTTATTATGAGTGAGATTGAGTAATGAATTACCCAACAGTTCTAAACCGCCATTTATAGTGACTTTGCTGGTAAATTTATTATAACTTTGCCATTCATTTGGGCTGGCTAGGCGACCATAACTGGTTAGATCTTGATTAATTTTGGCTCTAAAATCATCAAGCCCCACAATATCTTCGGTTTTATGTTGATGCGCGCCTAACAGTGAGACAGCACTGCCAAAGGTAAAGTTATTGTTGCTTGATTTATAGAGAACATAGTTGTTAGCGGCATCTTTTGCCCCTTCGATATCGCTTAAATCAGCAAAAGTAAAGGTTTTATCCGCTGCCATTTTGCCATTGAGAGCGCTTTCTAGATCTGCGATTTCGTTGATCGTATGCGTGTGCTGTAAAGGCGCCTTTTCGTTTACCTTTTCCTCAACTTCCGCAAGTGCTTGATCAATTTTGGTCAAATTTTCCCGCAAGATTGGGAATTCAGAACTGATAAAACGCCC
>NZ_JBHIQU010000038.1:1546-4831 GCF_042196725.1 Bartonella sp. AC158YNML
CACCATGGACCGCGCAGCAGGTCCACCGGTAAGGGTCAATTTCAAGCGCGCTTGTTTGGCTGTTTTGTCACTGCTCACAAATTTTCGTTCTGTCCAAAGTGGTTCAGCGAGTTGTTCTGTTTCGTCAAGTTTCAAAGGGGTGAAACCACCATCATCTAGTTGCATCTCCAGTGAAAAGGTTGCACCACCCGGTAAAAAGGTTTTGATATAGCTGGTCAACCTTGCCTTTTCACCAAAGGCAAAAGCACGCGTGACATAGGTCGCTTCCTTATGGATTTTTCCCGCAATCAACTGAATAGGGGCAAATAACACCGGTGAGAGTTTCTCGGTGCCTTTAAGAATAGCGCGAAGCTTGACCTTTTCACTGATATATTCAGTAAGACTGAGCAATTGAAAGGGAAGAAGTTGATAAATTGTGCCATTGTTTCGTTCAATTTCAAAGATGACAGAACACTCACTTGAAGGCAACTCAATGGCTGCGCGTATTTGCAAATCAGAGCAGTCTACAAGGTCAAAGGTGCCTAAATCGACAATCTTTTCTGTTTGCCTATAGCGTGCAGCGAGCACCCGAAAAGCTAAAGCCTCATCTTGATGGGCGCTCCAACTTTGTGCGTTAACAGAAGAAAAGCGTGGACCGGTCACGTAAGGGTGACTTGAGACAAATCTTTGGTGTTCTGCATCAAAATCTCCAAGCTTTGCTAGTGAGATGGCATGATCAGCATCATCGGTTTTAATGATAAAAGCAGTGAGACGATCATTAGGGACTAACAAGGGGACATCATAGCGTGCTTCTGCCCAACCTAGCTTTGCGCCCTTCATAGAATAAAAGCTTTGTGCTTGAATATCGGCGGTAGGATAGCCGTTTTCGGTTGTCACCAAATCAATCACCAGATCATGGTTCTGATTGCCGATTTTACAAAGATGAAAGTCAATTCCAGTGATTTGCCGTGTTTCATCGGGGGTAAAGACTTGCGCTTGTGGGTCAAATTGCGTCCATATCTTCACCGTTGTGGTACGCCGCATCACTTTCACATCAATCAGACCTTGTCCGGTAAAAAGCCCCGTTGCAATGGTGCCCCCTTTCCCCTGTGCCACGACATTTTTTGTACCAGCGGTAATATTTTGTGGAATCGTGAAAGTGCCCTCAAGGACGCCTTGTCTATCGGCAACAAGGCGGCTCGCTGGCAAAATATCCACACCATCAAAGGTAAGACTTTCCAAGATTTCGCTACTGCCAAAACCTTCAATTTTAAAGTGAAGGGTAATTTGTCTTAAAAAATCGATTTGTTCTTGGTGTGTGTTGATGAAATTATCGCTTACTTCTGTTCTACGTATGGTACTGCCGCGATGTTTTCCCATAATGATTTGATTGGTCACGCTTGAGAGCCAATCGGTGCGCTGTTCGTGCCAAAAGTCTGTTGCGGGTTCAAGGGTTACTGTACCAGGCAGCGGTGCAAAATTTTGATAAGGATTGATTTTTTCGCAAGCCGTTGTCAACTCTTGCGCAATGATCACTTCATTTGTCCAGTCAAGGGTGACAGGCGCTTTTAAAGGAGCAGTATAGAATGTTGGGTCAATAGCAAGCTGCAAAATGCCATTGCCTACAGCCCCCGTTTGTTGAAAGCCTTCATCTCTGTAACTATCATCGAGAAAAGGATCAGCAAACATGCCTTTTTTGGCAACAGGCTCTTTAGAGTCTACATTGCTTTTAATGCGCTCTAACTGCATCAACCGGTCAAGGGAAAGCACCCGTTGAAAATAGCGCCACATCTCATCATAGGGGGCAACACGGGTGCCATCATTGACCACAAGGGGGGTACTAAGCCAATTGTTGGTAATGGTTGCGAGCGACAACACCTCATCAGGGACACTAGGTGCCATGGGTTGGTCTGAAGAAATCCCTTTGATATAGACGACATTTCCCCCTGTGTTGAGACCAATACGGTCAATGCGGGGGAGTTTGTAAGTGTAACTGACAATGATATCACCACCCTCCGCACCCCCTGATACTGTAATTTCCTGCGCTGTGACTTTATCAGCCGTGATTTTTGCACGATAGCGATAAGTCACCTTATAGCTGCTCCCTGCTAAAGGTTCGTCTCCCACCGGTGCCCAATCAATGGTGTCTCCGGTTTTTTTAAAATCCGTTCCTTCTTTAAATTCTTTAGTTCCTTGAACAATTTTGATAAACGCGGTGATGCTTTTATCCGGCACGCCATCACGCCCTGCGGCAACGGCACCGCGGGTGACGGTAACGGTTTTTTCTTTTGTCAACAAAAGAGACTGAATATCAGCAAGAGGAAAATAATAGGGTTTAAAGGTAAAGCTTGTTTTCCCTTTTGGGGGCGAAAAAATATGCGTTTCGCTAGGAACAACGCTTGTCGAAAAATCTTCCATCTCTTCATGGCGCAAAGCTGCTAAGCGTTTGCGTTTAAAACCATTGATATTGGCTTCTCCCTCTTGAATGCTAAACACTTGGCAACCGTTATTTGCTCCCAATGCACTTACACGGCATCCCCCCACGATATAATGCCCATGGGCGCGGTCGTACGTCGCAATGGCTTGCATGGCCGGTTCAAGGAGTGAGGGCGATTTTTGATCAATCAAAACGCCATCTTGTAAGATATAGACCGGAAAGAAAGCCCCTTGCTGCTCATCATCTTTGAGAGCCCAGACAAGTTTTGCGACTTCGCGTGCCGCTCCGGGCTCTCCTTCTGCCAAACTGCCGGCAACTTGCCCCAACAGCTCTGGATCATCCTCATATGTCACCCATTTCTTTTGTAGCTTTACACCAATTTCCACACGCCCAATCATGGAAATATTCTCCAAGACAGCATTTGAGACAGGAAAGATGTCGCCTGCGATATAAATTTTGCCCTCTGTTAACGTGACAGTCCTTGTCTCTTTATTAACAAAAGCATCAGCGCGTTCAACGCGGTCTCCTTCTTTTGCCACAAGGCGCCCCAAACGGTCATGACGCCCCCTGATGATGGTTTGAACCTCATTGAGTTCACCCGCTTGAAGAAAAGGGCGCTTGCCATAAAACACCACGCTTTGTTGTTCGTCTTTGCCTACCGATCTGTCAATTGCAAAGGGTAAACCACTTTCATGCTTCATGTTAAAACCTCAATAAAATTTTGAATTGTTCGCGAACATCAGCACGCAAAGGAATGTTGATAGGTGTTTTAAGAATTTCTACACCATCACGCAGTTCATGAGCTTCAAGCCAAAGCTTGCCAGGAGGGGTTTGTTGTGCAAGAGAGCCATGAACGAGAAGGGAAACAG
>NZ_JBHIQU010000039.1:0-4194 GCF_042196725.1 Bartonella sp. AC158YNML
TAAGTATAGAGGAAGAAACCGGTTTGTTTTTCCTCTTCTTTTCCTAAGACAGATGTTCTGATATTGGCTAAGAGTGCGTTTTGTTTAGCCATATCGGTTAATCCACTGTAGAAGAGAGCATTTGGCATGACCAAATAGCTTGCTGTTTGTGGTACAGGGGCAACGGTAGGGATATTTGTTTCAGGATCAGGATTTGAACCAGAATTGGAGCCAAGCAGTTCGGGTTGCAAACGGAAATCCCAGAAATTTTCATTCTTTTCATCAAAGAGGTTTTGTGCAATATCGGCTTTGCCTTGGCTTGAGTCTGGTCCATAGGCACGTAGTGTATACATATCCGGTAAGCCACCTCTTGTGGTATAACCATTTACCAGTTTGAAAGAGTTTTCTTCTGCTTTTCCAGAAACTTGAATGAGTGAAAGACCACGGACATTGGCAGCAGCAGAGGTGTTTGCTTCGATATTGTTCTCTTCTAAGCGCCCCGTGACATAAACTGATGTGTTGCCAGAGACATCCCCATGGATCAAAAGTCTATCGGTTTTTTGGTTATTTATTGCAGCACCATCACTCCAAGCCGTGTTGAAGTAAATCTTTGCATCACCCGTTGCATTGTAGACTTCTTGCGTGTCTGGTTTACCAGAACCTATATGCAATGTTTGGTAATGATCTTCGGTTGGTTTCTCAAAAACAATGGAGCTGTTATCGAGATTAAGCACAGAAACATCAGAACGAGATCTTTGAGCGATATCAAGCAGATTGCCATCATCATCTTTTTCGTTTTTGCTAATTTTCAACGTCCATGTTGTATCGTTTTTCAGATCAAAACGTACATTTCTGTCTTTAGCAATATTTGCTCTGCCTTCTAGAGTAGACTGATCAGCGCTTAATGTGAAGGTGCCGTTGGAGATCGCTTTAACCTCTTTACCATCCCACAAATCTTTATCTTTCCATGACGTTTTGTCCCAAAAAATACCATCTCCTAATAATACGTCAGCATGGACTTCTGATTTTTTAAGATTGACTGTGCCGATTGATGGAGCAGCAGCATCTTCGATGCTTTTTTCAACAACAGCTCTAATGAAAATTCCTGTGCCATTTTCAGCATGAAGCTCTGCATTGGTCAGATTGATCTCATTACTATGATATTTTTGTGGATCATGCGAGCTATTTGGATTATCATCGGAGAAAGTTGCGAATTGTAAACCGGCAACTTCTGCTGTGGCAGAAACATCTGTCAGATCAATATGTCCACCATTTATTACAACCAGCGCAGCCATTTTTGCTTCTATTTTATTTTTCTTCCCATTCTGAGGAGTGTCGGATTGGGTATCTAGATCTTTAGAATTAGTATCAATAGCGCTATTGCTCGTTTTAATTGTGCTACCTTCAATGACAAAAAGACCAACATCAACATTTTGAATGGTTGTTTTGCCATTGAATTCAACTATACTATCGGGATCCCAAATGTTTACACCAACGGTTGGTTCTTCGGATTCACTACCGGTTATTGTTAAATCTCCGCTAATGATTTTACTTCCACCGTCTGCATAAAAACCTTCATCGACATTTTGAATGGTTGTTTTGCCGGTTAACTGAATTTCACTACCAGAATCCTCTGTCCGTACACCAGTGCTTATTTTGCTGAGATTTTCATTAATTGCTTTACCACCGACTACTGTTAAATTTTCGCTGGTAATTTTGCCACCATTTATTGCTCTAAGACCCTTCAAAATATTATTAATCGTTGCCGTTCCATGCAATTCAATTCTGCTATCGGGACCAAGTGCAAGTGCACCGGCTCCTTTGCCATCTGTTGTTAGAGTAACATCCGTAATTTCAATACGTCCACCATTTTCTGTAAGTAATGCGCCTTCATGTCCATTCAAACTTCCTCCTATGACAGCCCCTCCTTTCATTGTGATCTTGGATTCTATACCATCTGCATGGAGTCCAGTACCATTAGATGATGCGACTGTAACATTGTTGTTTAAAGTAATGATGCTGCCATTTTGAGCAGATATTGCTGTATTTTTTGCAAGAAATGATCCTCCAGACACTGTTATTGTTGAGTGATCATCTGCAAATATGCCTGTTAGTGCTTGAGTTACGGTTACATTGTTCAAGGTTACTGTGCTGTTTTTAGCACTTATTCCTAAGGATAGTGAACTGTTATCGTTTTCACTCGATATTACCACGTCTTCCAGCTTGTTTTTTTTACTCTTACTGTCAGAAAAGGAAGCACCAGTGCTAGATAAAATGCCAGATGAGGAGGACGCCATTCCAGAATATGTAATTGTTCCTTTAGTCATTTGAAGTGTCGCACCGTCTTTGGCTTCAAGGCCTAAGAAAATATCAGAACCAGTGCCTTTAATGGTTGTGCCATCCAGTAACTCAATCGCACTGTCAGCACCTTCTGCTGTTACAGCATAGACGGTTTCGTTTGTGCCCTGGTTTATATCTTTATTCGTAACAATGGTTAAATGTTTTCCAATGATTTTGCCACCGCCTTTTGCGTGAATAGTTTCGTAGGTTTTATCGGATACTTCTTGTTGTTTTCCCTCAGAAACTACGAGGGTTTCAGCATGTGCACTGAACTGGATGTTAAATAGGATAATAGCGGCTACAGCCGTGCATGATAAAAGGGATGTTTTATACACCAGTATTCTCCTTATGAGAGCCCCCAAATATTCATTTCCCCGCGAACTTCATAAGAAGAAGTGAAAATGGATAGTTGTTATTAATTTCAGTAATTGTCTTTATTTGGTAAGATATTTTTGGTTTTTTGTCAAAATTAAAAAATAATTGATATTAATTATGTCTAATACAAAATGTATTTATAACTGATTTTATTTAAAGAATTATAATTTTGAATATTATTATTCAGAGGGGTAACCAATAATAATTAAATCAATAAGTTATATTTAATGTAAGGGAATAGTTGAGTTTTGATTTTATTACGTTTTTTTGTCTCTATCCCTAACTTTTTTGGAGCTTTTGTATTGATTCAAGAGCGAGTTTTTTGCGATCTGCGCTCTTTGTGTAGAGAGATGCCATGGCGTCATCTGTCCAGCCAAAGAGTGCTTTCAATTGTGATACTGTTGCCCCGGAATTAGCCGCGCGTGTTGCTGCTAATTTTCTTAAGCCATGGGCTGATTTTTTTATGCCTGCTTGGATACATGCCTTATAGAATAGAGTTCCGAAGTTTTCTTTGGAGAGTGCTTTTCGCCTTTTACTACAGATAAATGTTTCTTCTCCAATAGGACCAACTTTAAGCGTTTTGGCTAATTCTGGCAAAATTGGGAGAAAGACATCTGTCTTAAATTGGCTCTTTTCTGTTTTGAGATGAATGATATTATCTTTTACGTCTTTCCAACCAATGCGGACTGCATCACCACGACGCAAACCCGTGTAAAGAAGAACATCAATCCAAACACGTTCATGGGTACCATGTGACCAGCGTTGGTAATATTTTTCAACATCTTCTTCTGTCCAAACGGGAAAGCCCTCTTTATTTTTTAGAGGAGGTCTTGTGATACCTAAAGTAGGGTTGCTTTCCAAAAGTCCTTGTTCAATCGCCCATTTAAAAAGCCCATTTAGGGATTGTAGAAAGTCTCTAGCCATTGCTGGTGTTTCTTTGCGCCGTTCAACACCGGCTATGATATGTTTCTTTTCGATTGCTTGGTATGAAATGTGTCCTATAGTATCGCATACTTTCATAAGAGTGTATTCTCTTTGTTTCTTTGTGGCTTTAGCGAGGTTATGCCAATTGGAGCTATTAAGATACTGTTTAAGGAGCCATGCAAATGAACCTTCGACTAGCTTACCGGTTTTGGATTTAGGGAGTATAAGCCCTTGTAATTCGGCAAGTGCGCTTTTGTAATTGTCAACAAACTCTTGCGTTCCATAAATCCCGCGTATTCTAATACGTTTTCCATGACCAATACGTACATACCATATGATTTTACCGTGGCGTGTAATTTCTTTGACGAGATGAGGGGGGCGTGATTTTGGCATGGTAAATTACATGTTGTAAAGTAAAACTTCATCACTTTCATTTTTTGACAAAGACAATAGCTTGTCAGGATTTACTGTTGAGTTTGGTAATGGGATATCTGCTTTCAGATAGATAAGCAGTTCACCGGTAGGTTTGATTTCTATGAGTTCGCATTTTTGCTTTTTTGCTTCTCTTAAAGCTCG
>NZ_JBHIQU010000040.1:0-4092 GCF_042196725.1 Bartonella sp. AC158YNML
CTGACAACAGTGGTCACATCATTATGAACATTCGTAACAGAAGTACTAATATCAGAAAGAGCTTCCGCTACACTATTGTAAACCTTTTCCTCACCAACACTACCATCAGAATTGACAGTTTTAAGCTTGAAGGTAGGAGCAACCCATTCTCCTTTTTCATACTTAGCACCACCACCAAAGGACTTGGCTATATTCGTGGCTACAGTGGTAACATTTTGATTTGTAGTAAACAACTGAGAACCAATGACCGCTTCATTTGAATCTTCTAAAAGCGCTCCACCTTTTATACCTGTAAGAGTACGCTTTTCATCTTTGTTGTTGGCAATATCGATTTTATCACCACCTGTATCTTTACCAATGCTGATGTGTTCTGTTGTAAGATCCTGTTTTACGAAACTACTGGCTGCTACTTGTTCTTTAACATCCTTTTCAACTTTTTGCAGTTGCAAAAAATTCACAGCGTCAGTATCTGCAGTACCTGCGGCAACTCCAGAAAGAGTCCGATTATTACCATCCTTATTTGTAATATCGATTTTAGTGCCTTCTACTTCTTTACCAATAGTGATCCGATTTGTATCTGCCTCTTGCTTAACAAGGCTATCAACTTTCATATTAGTAATCGCACTAGTAATCTCTTTAGTAACCTCATTTTTAACATTCGTGATAGAACTACCAACTCCAGTCAAAGCCTCCGCTACAGTTTTATATTTCGTCTCTTCAGAGTTGCCATCATCCTTAACTGTCTTAACCGTAAATGTAGGTGCTGTCCATTTGCCATTTTCATACTCAGCTTCACCACCTAAAGACTTTGCAACACTGCTACCTAGTGTATAAAGCTGGGAACCATTTACGGCATCTGTTGAGTCTTTAGTTATATCTCCATTCTGAAGAGACGTAATCTTGCTGTTTTCTTTTTTCTCTCCATGTGTTGCTACAAAAGCTGTATCAGTCTCGCTCCATAGTAAAGAATCACCTTTAACTTGTTGCGTAATATTCGTTATGTTTTGAGTAAGTGTGTCAAACTTATTTGTTATATTATTATTGATAGTCTCAATATTGGTATCTAACTGCCCTTTGTTAACGGCATCATTGTTATTCTTTGCTTCTCCAACACCAGAAAGAGTTCGAGCCTCACCACTTTTATTGGCGATATTGATTTCACTGCCTTCTGTTTTTGCACCAATAGTGAGACGGTGCATCTCTTCTTGTTGAACAAAGCTCTCGCTTTCAACTTTGGTAATCACATTTGTAACCTGTTTAGTTAATTTATTCTGAACATTCGTGATAGAACTACCAACACCTGCAAGTGCATCTGCTACATTGTGATAAGTCTCATCTTTTTCCTTACCATCAGAGTTAACTGACTTTATTTTAAAAGTTGGATTTGTCCACGTGCCATCTTCATATTTAGCGTCACCCCCAAAAGACTTGGCTATATTCGTGGCTACAGTGGTAACCTTTTGATTTGTAGTAAACAGCTGAGAACCTGTAACCGCTTCATTTGAATCTCCTAAAAGCGCTCCATCCTTTATACCAGTAAGAGTACGCTTTTCATTTTTATTGTTGGAAATATCAATTTTATCACCATCTGTATCCTTACCAATGGTGATGTGTTTCGTTGCAGAATCCTGCTTCACAAAGTTACTACTGGTTGCTACCTGTTCTTTTATTTCCTTCAGTTGTCCAAAATTCACCGCATCGGTGCTTTCAGTACCCGTTGCCACTCCTGTTATCTTTTTACTACCAGCATCAATACCACCGGTGACTATTTTAGGACCTCCAGAAATTACTAAACCTGTTGCGTCTAGGGTACTGCTTCCTGCAGTTACTTTATTGACTGCAATTTCCTTAGCCAGATCAAATTTTATATTATTATCTTTATCACCTTTTGTAATCGTAAGATTTGTACTTGCTGCTGATAAATCGACTTTGCTCTTTATGCCAACAGTTGTAGCATTTGCACCACCAACAGACAGGTGCCAACCTTGATCTACGTAACTTTGTAAGGATTGAAGCTGTGCAACATTAACAACATCAGTTCCGTTCGTTCCTGCTGCTACTCCTGTAATTTGCCGTGTTTTTTTATTACCAGCATCACCAACACTGACTGCACCCAGCGTACTCCTCCATGTGAAATCCGTATCAGTTGCAACTTTTTTAAGTAAAGGATTAAAACCAGCAACATCTTTAGCAACATCTGCCACAGAACCACTACCTAAAGCAACGCTCCCATATTCCTTTACCTGTGCTCTATCACCAATAACAGTAGTCGCAGGAGCGTAAAAATGCACATAATTACCGATACCAATGGCCGATTCATAGAGGCTATTTTTTGAATGTGTCTGCATACCATTACCAATAGCAATGATATTACTGCCCTTCACTGCTGGACTCTTACCTATCAATATATTCTCATTATTTCTTGGAAGCACACCAATTCTTTCAGCTATGGGCATTGCCCGCGTATTCAACATTGTGTTATTCTTTGTTGTATCCCGAACACTAGACGATCCAACATCACCATTATAATCATCATCAACAGGCAACAACGTTCTTTTCGTACTTATATCGTTAACCGCTATTCTTGTAAGCTGTGACGCTTTTTTATGACCAACATTTCCAACTCGTGCAAAACCGCCGTTTTCTGTTAAAACATTCACGACAGAACTCTTGTCACTCTTATCGGAAAGGGTTTTGGTTAAAAAATTTGCGTAGTCATCAGAAGTATTCAAACCAGCAACAGAGACGATACTTTTTAGATAAGACACATCAGCACTTTTTAAACCTTCAACAAATGTATTTCTAAAATCAGGATTTGCTGAAAAAACAGGAGAAACATTTGATAAAAATGCAACCATTGCAGCAAACGAAACACTCTTAACCAAAGAAAATGAATGAGGAGAACGAAAATTTTTTAAATTACTCATTTCTGTTTGTATGGCATAGATTTTTTTCATAATGAACTCTCCAAGAAAAAAACTTTAGAAACACACTGAACAACACAAAAATGACACATTTTAACGATATAGAGTTATTGTAAATTAGGTTTTGGGCGTTTTGTTAGTGTTAGCATTTTGAATATTTATATTGTTGTATTTGTTTTATGTAATGAGATCTGGATATTAGACCTTTTAGGCGCAAAATATACATAGAGGATTTGAGGTTCTGATATGTTATTCTACTGCCTAACAATAAAGGAATTTTGTGTACTAATATTACTTTTTTACTTGATAATACTAAAAATACTTCACAGAGGTTTATTATATTTAGCTATTATAAAATTTCACTTTATTAGAAAATGTGGCTTTATTAACAACAAATTAAAGTAAAAGATATTGTAATATTTAAGAGGTTTAGATTATCCTGAATAACTGGTTTTTTGGTGATTTTTCTTTTTTCATGTATTATGCAAGGATACATGTATGCCTTTGTGATTTCTTTTCTGTCTTCACGCATTACTTGCCCCGCTTTGAAAATTTACTTAGCAAAATAAGTCTTACTCACTAAAATTTTTACTATTTATAAACCATATCCTAAAGATATCAAGAAAAAAGATTCTTTTGAAGTATTTAGAGAAAATAATTTACTGTAGAGGTAAAAATGTAGTTTCTTGGTAACAGTTGCTAAAAGATTTGCTGGGGGTAGAACCCATATTTTAATTGCGTTCATATGCTTAAAAAAATTTGCCCCTACTTCATAAAAGCAAGGGCAAATGGGGGAGTGTTAAATATCTTATTTTTATCACTAATTTAGCGTTACTCTAAATCCAGCGCCTACCCCCCATTGACCTCCTGAGCTCGTGACAGATAAGTTAGAACGAATTTTGCCACTTTCAGACATATAACCAGCACCAATAGCAAATGCCGATTGACTCCGCCACAAACCACTACCAAATGAAAAGCTTAACTTTCCAGGGGTGTCATCATAACTCAAATTAGACACAGCCAAACCAACAGCAGCTGCTTGCCTTGCCTCCTTGCGGACATCTTCAATGGCATAATTCAACGCCTCAAATTTCATATCTGTATAAGATTTCGACTCGTTAAAACCATCATTGATAAGACCACTAACTTGATCAGCCGTATATTTCTT
>NZ_JBHIQU010000041.1:0-4087 GCF_042196725.1 Bartonella sp. AC158YNML
ATTTTCAAAATCAATTTCTCTTTTTGATAAAATAATATTTTTATTTTTTTTGTTATTGTTAATGTTAATGTTATTGTGCATTTCCAAGCATTGCTCGTGCATTGCGTATGCATTGCTTGTGCATTGCTCATGCATTGCACGTGCATCATCATTACTTTTATCTTTGTTTTTATCCCATCTAGCTTTTGCTGCTTTTGAAGCCTTTTCTGAAGATTTTTCTAAATTCTCATTGCAATTTAGTAACTCTTCTTCAACTTGTGCACTCCATAAATTTCCATTTTCCAAGCGGATAATTAATTTTTTTCGAATGAGTTTTTCTAATGATTTTTTAAAAGTTTGTACTGAACAGCCAACAGCACGTGCTAAAACAGAGGCATCATCATAAAGAGGTTCACAAGTTCTATACATAAAAGCAGTGAGTGTACTATAAGTGGCTTTTTCTGCTGCATCAGTGCCAGCAAAGTCCATAATCCACTCTTGATAAAAATTACGTACCCAAGGTAATTTATTTGCCATAATTACCCTCCTGCTCTTCAATAAAAGCTGCTTCTTTTAATTCCTCTTCAACCTGTAAACTCCACAAGCGACCATCTGCTAAACGAATGAGATATCCTTCTTCAAGCAAAACATTCAGTGCCGCTTCAAACTTCTTCACTGAATAACCAGTGTAATGAGATAAAACTTTAATATTATAAAAAAGAGGTTCACCAGTACGCAACATACGTAACCGTAATCGCATATAGATATTGCCCTCTACAGCAGGCAAATAATCAACAACTATTGCCCACTGGTCTGCAAACAGCCTCGTCCATGGCAACTTAGTTGACATGTATTGCCTCCTCTCTTTTCTTACTCCACCTTGCTAAAGCTGCTTTTGAAACTCTTTCTGAATATTTTCTTTGAACACTTTGATCAAAAGCTAATGACTTATGCCATAAGCGCCTATTCTCTAAACGCGTAATAAGACCCATCATTATTAAAGTTTCTAACGCCTTTTTAAACGTTTGCACTGAACACCCACACCAACCCGATAAACAAGACGCATAATTGATAAGAAGCGCTTTTCTATTATTCATTAGCAACACAAGTGTTGTATAAACAGCCTTCTCTGTCGCTTTTAAACTTGTAAGCTCTTTTAAAAACTGATCTGTATTAAATTTTACAAACGCCACTTTATTGTTGGACATCACTCTAAGATCTCCTTCTCTTTAACCAAATATAAAATTGCTAAAGCATCTGCTTCATTATCATCACATGGCTTGTGTCCTTTAATACACATTGCCTCTATCATCTCTTCTTTCGACGCATTCCCCTTCCCCGTCATCGCTTTCTTAATCGTACTTACTGGTATCCCCTCATACGGTATCTGATGCTGTTCACACCACGCCGTTAACGTTGCTAACAAACCGCCGTAAACATGCGCGGCATCTGTACCTTTATGACGCCTCACCTCTTCAAAATACACCGCGTCAATTTGACCTGCTGTCTGCTTTATTTCTGATAGCCATTGCTTAAAACGCAAGTAACGCATTCCACCGCCTTCAAAACGGCGCAATTGAAAATTCACGGTACCACTGAATATGTCACCACTTGCACCACGTATCGCCCACCCCGTTTTGGTACCTAGATCAAAACAAAGAATTGTATTATTCATCACGTTTATGAAGCTCTAAAGCCATATTCCGCACTCCCAATAATAACGGAGTCGCTCCCATATTCTACGGTGCCAAGGTAGAGATGCCATGTATTGTTGTGGTGTTAACATAGACAATTTATAAGTCGTATTGGAAATGTAATTAAAGTTTGGAACTAGGTGATCACCACGTAATCTGCCGCCACCAAAAACAGCCCCTAAACCACTAATCCAACAATTACCTTCGTGACTGAGGTTCTCTTCACTCTCTACCCAGCCACCTAAATCACCTTTCTTTACTTTTCCAAAGCTTCTCAATGCTCGTATTCGGTGTAACTTGAAAGGACCGAGATCAACTGTATCGTCTGTAAGTTCGTATTTCTTTTTACTACTATTAACTAAATCACAACCACTAATAAAACCTGTATCAATCCATGCATCACCACACACACGGGCATTTCCACAAATTATTGCTGTACCGTATACATGTGCATTATCAAAAACTTTAGCATCAAAATAAACAATGGCATTGCCATAAACATGAGCGTTATCATAAACGTTGGCATTACCAAAAACCTTGGCTCGACCGTAAACCCTAGCACTACCATAAACCTTTGCATCGTCCCCAACCCAACAGTCTCCCTCATGACTTAAATTGCTTTCATTTTCAATAAAGCCACCTAGAGCACCTGCGTACACATCTCTAAAATTTCTTAAAGCACGTATACGATGAAGCGTAACTCCATTAACTTCGATTGTTTCATCAGTAGATTCATACTTCTTTTTAACTGTCATCTTATCCACTCCTCACTTACCCTTCTTCTTACTCTTCTTATTCTTATGAGGCGGCGCTTTTACTGCTTCATCACGCTGTTTAATCTCTTGCTTCAGTTCTTCAATTTCCTTGTCACGTTCTTCAATTTCCTCGTCGTCACGTTCTTCTATCTTTTGTTTAAGTTCTTTAATTTCCGTATCACGTGATTGCACATCTGCTTTTAGTGCCTGTATCTTTTCACTTTTCCGTTTAAAATCTTCTCGGTACGCATCTATCTTTTGTTTAAGTTTTTCAATTTCCTCCTCACGTTCTTTAATCTCTTGCTTCAGTTCTTTAATTTCCTTGTCACGTTCTTCAAGATCCGCATCACATTCATCAATTGTCTGCTTGCTTTCCATTAAATACCTAAACTCATTCTCTTTCATTTTTTTCTTAATATCTTGAACCTGCTCTTTAAGTGCTTTAACTTGATCGCGATAATACAAAGCAATACGAAACATCACTCCGCTTAAAAGCAAAACTGAAACCACTGCTATCCATAAAATTTCATTCGAACTCATTTTGATCTCCTTAAGGCTGCAAACTATCGCCGGTGTGATCAACACCGCGGCTCTTGCAAATTTTCGACATTGGGGGGTGTTGCTCTTGCATTAATCTCTGCAAGCGCTCGGGATAAAAAAAATCTTCTGGACGCAAATCTATCCCATGATCTCGCGCATAATTTAAAAGCATAATTTGGTATTTAGCTGGTATAATGCCGCCTTTACCCTCTAGTTTTTTTAAAGGATAAGTCCATTTATAAACAGCAGATACATGGCATTGAGAAATCAACGACACACGTTTTGCACCACCTAAATACTTTATAATCGTAACTGCTGAATTTTTGATATTCATATTATTTCTCTATTTATCAAATGGGCATTTATTCGATTATAGAAAAAATGTCAATATTTTTTCTAAAATAGAAATGTTGATATTTTTTTTAACAAAAGGAATACTGGTAAGTATGGATATTCAGAAAGAAATAAAAATTTGGGCAAATGAAAAGCTTAAAACAATGGGTCATGGGTCCCGAACTGAACTAGCTAAACATATGGGACTTCATACATCTGTTGTATCTAAGATGCTTTCTGTTGATGATGATAAAGAAAATAGAAGCATATCTGCTGATGAACTCGTCAGATTAACTTCATTTTTTAAAGCGCTCCCCCCTCATTTTATACCCGATAATTGTGATGATTATTTTTTTAAATTATATTCTTCCGCAAAGCCAGAACATAGAAAAGCTGTCATTTCTTTTCTACGATCTTTGCAAGAAGAAGATGAAAAATAATCACCCGTTTTTGCTCATTTGTTAATGACGAAAATATTTTAAAAGCTTCTTTATACTGTTTCATAAAGAATTTTCTCCACATTGAAATGTAAATTAGGTTACTTTTTTGTGTAGACTATTTGTCTATCGCTAAAAAAAATTTTTTCTATTTTAGAAAATTTGTATTGACTTATTCTAAAATCGAAAATATGTTCACTCCATATCTTAGAAAATAACTTTTGCCAATAGGCTGTATGGAGGCATTTGTGAAAAAACCAGTGTTTATAAATTCTGATGAAATTCTCTTAGTCATTTGCGAAAATGAAGAACAAAATCTCGCTAAATCTGGTCCTTTCTTAGAAGAAAA
>NZ_JBHIQU010000042.1:0-4010 GCF_042196725.1 Bartonella sp. AC158YNML
TTAGCTGCTTTTGCGAATTTCATTTCAGTTACATAATAGAATTTTTCGGGATTAGAGATCTCTGTAACTTTTGGATTACCCTTTTTAAAGGTCACTGGATAAGGCTCTAGATCTTCATAATTCACGTGCAAATGACCCAGTTCACGCCCTGCTGTTACAAATTTCCAAAAATCTTCAGCACTCTTTACACAAGGGATACGAGGTAATTCTTTAGAGAGGTTATCAGCATAACGGGCACGATAATCTTCCGAATGCAAAATTCCATAAACATAATAAAAGATATCTTCTTTTGTTATATTCTCATTAGGATAAGCGGCTTTAAAATGTGCTAATCCCGCATCTGTAATACCATCACGAACTTTCTTTTTTACATTTGTAGCAAACAAACTCTGGTCATGAGTTTTTTTCTCTTCACAATAGAACATAAGTGGATAGCATTTTGTTGTATCTAATGTGTGATAATTGATTGGTTTATTAGTCATGAGACAGGAAAAATGAGATAGACTTCCTTTACCCGAAATACAAATTCCAAGATTATGCGGAATATCTGAATTAAAAAATTGATGCGTTTGTCCTAGTATCTCATTAAGGAATGGTGATGTATAATGCCACATTGTCATAAACGGGCGATAAAGAACGAGAGCTTTTAGATTTGGTTCAAATTTTGCATCTATTTCTTGCTTCAGTTTGGAACGAAGCCCCCTAGACCATCCAATTTTTGTAGCATCATAATCAATAATTTCTTTTACAGATATAGACGGGTTCTTGGAGATAAGTTGTTTTTGTATATTAAAATATTTGATTGTTTTTTGAATAGATTCATCTAGTGCATCATTCGAAAAATTATAAACCCAAGCATCTCTATTTGATTGTACACCAAGTGAGACTTCTTCAAAAATTTTAGAATCTATAAGGGTACTTTTATCCCCCATAGGTATGAATTGATCAAAATCAGCAACTCTTTGCTTTATCCAATCATGTTTTTCATTAGGCGTAATCTCAATAAACTGTTTGGATTGTATTATTCCTTTTATGCTTTTTAATTTATGTAAGAGATATAATTTCTCCTTTGTAGAAAGGTCATCACCAATATCATGATAGTAAATCTTACACGGTTGTTTTTTATTTGGATTGCGCACAAAAAGAGTTATAACTATTCCACTTTGACTTCCAGAGCCAAAAACATTCCCCCCTTCTTTTGATTGTTCTTTTGATTTTATATTTTTTCGAATATCACCACGAAGATTGATGATATAAATAGCAGAATACTCATTTTGTAAGCATCTTCGCATACCATCCGCAAATATTTTATCTATCCATCCATTTCCAGAAACATAGGCTACAACGCCGCCTTGAGAACTTAAACGATTACTAGCCCATCTAATTGCTTGAATATAACTGTTATAAAGCTCTTTACGGTTAGTACCAACATTCAAACCTGATGCATATGTATTTTTGATGCTATCATTAAGAGTATCATAATGGACGTTTGGATTATTATCATTGGCACTTTTTTGACCTGTTGAATAAGGAGGGTTGCCAACAATAACTTGGATATCTGCTTCCTGCTGTTTTTTACACTGCTCTGAATTCTCAAACATATAGCGTGTAAAAAAATCTTTTTCTTCAAGCATCAAAAACGTATCAGTTAAACAAATTCCTTCAAAAGGTATATACTCTCCTTTCATAAGACTATGATAGGTCGATTCAATGTTAATCGCTGCTATGTAATAGGCAAGCAAAACAATCTCATTGGCATGAATATCATGACGGAATTTATATTCCATATCCTCTGGTTTGATACGCTTGGATTGTAAAAGCCGTGTAATAAAGGTCCCCGTTCCCGTGAAAGGGTCAAGAATAGAGACGCCTCGAGAACTTAAGCTTTGTCCAAACTCTTGCTCTAAAACATCATTGACGGAATGTAAGATAAAATCAACTATTTCAATAGGCGTATAAACAATCCCAAGTTTATCTGTTGTCTTTTTGAATGCTTTGGTAAAAAAATCTTCGTAAAGTTTGATAATAAGATTCTGTTTTGCTCGCGTCTCAATAATCTCCTCTGTATCATCCTTTATACTTTGATAAAACTTTTCAAGATCTTTGGCTTCGTCTTTGATATTCATCTTATCAAGTTCAGCTAAGATTTTTTCCATCGCTTGCGAGATGGCGTTTTTACTCACAAACTCATTTCCATCAAACAAGGATTCAAAAATAGGTCGTGTCACAAGGTGTTGCGCCAACATCTCGAGTGCATCCTCTTGTTCGATACTGTCATTTAAACCGTTCTTTAATTCTTTATGAAAGGCATGAAAGGCGCGATAAGCTTCACTCTTTTTATCAGCGAGTATGCTTTTAAGACGAATAATATGATTTTGTGCAATTGCAGCTACATTGCCAGCCCAATTTCCCCACTGATTAGGCTCTCCACATTTTTTGACAATGATGGGCTTAATAGCACGCGATAATTCATCAACATAAAACTCGAATTCTTTTTGTCCTCCATATTTATAAGAGCTTTCACTTGCTACTGAACCAATATGAAGCCCAACACTTTCCGATTTTGCGTGGAAAGAGAGTTCGTCAACAACAGCGGTCATTGCTTGTAAAGCAGGGTCAAAAGTGACTCCTACAATCTCAAACACATGACGAACATTTTGGTCTAGCTCTAAGGCTTTTATTTTGTTTTTAAAGTTGTCATCATGAGCACGCAAAGCATTGAGAACTTGCCAGATGACATCATACTTCGTATTGTTTTCTAAAGCCTGTTGTGGTGGAATATTAAAGGGAATACCAACGGGTAAAATAATATAGCCTGTTGTTTTACCTTCTGCGCGACGCATCACGCGCCCCACCGCCTGTATCACATCTACATGACTTTTACGCGGGTGTAAAAACATAACCGCATCAAGAGCAGGGACATCGACTCCTTCAGAGAGACATCGGACATTGGTTAACACACGGCAGTTATTCTCATCTGTCTCTTCTTTAAGCCAATCAAGTAATTTATTACGATTTTTGCCATTAAAAGATCCATCAATGTGCTTAACATCAAAGATAAGAGAAGTCTTACTTTCGGGGACAAATTTATGATATTCATCAATAGCGTCATTGAATAGTTCGCTGACTAGTTGAGACGTCTTGATACTTTTACAAAAAGCCAGAGAACGACGCATAGGTTTTATGCCATCTTCTTCTTTCTTTTCTATTTGGGAAAGTGCTTTGTAGCAGCCAATGATTTTGGTTGTATCATCAAGAATAAGTTCGGAATTTTTATCTTTAAGGCGTTTCTGAATCGTTGCGTTAATAATTGCTTCATCAACAGCCAAGACGATAACTTTATAGGGTGTTAAAAGTTTATCTTTTAGAGCTTTTGAAAAAGTATACGTGTAAAGATTTTTTCCATAGAGCTCTTCATCATCCATGGACGCCAGAACAGCATCAGATGCGTCAGCCTTCTTTTTCAGCTTGTCGGTAAAGATCTTAGGGGTTGCCGTCATGTACAGACGTTTTTTACCTTGAATGATGCTGTTATCATGAACCTTGATAAATTCAGATTCATGCTTGTCTGTTCCCAATACAACCCCAGTCGTACGGTGTGCTTCATCACAAATGATCAGATCAAATTCGGGTAAATCATATTCCTTTTGTGCATTCGAAATCACTTGAATGGAATGATAAGTTGAAAAGACCACAGTCATCACATCAAGAGAGGTCTTATTGGCTTTACGCGCAAGCTCTTTGGCATCGGTAGTAGCCGGTAAAACAAGGTCTGATGCATCGAGACCAGCTTCATCATCATTTTTACTTTTACGACGTTTGCCTACTTGTGTATCCGAACACACCGCAAAGGAACGCAAGGGGATTTCTGTATCAAGGGTCCATTCACGAATTGTTTGAGAGATAAGAGCGAGAGAGGGCACCAGAAACAAAACACGCTTGCCTTTTCCTGCTATGGTTTCTGCTATCTTAAGACTGGTGAATGTTTTACCCGTACCACATGCCATAAT
>NZ_JBHIQU010000043.1:0-3873 GCF_042196725.1 Bartonella sp. AC158YNML
AGGCAATCCCCTCACGTGAAGCGCAGATCGGCTGGACTTATAAAGACGAAGTGTTCTCTCCTCCCGTGGTGGATGAAAACACAAAACAGCTTTCATCTACTGAAATGACAGAAACAGACGCACCTGTAGAGCCTATAAAAGAACCACAAGAGAAAGGTGAATAAGCCTAGGTTATATGGATGCTTATTGTATAAGAACGTAAAGGCTTGTATAATTTTCTTTCTGTAAAATCCCCTTTGAAGATCTTTCAAAGCCCTTTAAAGAGCTTTTTGACTGACAGTGTCAGACTTATGGAGCATGGTGATGGTTGGTATAGTCTCTTCATTAATTTGGAGAGCAAAATGGCAACAGAATTTAATCATGGTATCCGCCTTGTTGAGGATGGTCAAGCCTCTCGACCCTTAGAGATGTTTAGCCAAACCGCCCTTGGGGCGGTTGTTACAGCTCCTGATGCTGACAACCAAGTTTTTCCCCTCAACGAGCCTGTCCTTCTTTTTACGCATGAAACAGAAAAAACCCAAAAGCTTGGGCGAAGGGGAACAGCTCTTGATGTGATTAACGCTGTGTGCGCGCAGGGGATTGAGGCACAAGTGATCCTTGTGCGTGTGGAAGAAAAGTCAACCATTGCTGAGACACAAACCGAAATGGTGGGATCCAATACTCACTTGACCGGTGTGCATGCCTTAGCGCATGCTAGAGGGCATTTGGGTGTGGAACCTGGAATTCTCTTGGCACCGGCTTATAGTGCAGGGCGGATTGACAATGGCAAAAACCCTGTGGCAGACGCTTTAGAACAGGTTGCAGAAAAGCTACAAGCCATTGCTGTGTTTGATACGGGAGGTAAAAACACGGAAGAAAGCCTTGCTTATCGTGCAGATTTTTCCTCACGCTTTTGTTATTTGATTGATCCCTTTGTACGGGTGGCAAATTCTGATGGAGGTGTGAGTATAAAACCCGCAAGTCCTTTTGCAGCAGCCATGTTTATCAAGCGGGACAAGCAAAGGGGCGGTGTTTTTTGGTCTCCTTCCAATCAAGATGTGCATGGCATTTTAGGGACAGCACGCCCCATTAGCTACTTTGATGGGGAAATTGATCATGAGGCAAATCGTCTCAATAAAGCCGATATTGCCACCTTTATTCCCGCACGACTTAGTCAAAATGGGCAGGGAGAAGTAGCTTCCAATGGGCGCATTTTATGGGGAAACCATACCACCTCTAGTGATCCGCTTTGGCGTTTTGTCAATGTGGTGCGCACCCGTGCAGCACTGGAAAAAACCATCATTAACAATTTACGCCCTTGGGCCAATGATGAAAACCTGACCGGTCAACATGTTATTGCCATTACCCGCTCTTTGACCAGCTTTCTTGATGATATGATTGCACGCGGTGCACTGCTTGGTGGGCGGGTTTGGTTTGACCGTGATTTAAATTCCAACAGCAATTTACAACTGGGGAAATTGCGGGTGGAATTTGATGCAGAAGAAGTGCCGCCTCTAGAAGATTTAAGCTTTGGCAGCCGGCGCAATGGAGCTTACTTTAATCGGCTTGCTGAAGATATCCAAAATAAAATGATTTATGCCTTTGGCGATACGCTAGAGGGTTATCGCAAAGCAGCAAGGAGCGACATATGACTTTAAGAATTGTTCGCGGTTTTACCCTGATTGTTGATGATGATGTGAATCTCCATCTTGATCTTGAAACCCTCAAATTACCTACGTTGGAAGAAATCACAGAAACCTATCAACCAGGGGGCTCTGATATGCAGATTGATGTGAGCGGTCTTGGTGTGAAAGCTTTGAGCATGCAAATGAAAATCCGCAGCCATACCCCTGAGGTCATCGGTATTTTTGGTGGTCCCCCTGGTCTTCGTCATAAATTCACTGGCAAAAAACATGTCATCTCTGAAGAAGATGGACGTGAGCATGAACATTCCATTGATGTGACGGGGCGGTTGGTCAAAGTCGATAGCGAAGGCTTAACGGCTGGAAAAGCGACAGGCTATGATTGCGAGATCAAAAATATTTGGGACTATACGGAATTTTGGGATGGTTCTGTTTTGCATCGCTTTTCCTTTAAACGGGGTGGCTGGCTTGTCCGCAACGGGCAAGAGATCGGTTCTCGTCGCCGCTCTATTCTCAACTTATAAGCTCTCATTATTGATAGGGTTCTCATTTATAGGAATTGATCATGACAAGTTTACAAACCAGCATTGATGTAGAGTTGCAGGTTCCGCTTCCTTATCAGGATAAAGGAGGCAAAGAATCTCTCTGCAAGAAACTGACCTTTTATCGCCCAAACTTCAAGCAAGCACGCCAATTAGCGGTGTTGATTGGACCGCAGTTGGTAGAGCTCGTTCTGCCCGCTGTAGAAGAGGATAAAACAACATTGGGCAATGATGTGCTTATCACGAAGCTTTCTCAAGTTTTGTTCACAAGTGAGGCAACAGAAGGCATCACAGCACTTTTGGCTGATATGTCACATGAATCTATTGAATTGATTGATCGAGTTGATGTGATAGATATTGTCGCAATATTGAAGGCTTTTTTTGCTTTTTTTACGCAACGCCAATCCTCTCTGCCAGACAATTTGGGGCAGAGCTAGCCCTTTATTATCACTGGGCGCCTTCAGAAATTAACCAGATGGATTGGCTGGATGTGATTGCTTATCGAGAAGAACTCGCGCGCCTGAAAGCTCAAGAATATGAAAGCCATAAGTTAGGATAAGATGCGATCATGGATGTTTCTCTTGTTGTGCGTTTTGTCAATCATCTGCAAGAGGGGATCGTTTCTGCTAAGCGAGATCTTGCAGCCTTTAGTTCAGATGTTGCGCATTTCCAAAACAAGACAAGGCAACACTTTAAAAATTGGTTTGACCCTGAGCATCTTGAGGATGCGACAAAGAATGCGGAAAATGCTTTCAATCATGCACGCGGGCGTATGGTGGGTGCCATTGCGCAAACCGCAACCTTAATTGCCCCCCTTTATAAAGCCATGCAATTTGATCAATCGATGAAGGGATTAGAAAAGGTTCTCGATGCCCCCCTTGATCGCTTAAAGGAATTGCGCCGTTTTGCGCTTGAAACTTCCACCAAGATTCCGTTAGCGGCTCGTGAAGTCTTAGAATTGATGACCAGTGCTAGCCAAGCAGGGATTGGTGAACAAGATTTAGAAGCTTTTAGCATTTATGCAGCCAAAGCGGCTGTTGCTTTTGATATGACGGGGGATCAGATTGGGGAGCGCTTTGCCAAGTTGCGCAATGTCTTTAAGCTTAATCAAGCAGGCATTGAAGATCTAGGCGATGCCATCAATCATCTCTCTAACCACATGGCGGCAAAGGCCAGTGAGGTGTCTGATTTTACCAATCGTGCCACCGGTGCAGCAACCATGTTTAAACTGACAGCCCGCGAAACCGCGGCATTTGGTACAGCGATGATTTCTGCTGGGATTGTTCCTGAGAGTGCCGCGCGTGGTTTTAATGCGATGAGTGCGCGTATTCAAGCAGGGGGCAAGCATATTGAGGATGCTTTTGCCAATATTGGGCTTTCCCGCGAAAAATTCATGCAAGATCTCGACAAAGATGCCACCGGTACCTTGGTGCGCTTTTTTAATGTGTTGGGCAAATCCGAACAAGGGATGCGTTCCCTGATTGCCATTGCGGGGCGCGATTTTACCGGCGATTTTGCCAAATTGGTGGGTAACCCTGAATTGTTAGGGCAAGCTTTAGATTATGTGAAAGATCCACAAGTCTTTAAAGGCTCGGTAGAACAAGAAGCCGACAAACAAGCAACCGGTGCTATGCGACAATTTGAACTCTTACAAAACCGCATTGTGGCTTTGGGGATTAGCATTGGTGAAGTGCTTCTGCCTCCTCTCA
>NZ_JBHIQU010000044.1:0-3770 GCF_042196725.1 Bartonella sp. AC158YNML
TGTGATGAAGCACACCGTACGACTGGGGTTGTATTGGGAACAGACAAGCATGAATCTGAATTTATCAAGGTTCATGACAATAGCATCATTCGGGGTAAAAAACGTCTGTATATGACAGCAACGCCCAAGATCTTTGCTGATAGTGCTAAAAAACAAGCCCATGAAATGAATGGCATTTTAGCGTCTATGGATGATGAAGCCCTCTATGGAAAAGAGCTTTACACTTACACATTCTCAAAAGCCGTTAAGAATGAACTCTTAGTTCCTTATAAGATTATTATCTTGGGTGTTAATGAAGAGGAAGTGAGTGAATCCATTCAACATCTGATGACCGATGAGAATTATGAACTTACTCTTGATGATAAAACCAAGATCATCGGCTGTTATCAAGCTCTTAGCAAAATAGATCTAAAAGTTGATCTGAGTGATGACCCTAACCCTATGCGTCGGGCTTTGGCTTTTTGTAGAGATATTAAGACTTCTGAACGTATCCGTGATACCTTCAATTCTCCAGAAATACAGAAAGAATTATATAATCTTCATAAGCTCTATAAAGAGACGCCGCCTCTTCAGTGTACCTTTGCTCATATTGATGGAACACAAAGTGCCAAGAAACGCAATGAAGCCCTTGATTGGTTAAAGGAAGATGCGGGGGAAAATACTTGTCGTGTGCTGACCAATGTAAGATGTCTTTCTGAAGGGGTGGATGTCCCTGCTCTTGATGCCATTATGTTTTTACACCCGCGCAAAAGCCAAGTGGATGTGATACAGGCGGTGGGGCGTATCATGCGCCGTGCCAAAGGCAAGAAAAGAGGCTATATCATTTTACCCGTTGGGGTGCCGGCTGGGATTTCTGCTGAAGAGGCTTTAAAATACAACAAGAGATACAGTGTTGTCTGGCAAGTGATCAATGCTTTGCTTTCCCATGATGAAAACTTTGAAGTAA
Source organism: Bartonella sp. AC158YNML (assembly GCF_042196725.1). Classification (NCBI taxonomy): domain Bacteria; kingdom Pseudomonadati; phylum Pseudomonadota; class Alphaproteobacteria; order Hyphomicrobiales; family Bartonellaceae; genus Bartonella; species Bartonella sp. AC158YNML. The sequence continues at coordinate 947 of NZ_JBHIQU010000044.1, forward strand.
CTCTTAACCAGATGATTTTAGATCAAGACGTCAGTCATACTTTAGAGATTGTTGCCTTAAAGAGTATGACCACGGTTGAAGATAAAATCTATGTTTATGAGAAACCAGAAAGCGCGGGGCTTGAGATTGGAAAAGCAGCCTATGAACCACAAAAATACATTCATAGTGTTACAGGAAGATTACCCTTTTATAAAGAGTTTCCCAATGCCCTTAAAACCCTTTTGGCTAAGAAATTTACCCTTGCCGATTACTGGGGCATTTGGGCTGGCAATGTTGCTGAAATTGCTCAAAACCATATCAATCGTCTTAAAGATATACTTTCTGATGAAACCAGTGAAGCGTTTCATGCTTTTGAGAGCTTTCACAAAGAACTCAAAAACAACTTAAACAGTGAAATAAAACAAGAGGAAGCGCTTGAGATGTTAGCACAACATCTTGTTACGCGTCCCGTATTTGAAGCCTTGTTTGAGGGCAATGAATTTGTACAAAACAATGCCATTTCGCAAGCCATGGAAAAGATTTTAGCTGAGTTGGATAAAACCAATATCAAGCAAGTATCAAAAGAGTTACAAGAGTTTTATGACAGTGTGAAATTCCGTGCCTCTGGGATTACCTCCCCCCAAGCAAGACAAAACCTTATTATCAAGCTTTATGAAGATTTTTTTACCAAGGCATTTAAGAAAACCACTGATAGGCTTGGGATTGTTTATACACCCATTGAGGTTGTTGATTTTATCATTCATTCTGTTGATGATGTGTTGCGGAATGAATTTGGAAAAAGCTTGGGGTCACGGGGTGTGTCTATTCTTGACCCTTTCACTGGAACGGGTACCTTTATCACACGGCTTTTACAATCCAATCTCATCAAACCAGAGGATATGGAATATAAATTCCGTCATGATATCCATGCCAATGAGATTGTTTTGCTTGCCTATTACATAGCAGCGATTAATATTGAATCGACGTATCATAGTATCATGAAAGGTGATTACATTCCTTTCAAACATATTGGTTTGACTGATACGTTTCGGATGCTTGAAGAGAAGAACCTGCTGCAAAAATTATTTAAAGAAAACAGTGAATATTTGGAACATCAAAAGAAACTAGATATCAAAGTTATTTTTGGTAATCCTCCTTATTCGGTAGGACAAAAAAGCGAAAACGATAATGCAAAGAATACACCTTATCCGATATTAGATGACCGCATTCGTGAAACCTATGCTGCTCAATCTAAAGTAACAAATATACGAGCACTTTATGATAGCTATATACGCGCTATTCGTTGGGCGAGTGACCGTATTGATAATGCTGGGGTAATCGGCTTTGTCACAAATGGAAGTTTTTTAGATGCAAATTCTATGACGAGTTTAAGAAAGTGTTTTGTTAAGGAATTTAGCAGTATTTATGTGCTCAATTTGCGAGGAGATATTCGCAAAAATATGACGAATAAAGAGACTTCTCAAGAAGGAGAAAATGTTTTTGGCAATGGTAGTATGACCGGTATTGCCGTGACCTTATTTATAAAAAATCCCAATGCTTTTGGATCTTGTAAAATTTACTATCACGACATTGGTGATAATCTCACAACAAAAGAAAAACTTACTACTCTTGAATACTTTGGTAGTATTAGTGGTGTTACGCGTGAAAGCGGTTGGAAAATAATTACACCAGACAAGCACGGTGATTGGATCAATCAACGTGATGATAGTTTCAAGACATTCCTGGCTCTAGGTGTTAAAAAAGAGCATGATAAAAAGCTATTTGAAACTTATTCTCGTGGTATTATGACGAGTCGTGATGCATGGGTATATAACTCAAGCCGTAGTGTTTTATCAAAAAACATGAGTAATATGATTGCCTTCTATAATAGCGAAGTAGAACGTTTTAATAATACTTATGCACACACCGACCGTAAAATACGTACTAATGCTGTAAATGATTTTGTAAATTCAGATGAAAGAAAAATTAGTTGGAGTCGTGCACTTAAACAAGAGTTGGCAAAAGGTAAGTTTTTTGATTTTAAAAATGCATATCTTACGCAAAGTTTATATCGTCCTTTTATACAGCAATGGCTCTATTATAATCGCATTTTCAACGATATGGTTTACCAAATGCCGTGGATATTCCCTATAGGGCAAGCAGCAGAGAATAAAGTAATACAAGTTACTGGTGTAGGAGCAAGAAGATTTTCTGTATTGATGAATAAAGCCTTACCTAGTTTAGATGCAATAGAAAAAGGTCAATGCTTTCCACGTTATATTTACGAAGACACTACGGTTTCAAAAAGTAAAAGTGGGAAACAATCCCATTTATTTACAAATTCTACAGAGAAAAACACAACATCTGGTTTACAGAGACGTGATGCCATTACGGATGAAGGACTAGCATATTTTAAAGCCGCTTATCCTAATGAAACCATAACAAAAGATGATCTATTCTATTATGTTTACGGTCTACTTCATTCAGAAGATTATCGCTCTCGTTATGCTGATAATTTATGCAAAGAATTACCTCGTATCCCATGTGTAAAGAGTGCTGATGATTTTTGGAAATTTGTAACAGCAGGGCGTGAATTGGGTCATTTGCATGTGAATTATGAAGATGTAGAGCCGTATCCAGTGACCTTTAAAAAGGGTAATCCAAAACAGACAGAGATCTCTAATCCCGAAAAGTTTTATTATGTGACTGAAATGAAATTCGCAAAAATTAAGAATAGTAAGGAAAAGGATAAATCGACTGTTTTTTATAATAGCAATATCACAATAACAGATATCCCTCTTGAAGCTTATAAGTATATCGTCAATGGTAAACCCGCTCTTGAATG
>NZ_JBHIQU010000045.1:0-3747 GCF_042196725.1 Bartonella sp. AC158YNML
ATTTTCAAAATCAATTTCTCTTTTTGATAAAATAATATTTTTATTTTTTTTGTTATTGTTAATGTTAATGTTATTGTACCCTCTTGAAGAATCTTCAAGACATCTTGAAGAATCTTGAAGCTCTCTTGAAGATTCTTCTTGGTTTTTATGTTTTCTAGTATTGGCGGCTTTTGCTGCTCTTTCTGCAAACTTATTTAAAGTTTCGTCTGAATTTTTTAATTCTTCTTCAACATCTGAACACCACAAATGACCATCTTCTGAAAGAATAATGTGTCCAGATCTAAATAAGTAATCTAATGCCTTCTGAAATCTTTTTACTGAACAACACGTAAAATGAGATAATATTTGCGCATCATTTACAAGAGGCTCTCTAGTACGCAACATTTGCAATCGCAATCGCATATAAACATTGCCTTCAATTGCGGGCAAACAAGCAAGATCAAGTAGCCACTTGTCTGCAAAAAGCCTCGTCCATGGCAACTTAGTTGACATGTATTGCCTCCTCTCTTTTCTTACTCCACCTTGCTAAAGCGGCTTTTGAAGCTCTTTCTGAATATTTTCTTTGAACACTTTGATCAAAAGCTAATGACTTATGCCATAAGCGCCTATTCTCTAAACGCGTAATAAGACCCATCATTATTAAAGTTTCTAACGCCTTTTTAAACGTTTGCACTGAACACCCACACCAACCCGATAAACAAGACGCATAATTGATAAGAAGCGCTTTTCTATTATTCATTAGCAACACAAGTGTTGTATAAACAGCCTTCTCTGTCGCTTTTAAACTTGTAAGCTCTTTTAAAAACTGATCTGTATTAAATTTTACAAACGCCACTTTATTGTTGGACATCACTCTAAGATCTCCTTCTCTTTAACCAAATATAAAATTGCTAAAGCATCTGCTTCATTATCATCACATGGCTTGTGTCCTTTAATACACATTGCCTCTATCATCTCTTCTTTCGACGCATTCCCCTTCCCCGTCGTCGCTTTCTTAATCGTACTTACTGGTATCCCCTCATACGGTATCTGATGCTGTTCACACCACGCCGTTAATGTTGCTAATAAACCACCGTAAACATGCGCTGCATCCGTGCCAACATGACGCCTCACCTCCTCAAAATACACCGCGTCAATTTGACCTGCTGTCTGCTTTATTTCTGATAGCCATTGTTTAAAACGCAAGTAACGCATTCCACCGCCTTCAAAACGACGGGAGTAAAAATTAATGGTACCACTTATGATACTACCGTCCCCTCCACGTATCGCCCACCCCATCTTCGTACCTAGATCAAAGCAAAGAATCGTGTTATTCACCGCGCATCTCCATACAAAATGTGTTTTATAGAAGTGTTTTTTCCGAAAATGAAGGAAAGAAGGGTGTAAGAAGTATGCAAATAGATAAAGATGTTATAGCTATAATTATTAGTATCTTTTCCCTAATACTATCGTTGTTTTTAAGATACGTAGATCTCAAAAAAGCAGAAAAGACTCGAAGAGAAGATTTATGCAATGTAGAAAAACAGTTTAACCATCTAGAAGAGCAAAATAAATCATTGCAAAAGCAAGCCACATCATCAGAAAAACATGTCAATTTTTTACTAAAAACAAAAGAAGAAATGGACTTAGGACCACCGCTACAGTTCAATGTACATAGTCCTACTCCAGACAAACATGATCCTAATAAATTTAGTGTCATATTATACATTAAAAATCCTACAGAAAGAATGATTAAAATAAATCACATATGGATAGAGAAAAAATGCCAATTCGAATTTGATAAAATAGTTTATAGCAACGGTACATTTATTAGCGGAAATGGCCAAATAACTATCAACCCCACATCTCCGAAACATATAGACCTAATAAAACTCGAAACAGAACAAACCTTACAAAATGGTCTTAATTCCTTTAATAATATAATCGGTGGACAAGAAATTAAATTAGAATTTTTCATTTGTTCCTCAAAATTGAATAAATCAGATACTCCGCTTTTTATTATGGAACATACTTCCTCAAGTAATCCTCAAAAAACAATTAAAGCTTCTTTTTGGACCTATTTCTTATCCCCTCATTCTTCCTAAGTTTATCCTCTAGATCCCATATTATTCTTTTTTGTTTAATTATCTCATCCCTAAGCTCTCCTGCCTGTTTAAAATAGTGATAAACCTCATAAAGCAAATATAGATTGGTAGTTATAGAAAGAACTGTTGCTACTAAACTCATCTTTCTCTCCTCACTTACCCTGCTTCTTACTCTTCTTACTCTTATGAGGCGGCGCTTTTACTGCTTCATCACGCTGCTTAAGCTCTTGTGTTAGTCTTTCAATGTCCTCGTCGCGTGATTGAACATCTGCTTTTAGTGTCCGTATCTTTTCACTTTTCCGTGTAAACTCTTCTCGATACGCATCTATACTTTGTTTTAGTTCTTCAATCTCTTGCTTCAGTTGTTTAATTTCCTTGTCACGTTCTTCAAGATCCGCATCACATTCATCAATGGTCTGCTTGCTTTCCTTTAAATACCTAAACTCATTCTCTCTCATTTTTTTCTTAAGATCTTGAACCTGCTCTTTAAGTGCTTTAACTTGGTCGCGATAATGCAATGCAATACGAAACATCACTCCGCTTAAGAGCAAAACTGAAACCACTGCTATCCATAAAATTTCATTCGAACTCATTTTGATCTCCTTAATGCTGCAATCTATCGCCCGTCTGATCAACAACGCGGCTCTTGCAAATTTTCGACATTGGGGGGTGTTGCTCTTGCATTAATCTCTGCAAGCGCTCAGGATAAAAAAAATCTTCGGGGCGCAAATCTATCCCATGATCACGTGCGTAGGTTAATAATTGCGCCTGATAAATTGAAGGAAATAATCCATTAGCACCCCCCTTCTCTTTAGAGTAAGTGATACGATAAACAGCGCCTTTACACTTCTGCAAAATACGCGAAACATTAACAGCCCCCCCTAAATATTTTATTATGGTATACGCAGGTTCTTTTTTCATAACAATAAAATTTCATATTTCATGAATTTTATCAAGATAAAAATTCAGTTTTTTTTTATTGATTTTTCATGTCACATGAAAGAGCCTTACTCTTATGGAATCGGATCAGTTAAAGGCATGGCTTAAGGAGCAATTAGCTAAAAATGGACATGGCAGCAAAAAAATGCTAGCTAAACACTTAGGAATATTGCCATCTGCTTTGTCCAACATACTAAATAATTCAGCAAAAAATAAACCAATAAAACCTAGATTAATAAGAGCGGACGAACTAATAAAAATTATTGATTTTTTTGGTGAAATCCCACCTTTTTTAATAAAAGAATCTGAACAATTTATTCGTCTTTATTATCAAGCAAAACCTGAAGTTCAGAAAGCTGTTTTAACGATTCTTCAAAACTCTTGTTCTTTAGACAAAGAATAATAGCTGCCATCACTTTTTTATCTCCATAATTCCAAAGTTTTTCTAACATTGTGTTATCCATAATTAATTTTTACCTTTATAAAATTTCATATTTTATGAATTTTTTTATTGACGATGTTCATTAAATATGAAATATATAGATACCATACCCCGAAAAAAAAAACCTATGTCAAGGCGTTTTTTTCAAAATGTATTTAAATATTTTGATATGGAGGCATTTGTGAAAAAACCAGTGTTTATAAACTCTGATGAAATTCTCTTAGTCATTTGCGAAAATGAAGAACAAAATCTCGCTAAATCTGGTCCTTTCTTAGAAGAAAA
>NZ_JBHIQU010000046.1:0-3432 GCF_042196725.1 Bartonella sp. AC158YNML
TTCCTTTGGTTCTTCTTTGGAAGCAGGGGTTGGGTTTAATGCCCGTCTCTCAACAAAACTTTCTCTTCGTGGAGATGCCACTTATCAGCATAGATTTAAGAAAATTGGTTTTTCTGGAACGAGTTTCTCTGCTGGATTGCATTATTATTTTTAGCTATACATAAACTATATAGTAACTTATATATAAGTATATATAGTGTTATATTAAGTATTAAAGTAGCTCTTTAGTTTTATATTTATTGTATTTTGAGAAATTTATTAGCTTAAATATAGACATTATTCTTCAATAAATAGAAGTAGGGGAATAGGAGGCGGCAAGAGTTATGATTTATGTATTTCATAAATATGTATTTTTATGCAACGTTACAACAGCTATTCTTTATTTTTTGCAGGTTACGTATGTTAGTGCTGCTGGATCTTCAAGTGATCCAAGAGGGGTGTTTTATAAATGCGATGATAGAAAAACACACTTTCTCGCAGATAAAGTTTATTACTTAAAAAATTCTCAGGAGGCTGCACCTATTGCAGCTATATATGTAGAAAAAGCAGGCACTGTTGTTAATGCCTCTCAGATAGCAGTTTATGGCGATGATCCAGATAAAATATCTGCCTATGGGGCGTATGTAAGAAATGGTGGAAAAATTAATCTAATAGCTTCAGATTTTAAGAATATACCTGCTCTTCGTGCTCAAAATGCCGTTATTAGCATGACAGTAGGGGAAATTAAGGGGACTTCACATGCTATTTATGCATGGGGGAGAGGAACGGATATTGCTTTAGTGAGTGTGAATATCAATATTGAGCCAGATAATTTGAATGTAAAAGGGATCGGTATTATAAGTGGTTTTGATGCAATGGTTAAAATGACAGACGGTACCGTTAATTTTAACCAGATTGGCTCATTTTCAACCCGATTTGGGGGGCGCTATATTCTTGATACTATGGGGATTACGGGGCATGGAAGGAGGGAGGAAACTTTAACAGATAGTGATGGAGCTATGGGGGTATTGCCAGAAGCTTTTGAGGTTTTTCAAGGTGGTGACGTTCATTTGAAAAACAATTTTATCCAGCTAAACCATATGCATGCATTTTTGATGAAAAACTTTTCAGGTTATGTAAGTGATAATGGTAAGTTAATTCAAAAATATATTTCACCAGATGGCTTTAAAAATACAAGTATTAAGATAGAAAAAAACAATATTTCTGTTCAGGGTGAGGGAGTATATGGACTGTATTTTAATGTTTTAGCTCCAGAAGAGATTGCTAAAATGTTGAGGCAACGAGATGATGAAAAAAATTTAGAAACCAAAAAAGTTATTACGGGGAGGGCTTTTGTTTATTTATCAGAGACAAATATGACAGTTCCAGATGGGATTGCAATTTATGCGAAGGGGAATAAAGACTATGAAGTAAAAGGCACTCTTGAATTATCGCATGAAACAAAAATCTCTGGTGATGTGTTGCTAAAAGCTGAAAATAATGCTTCTCTATTGGTGAAAGCAAACGCTTCCTCTCTTACAGGAGGTACGCGTGTTGAAGATAGATCGGTTATTGATTTAGAGTTAATTCGTTATTCAAAATGGTATCTTACTAAAAGTAAATACAATGGTTTACAGGAATCTGTTTCATCGCTTTCTTCTCTAAGTCTTTCCAATAGCACATTGATCTTTGATGAAGATAGTGGTTATCAAACGCTACGCATTGGAAAAAAAGCAGATATAGATGCAGGAGATAAAATTCTCGCATCAAAAGATAAAAAAGTCTATAGTGCTGAGGGAAACGCTCAGATTAGGTTGAATACATTTTTGAATGATGAGGGTTTGTTTGATCCCCAAAAGACGGATCGCATATTGATCTATGGGGATGTTTCTGGAACGACATTCATTCATATGCAAAATTTTCCAAAATATTCAAGTAAAGAAGTCTATGAGGGAAGAGATCAAAGCATTTCAATCGTTCAAGTTGCAGGAACAGCGCGGGCAGGTTCTTTTCGACTCGCCAATGGTTATAATGGTTATACTACGGTGAAAGGTTTTCCTTATCAATATCGTATTCGTGGTTATGGTCCGGGCTCGCCTTTTGGAGAAGCGAATGCTAAGCAAAGATTAGTGGAAGGTGAGGGGGATTTTTGGGATTTCCGACTCGAAGGGGTTTATATTTCTTCTAGAATAGGTTCTTATAATGGTCCATTTGGTAAACCTTCTTCGTTTTCATTATCTCATCCTGTTAATCCTCCATCTTCTCCTCCCAATTCACTTTCTACGTCGTTGATATCTGATGCTCCTTCTTCTACGTCCTCTGGTCCTGTTGATCCTCCGCCTCCCAATTCACTTCCTACGTCGTTGATATCTGACTCTCCTTCTTCTACATCCCCTGATCCTGTTGATCCTTCATCTTCTCCCCCCGATCCACTTTCTACGTCGGTGACATCTGACTCTCCTTCTTCTACATCCCCTGATCCTGTTGAACCTCCGCCCCCCAATCCATTTTCTACGTCGTTGATATCTGACTCTCCTTCTTCTACGTTCTCTGCTCTTGTTGATCCTCCACCTTCTCCCCCCGATCCACTTTCTACGTCGTTGACATCTGACTCTCCTTCTTCTACATTCCCTGATCCTGTTGAACCTCCGCCCCCCAATCCATTTTCTACGTCGTTGATATCTGACTCTCCTTCTTCTACGTCCTCTGCTCTTGTTGATCCTCCATCTTCTCCCCCCGATCCACTTTCTACGTCGTTGACATCTGACGCTCCTTCTTCTACATCCCCTGATCCTGTTGATCCTTCATCTTCTCCCCCTGATTCACTTTCTACGTCGTTGATATCTGATGCTCCTTCTTCTACGTCCTCTGGTCCTGTGGATCCTCCACCTTCTCCCCCCGATCCACTTTCTACGTCGTTTATGTCTGATGCTCCTTCTTCTACATCCCCTGATCCTGTTGATCCTCCATTTTCTCCCCTCGATCCACTTTCTACGTCGTTTATGTCTGATGCTCCTTCTTCTACATCCCCTGATCCTGTTGATCCTCCATCTTCTCCTCCCGATCCACTTTCTACGTCGTTTATGTCTGACTCTCCTTCTTCTACATCCCCTGATCCTGTTGATCCTTCATCTTCTCCCCCCGATCCACTTTCTACGTCGTTTATGTCTGACTCTCCTTCTTCTACATCCTCTGATCCTGTTGATCCTCCATCTTCTCCTCCCGATCCACTTTCTACGTCGTTTATGTCTGACTCTCCTTCTTCTACATCCCCTGATCCTGTTGATCCTTCATCTTCTCCCCCCGATCCACTTTCTACGTCGTTGACATCTGACGCTCCTTCTTCTACAGATTCTGTTGTTCTTCCTTCTGCGTTTGTTGAACCAAAGCCTTCTGAGTCCTCTGATGCTTTGGAACCTTCGTCTAATCTCTCTATACCGCTTGATGTTCCGC
>NZ_JBHIQU010000047.1:0-3275 GCF_042196725.1 Bartonella sp. AC158YNML
GCTCATGATGATAGGTTGCCTAGTTTATCTATTTCTAATGGAAATGATGGGCGTCTTTTACTCTATTGTTATGCTGGCTGCTCTTTTAGAGAGATCATACAAGCGCTTATTAGAATTGGATTGCTTGGAAAACAAGCTTATGATCATACGCTTTCTTTCTCAAAACAGTTTTGTGCTGATCTCAAACAAGCAAAAAGGAAAGCAGAGAAAGCAAAAGTAATTTGGCAACAAAGCCAACCAATCAAAAATACTTTAGCAGAAACCTATTTACGCATGCGGGGGATTACATGTGATTTGCCTGCTGATTTACGTTTTCATAGCAAATGTCCACACCCCTCTGGAGTTACACTCCCCGCGTTGGTTGCTCTTGTTAAGGGGGCTGGTTCCTTTGCCATTCATAGAACCTTTTTACAAAACAATGGCTGCAAAACAGATCAATCACCAGCCAAAGCTATGTTGGGATCTGTCACGGGTGGTGCTGTGCATTTAAGCCAAGACAATCCAAAACATCTGGTCATTTGTGAGGGCATTGAAACCGGTCTGGCTCTACTGTCTGGGTTGTTAACAGAGTCCGTGAATTTATGGGCGTCCCTTTCAACTCATGGCATGATGCATGTGAATTTACCTCCTACAAAAGCCCGTCTCACCATTGCAATGGATGGAGATGATGCGGAGCGTAAAGCAGGTTTTAACCTCGCTGCGCGTGCCTATAGACAAGGCTTTGAGGTCTTTATGATGCAAGCCCCCTACGGTCTAGATTTCAATAATGTTTTGATACTAAAAGGTATAAATAAATGAGAGAGAATAAAAATAATATTGTAGAGAACAATAATCAAAATGTTTCATGCAATGATAACGATAATGGCTCTTTAAATGATAAGACTTGTTTAGAAGCCATTCCTTATAAACAAGCATTGCAACAAAACGGTTGGGGGGAATTAAAACCACTTGAATATACTCTCTTACCCGTCGAGCCTTTTCATGCTGCGCAAATGCCTTTAACTTTAAGTCGCTATATTTATGACGTTGCTGACCGTCAACAAGCTCCTCTTGATTTTGTGGCTGTCGCTGCTTTGTGTGGCTTGGCTGCTCTCATTGGCAATGGCGTGCGGATTGCTCCAAAACAACATGATGATTGGAAGATTGTCCCTAATCTCTGGGGCGCTCTTATTGGTCAACCTTCAACCATGAAAACACCTACCATGCAAGCCGCTTTAACTCCTATCACTTGCCTTCAAAAGAAATGGTATAAAGACTGGCTAAAGCAGAAAGAGAGACAAGAAATTGAAGAGATACTTGAAACTTTAGACAAATCCGAAAAGAAAAAACAAGCCCATAAAGCAATAAAAAAAGGAGATCTTGAAACAGCCCGTGCTCTTTTGTATGAAACCCTCTCTAAAGACAATGCGCATGATGATAATGTCTCTCGTTTTATTGTCAATGATACGAGCGTGGAAAAGCTTGGGGAACTCTTAAAAGAAAACCCCCGCGGTCTCTTGATGGTGCGTGATGAATTATCCGGTTTCTTAACAGATATGGAACGAAAAGAATATCAAACAGACCGTGCCTTTTATTTGGAAGCTTTTAATGGAGATGGTCAATTTACTTATGACCGGATTGGGCGGGGTACCATTTTTATTCCCAATGCAACCGTCTCTATTATAGGGGGCATTCAACCCTCTCGCATTCTGCCCTTTATACGCAATGTTTTATATGGCAAAGGCAATGATGGTTTCTTACAACGCTTTCAAATGCTTGTCTTTCCCGATGAAACAAAAGATTGGAAGTGGGTTGATAGACCGCCCAATCAAGAGGCATGGGAAACGTATGAAGGGGCATTTCGTTCTCTTTATGATAACCCCCTTGGTTCACCAGAACACCCTCTTGTGATGCGCTTTTCTGCTGAAGCTCAAGAGATCTTTTGTGAATGGATGCAAAAGATTTTTAAAGAAGCTAAAGAGAATAACCTTTCTGAAAGCTTACAATCGCATCTTTTGAAAATGCCTAAAACCATAGCAAGTCTTGCATTGATTTTTGAATTAACCGAAGGGGGGCGTTTTGAAATCAATAAAGATGCCCTTCAAACAGCCTTGCGATGGGAAAAATATCTGTTAAGTCATGTCAAAAGGCTCTATGCGGCGGCGGATAGCTTAGCAACAGAGGGGGCAAAATTGATTGTCGAGCGCTGTGATCATTTACCCGATGTCTTTACTTTACGTGATATTCATCAAAGAAGTTGGATCGGTTTAACAGATAATAGAGCCGTTAAGCAAGCTTTAGAGCTCTTATGTCGTTCCAATCATATTCGTCAAATATCAGTGGAAAATAGCTCTCAAAGCGGTCGACCTACCATACGCTATGAATGGAATCCTTTCGTTAAAAACAACAGCATAAAACAATGAAGTCATTGTAATCTTTTGTTGTCCTTAAAACCTTCAAAGATCTTATCGTACCAACAGAGGGTTTACGAATTATCTTTGAGGGTTTTTGTTTTATCATTTTTAAAAGAAGAAACATAAAGAGTCCTTTTAACCTTGTGTCAAAGATATCCAAAACACAACCTCTATAGGTTTTGACGGGGTTTTGAGTTTTGAGGGTTGCTGCTATTATGTAAAAAAACGATAAAAAGTAAAAACATTATATTTCAATAGGTTAAGATTTTACAGATCTTAAAAAAACAACCTCTATTGATAATGCAATCTATAAATTCAACTAATAATATACGTTTTGAGGGGGGTTTGACGGTTTTTACACCTTCAAAACCTATAAGCAAAATTCGTAATAAAACTTATCAAAATACTCATTCTGATATTTTAAAGCACATATCAAATTTGTCTTTTTTTTCATAAAACAAATAGCAGATTTCACTACTTTGCTGATCTTATTCCATGTCATGGACTGTTGATAAGCAGCCTTTTAAAGTCCCTTTTGAAAAAATATCTGCTTTTTTTATCAGTTTTTTCCCATTTTTATCGTTATTTGCTTTAAATGCGTTTGATTGAATTCGTTTTGATTCTTTTGATGATTATTGATCATCTCATAAGGCAAGGGATTTTTATTACAATATGCTGCAATCTGTTAACTCTGATAATGAACACGTTACGCTACGCTCTCTGTTGGAATTCTACCGTAAAAAGGCAAAATCACCCCGTGAATTGGGAACGCTGTTTGAAAACCTTGTAAAGGTTTATTTAGCTGAAGACCCGTTGCAAAAGCAAGAATACGAAAAGGTTCAAACTTATTTGGAATGGGCTAAGGAACATGATGAAGATGGG
>NZ_JBHIQU010000048.1:0-2999 GCF_042196725.1 Bartonella sp. AC158YNML
AAAAGCGCCTTTAGTCTTGTCCCATAACAAGGCATCTCCTTGAACTTCTTGAGTAATATTCGTGATGTTTTGAGTAAATTCATTAAACTTATTCGTGAGATTATTATTCACATTCTCAATATTGCTATCAAGCTGCCTTTTGTTAACAGCGTCATTATCGTTCTTTGCTTCCCCAACACCAGAAAGAGTTCGAGCCTCACCATTTTTATTAGCGATATTGATTTCACTGCCTTCTGTTTTAGCACCAATAGTGAGACGATTAGTTTCTTGTTCTTGTTGAACAAAGCTTTCGCTCTCCACTTTGGTAACCACATTATTAACCTGTTCAGTCAATTTATTCTGAACATTCGTGATAGAAGTACCAACTCCAGACAAAGCACTCGCTACATCAGGATAAACCTTATCTTCAGAGTTGCCATCACCCTTAATGGACTTAACCGTAAAACTAGGAGCGGTCCATACTCCATCCTTATAACTAGCGCCACCACCAAAGGATTTGGCTATATTCGTGGCTACAGTTGCAACATTTTGATTTGTAGTAAACAGCTGAGAACCTGTAACCGCTTCATTTGAATCTTCTAAGAGCGCTCCACCTTTTATACCTGTAAGAGTACGCTTTTCATCTTTGTTGTTGGCAATATCGATTTTATCACCACCTGTGTCTTTACCAATGCTGATGTGTTCTGTTGTAAGATCCTGTTTTATGAAACTACTGGCTGCTACTTGTTCTTTTATTTCTTTCAGTTGTGCAAAATTCACCGCATCGGTGTTTTCTGTACCTTTTGCTACATTTGTTATCTTTTTACTGCCAGCATCAATACCACCGGTGGTTATTTTCGGACCTCCAGAAATTACTAAACCCGTTGCATCTAAAATATTGTTTCCTGTTGTTACTTTATTGACTGCAATTTCCTTAGCCAGATCAAATTTTACCTTATTGTCTTTCTCTCCTTTTGTAATCGTAAGATTTGTACTTCCAGTGGAAAAATCTACTCCGCTATCCATAATGACTGTTTCAGCATTTTTACCATCAACAGATAGTTTCCAACCACCACTTCTTACGAGACTTTCTAAGTCTTTTAACTGTATAACATTTACTGCATCGGTAGGATCACTACCAGCTGCTACACCTATAATCTGCCGCGTTATGCCCTGAGTAGGATCACCAACACTAACGGCACCCCGCGTGCTCTTCCAGTGCGCTTTAGTGTTTTTTGCCGGCCCCTGCAGCAAAGAAGTATACCCAAAAACACCAGCATCCCTATCGGCCACAGAATTTGCACCTAGCGCAACAGAACCATTTTTTAATGCTTTTGTACTAAATCCTAGAGCTGTACCAGCATCCTGTTCTACCCGCGCAAAACGACCAATAGCAACTCCATCATTCCTTAGTGTCTCTGTATCAGCACCAATGGCAACGCTCCCTCCCCTATGGATGTGGGAATTAGCACCAATAGCAACAGATGCTGCCAGCGGTGTTTTCTCCGGATCATTAGCATCTAACTGCGCCGTCACTTTAGAACCAATAATAACACTGGTCGTGGTTTTCGTAGAAACGCCGTCACCCAAAATAACATTACCTGCGTCTGCATTACCGCGTTCCATACTCGCACTACGTGTCATTTTCGTGATAGGATTATTTTGTGAAAAACTAGATACATTAATAATTTCTGTATTCTCATCATTCTGTGCAAGCTGTTGGTCTGCAAAGCTATCAACCACAAACGATCGTGAACTAATGAGAGATTTTTTATATTGCCCCTCTATATTCAACGTATTTTTCGATAACTTATTTCCGTCTTTCATGATAGAATTATTATCACTCGCACTAGAAAGGATTTTTGTTAAAAAATTTGCATAGTCATCAGAAGCATTTAAACTATTAACAGAAATGATACTTTGTGGATAAGACACAAGAGCGCTTTTTACACCTTCAAGAAATGTATTTCTAAAATCAGGATTTGCCGAAAAAACAGGGGTAATATTCGATAAAAATGTAGCCGCTGCAGCCAACGAAAGAACTTTAACAAAAGAAAAACGAGAAAGTTTTAATTCATTCGTTTCCTGTGTTCTATATAATTTCTTCATAATAAACTCTCCAATGAAAAATTTAAAAACACCTCCAAAACATAAAAAAGACACATTTTAGCATTAGTTGTTTCTTTAGAATTTGAAATGGAATATAATTGCTTAGAATGTGAGCGTTTTAAGAGTTTTATGTTTTTGTATATGTTTTTTATACTGATATCTGAATGTTGACTTTTTAATTTATGTTTTTTGGACACAAAGGTGATACATTTAGAGTGTAATAGGTGTTGATGTATTATTTTATTGCTTAACTTTGAAAGGTTTTTTTGCATATTTAATGTTACTTTTTTACTTGGCAGTGGCCACTATGAAATGCTTCTCGAAGAGTTTTAATGTGTTTTGCTATTTATAAATTTTAGTTTTATTAGAAGGCAGTGTTTTCTCAATAGAAATAAAGTGAAAAAATAACAATAAAATAGAGATTGTAATATTTAAAAAGTTTGGATTTTTTCGAATAATTGGCTTCCTGGGTATATTTTCTTTTTTCAAGTATTATGCAGTGGTATATACATTTTTTGTGTATTTTTTATTTTCACACATTACTACTCCCTTTGAAAGTTTATTTCCATCAAAATGAGTATACTTATAAAAAGCTTTGTTTCTTATAAAAGATATTTACAAGATATCAAGAAAAAAAGATTCTTTTGAAGTATTTAGAAAAAATAATTTACTGTAGAGGTAAAAATGTAGTTTCTTGGTAACAGTTGCTAAAAAATTTGCTCGGTGTAGAGCCCGTATTTTAATTGCGTTCATATGCTTAAAAAAATTTGCCCCTACTTCATAAAAGCAAGGGCAAATGGGGGATGTTAAATATCCTATTTTTATCATTAATTTAGCGTTAAGTTTATTCCAGCGCTTACCCCCCAGTGACCTCCTGAGCTCGTGACAGATAGGTTAGAGCGGATATTTCC
>NZ_JBHIQU010000049.1:0-2849 GCF_042196725.1 Bartonella sp. AC158YNML
ACTTGATTAATCGCTTCCTTGGCTTCATTAAACAGTTGGAAAAAACCGGTTGGGAATTGCGCTACGGGTTTGGGCTGTATCTTACCACCTGCCAAAGCGCCATTTTTTAAAACCGTAATACTATCTACTCTGCTCCAACTCTTTACAGCTTCTCTCTCATCTTCAAATGCGCCCCGCTCTGCCATTATCCCGCCTTTGGATTGGCTATTGAGAATGTGCATCACTTGACTGAAATATTTATTCGCCCATCGTTGTGGATCTTTTGTCGGTCTTACAACCCCATAAAATTGTCGTTCTATCTTGTCAAAATACCCCGTTATACACTCCCAACCCAATTGACCCGCTGGAACCAAAGGTTGATCGGGGCATTCAAGCAATTTCCTCCCTAAAAAAGCGCGTTTAACAACCTTTTTATTGAAAGCTGCCCCTTGAATATCGGGCATCATGCACTGGAGCTGCTTAAATTCCTCTTCGCTATAATCACGCAATTCACCCGTTTCTAAATCGGGCGCTTTGTAATATCGCTCGCTTTCAAACCAACGGCATTCAACGAGTGTGACCATCCGTCGACCGTTTTCAACATCAATACCCTTCTCATCATCGTAAGCTTCAAGATCATTATGATGAATGCCTTCATAGGCAACCCCATCACGCGCCCAATCTGCACTGAGTTCACTCCAATGGGCTTTGGGAAACATCTGCTTGGCAACTTCCAAAGGCTTGCGGTCGACATACCACATGCGTTGTGCATCGGTTAAATTCGGTTGCACCGCTGCACTATCCCAAACCATTTTTAAAGGATCTAAACGCGTAATAACCGGTTCACCATCTATACTGTTTTCATAATCAAGCCGCGTATCGGTCCACCCCATGCCGCAGATGACAGCGTCTTGGAAAGCATCACTATCCGCATATTCCGCATGCGCCACATCTCTAAACCATTCTGCCGCACCGGTAAGCAATTCACTTGGCAATGCCTTGCCTATTTGACGGGGAATGAATTGCACCTCTCGTTTATTGTTACGCTCTGAACCCACAACGGCATTAACCAATGGTGCAATGCGATTAAACGTCATAACGGGGCGGCGTTGTTCTTTTAAAGCCGCTAAATCTTGATCATTCCACTGATCACCATTGTAAAATCGAAAATCCTCCCTTGCATGTTCACGCCATTTGTTCACATGCTCAACATCTTCTTTGTACCAATTCACAAGCTTACGAAACAAACCTTCTGTCGACAGATCTGATGCGGCGTTACTTTCTTTCTCTAAATGCTCTTCATCATACATCATTCTGCCATCCATGACGTGCTCTCATAAGTTTCTCTACCGCTATAAGCTGGTCTCTTCTGTTTCTGCATCGGCTGTTCATACCCCACACACATCAATCCAAAGGCATCTGCACCATGACTGGACCAATCATGCTCGGCGCCTAAACCAATATTACGCTTCTCATCCCATTTCTCATGATACCAATTCAGTGCTTTACGACCCGCTACGGTTGTCTCTTCATTAAACCAAACTGAAGGCAAAATACGTCGCACCGCCTCTATTCGCATCTTAACCGCCCCCGCCCCTTGATTAGGGATCACTTGCGTTTCAAAACCCGCATCATTTAAAGCACTCTCAAAACTCACATTGTGCACACGGTCTCTCGTCGCACCATCATGGGGTAACACCATCAATGCCTTCTCATAACCGTTTTGACGCAACCAACCGATATGTTCCGATAACGGCTGTCCCTGTGCTTCGTAATAATCAAGCACTCTGATCTCCCTACCAACAAATTGTGCTATCCATATCGCTGTGGCATCTGCCTTAGCACCCGTGCCCCCAATGTCCCAAAAAGCGCGTATCTGCATTAAAGGGTCACGCGCAACACGCCCTATCCGCCCCTCCTGCTCGGCTGCCAACATTTCCCTCTGATAATAAGCGCCTTGAACTGCTGTAAGATAAGCCCCCTCCCATATATGCTTATAGGTCTCGGGACGGTTTCTCAGATCATCAAGCCGCGCTTCATTCAAGATCTTGGGAAACTTCGGATTATCTGACCAATTGATCTCTACACGCTTAATGGCTTCATTGTCTGAAAAGCGAAACCGCTTCTCAACGGGGGCATTCTCTCGCAACGGGTTCCATGTCACCCATAACTCTGCTCTCCACCCCTCTCCCTCTTCTCGCAAAGTCGGTATAAGCGTCTGCCAAGCCGTCTCTGTCACGGGCTCTGCCTCATCAACCCAACAGAGCAAGATACGCCCCATCGATTTAATGCTCGCAATATTACGGTCCAGACCAGAAAACTGAAAGGCTATACGACCATCTATCGACTTAATCGACGACTCCCCAACCTTGTAATAGTCCCTTAAAAAATCATGGGCTTCAATGGCGCGCTTAATCTCCTCCAATGAACTCTCTGCTAGCGAATTCTGAAACTGACGTGCACAAAGAATGGTCCCCGATATCCCTCCCATACCAAATTGATAGCCTTTTAAAGCAGCCATCAAGGCAAATGATCTTGTTTTACCAGAGCCTCGTCCACCCCAAGCCGCGCGTACCAAAGCATCTCCTGTAAAAATAGGAATGAGTTTTGGTACAATCTTAATCTGTCTTGTCGTCATTCATTGTTAAAGGAGCAATTTCTACACGCCCTATGATCTTAATCGCGCCCCCATCTTCCCCCGTCACTTGCAAAGGCAAGATCTTCCCAAGCAACGCTAAATAAGCAGCGGGGCATTCCATAGCCTGCTTTTCCAAATAAGAGATCAAACCATCCTTGCCAATTTTATTCCCAGCATTCTCAGCAGCCTTAACCACTGCTTCTTTTAAAATGCGCGTCACTTTATTTGGAAC
>NZ_JBHIQU010000050.1:0-2787 GCF_042196725.1 Bartonella sp. AC158YNML
TGGTTGTGCAATTTGTGACAAATCATTGAGGGGATAAGACATGGCAGATTATTTACCACAGCCCTTGCAAGGGAGAAGTCTTCATACGCAGCAGGTAAGCTTTTTGCGGCTTAATTTTAGCTATGAAGATAAAGAAAACGCTATGAGAATAGGTACGCTACCTCGTGGTGCTTTGATTACTTCGATCAAAGTATATGTTAAGACAGCATTTTCGGACACGAAGGTAAAAATAGGCAGCACTGCTGGAGGGACTGAGTTTGGGGAAGCAGAAATCAAACAGCAGGCAGTCAAAGAAGTTAAGCCTAGCAATCAAAAGGAATTTGTCCCTTATGATGAAGAACTTACTCTCTATGCTAAAGCTGATAAGACAGTACAAGCTGGTCAAGCAAGTATAGTCGTTGAATTTGTGATCAATCACTAAAATTGAGAGGAGATATCTATTAACTCCTCTCAGTTTATGAATTAGCAGATTGTACAGAGAGTTGTAAATTAAGGGCAGATAAGACAGCGACTAAAGTAGAAAGCTTGGGGTCACCCGTTTTGCTTAAAGAACGGTATAATCCACTACGTTCGCGATTGGTTTCTTTTGCTAAAGCACGCATATTTTGAGAGCGAGCAACAATACCAATGGCATCCGCTATATGAGCAGCATCACCAGTTTTGAAGGCTTCATTTAAAAAGACTTCTTGAGATTCTGGTATTGTGAGGTGTTTTTCAAAGCTAAAGGTTTTCAATTTCATTTTTAAGATCCTTTAAAAGAGATAAGGCTTTTTGAATATCACTGGATTGTGTGGATTTATCACCACCACAAAGCAATATAATGATTTTATCGCCTTTTTTTGTGAAATAAACTCGATACCCAGCCCCATAGTGGATACGCAATTCACCTATACCATTAAAAAATTTAATTTCACCTAAAAGTCCTGAACGAATTCTATGAAGTTTTCCAAGAATTATATCGGCAGCTTTTCTGTCTTTAAGCTTTTCTAACCATTCATCAAATTCATCTGTTGTTTTTATTATAGCTATAATTGGTGGACTGTAATACACATAATGTGTAATGTCAATAACAATATTTTTCACAGAAAGGTATTCTGATGACGCGTCATTATATTCGGGTTAAGATGGGAGGACCGATACCTGTAAAGCGAGATGTTTATCGTCATAGAAGAACGCTTTCGCACCTTGTGTCGGTCATATAAGATATAATACTAAAAAATACAATAAAGTCAATAGTTTGAGTGTAATTATTTTATATGAATCCACTCAAGAATCCACACTTTTATGCATGATTCATTCGACCATTTTTTATAAACAATTACCATGTATGAATAGACCATAAAAAGCTAATCATAAAGAAGTTTAAGAAGAAAAAACAACTTCAAAATGTCCTTCAAGCGTTTTAACTTCTTTCGGATTAACAATAATCTTTATATCGTTTCCTAATTTTGCCAAACACTCAAGCATTTTCATTTCACTAATTCCTCGAAATTCTCCACTTAAGAGTTTAGACAGTTTTGGTTGAGTCATTTTCAAAAGTTGACTAGCCTGTTTTTGTGTTAAGTTCTTTTCTTTCAGAATTTGACTAATCTTATGAGCAAGTTGCGCTTTGATAAGCATCTCTCTGGAATCTGAAAAGCCAATATCCGCATAAACATTGGAACTACCGTGAAAAACATTGATCATTTTAATTCCCTTCTAATTGTTCTGCTAACTTGAGACGTTCTTTAATCAGATTAATGTCTGGTTTTGGTGTTGCAATGCCACGGGTCGATTTTTTCTGAAAACAATGCAACACATAAAGAGATTTTTTATACTGTATCGTATAAACCGCGCGATAAGTTCCTTGAATATCGCGTTCAATAATTTCTAGAACATTGGCAGATCCAAATCCCTTAAGAACCTTAACATTTTCTCCTCTATCTCCTATCTGAGCAAGATAAAGAACATAACCAATCCTTTGTTGAATAAGATCAGGAAGACTTTTTATATCTTTGAGTGAAGAACCAAGCCATATGATACGTTTTATTTTACTCATGATTATTAATATATCCATATGGGTATATTTTCAAATATTTATTTTAATTTTGTGATTTTTTAATAACTATTATTAATAAAATTGACTTGATAAAAATGGTAACAAAAAACCATAATTGTTTATTTATCTTATGAAAATCTGCTTTTAAAAACCAATTCTCGTAAATGTAAAAAGAACGTTTTTTACAGATATTTATTGAATATGCATTTGCTTTTGATTGGCTTGTTAAAGCTACCGAGCATTTTGATTTGTTTGATACGTTTGATAGCCATAACAAGCGTTTATAGGCTCTCTCATTCAAATGAGTGATTAAAGATATACGCATTATTTACATTCCTTTTGATAAGTTTTCATATCTCTCATAGAGCGCTTGCAATATAATACGTTTTGTATATATGCATTCATTACTCCATTGTGGATAATTATTTTTCTATCATTATAATCGTTATTTGAAAGCCGCGTCATATTAATTGGCACGGCTTTTTTTTATTTTACTCTCTCTTTTATGATATGTTTATAGCAATGCGTTTTATATGCGTTTATAACCATAAAGAAAGCACGCCCCCACGCCGTTCTTTATTCTGTTTTATCAGTTATATTGACAATATTATCCCTTTCATAAACCTCACAATTTTTGGGAACCAACCTTACTTTGCTTTTTTGTTGATTTTTGCATTGCCATAAGCGCGACCCCAGACCTTAGTATAGAATAAAACCTTGGCATTGCCAAAAACAGAGCCATAAATTTC
>NZ_JBHIQU010000051.1:0-2542 GCF_042196725.1 Bartonella sp. AC158YNML
AGATAGATAAGCAGTTCACCGGTAGGTTTGATTTCTATGAGTTCGCATTTTTGCTTTTTTGCTTCTCTTAAAGCTCGTGCAATGTCTGCTTGCGTTATGATAGCTGTACGAGGCGCCATATCTTTTCTCCTTACATTGAGATGCAATTCACGTGTGGCGTGAATCACGCATGACTTAAAAGTTGTTATGAAAGGGCGGGGGTGCTCGTAGATATGCGGGGAACAAAGCACCCCCATAAGGTTAAGCAGCTTTTGTAGAGAGTTGTTGTATCTCTCGTTCTATCTCTGCTAAAAAGGCTTGAACAGCTTGATTGATCTGTTCAATTTGTTGATCATCACGGAGAACACGCTTGACTTTCATGCGCAAGTGAAAGAATTCTCCCGTAAAACGTGGATCATAACTTACGAAATCACACCATTTTCGTTCTGTACAAGCCATTTGGAATTGCATTTGTGCGTGATATTCTGGTTTGATTTCGTCACCTATACAAAAGCGCATATGTGTTACTGATCTCGGGCATTTGACTTCGATTAAACCGTCTTCTCCAATGAGACCATCAGGGCTAGCCCCCGCCATTTCTATTGTGGGGTGTTGGATAAAGCCGCATTTTGTTATATCGGCATCATGAATGAAGCCATATTCTCTCAAGGCATCTTCTTCATGTTCGATACCCCATCTCATATCTTCAGTTTCATAATAGGGGCTTGTTTCTCTTGTTAAGCGCTCTGTTATGAGTTTGATTTTGTAGTCTTCATATTTGCTCGTAGGCAATCCTTTTGTAGTTTTATTGAGTATGTTGTAAATGTTTGATGCGGTGACTTTACCCAAGCGCGCTTGAAACCATTCTGCTGTTCTTTGTTCCATCTCACACCGCCGTTCTTTGTTCTTGTGGTGCATATTCGATATCTTGGACGTGAATATATTCGGCATCTTGTATAGGCGCCTCTATTTGCTTTTGTTGTAGGAAAGATTGTTCTTTTTCATGCTGTCTCTTTTGCAAAACATCCAAAATCCTTTGTGCTACTTCATCAGGAAGATCTTCAAGCCTGTCGACTTGTGCATAATCAAGCACTTTTTCTTCTTCTGTTTGAGTGATGTTTATTAATTGTTTGATTTGCATAAGCACATCATAAGAAACTAACTTCGTTTGTACGTTATGGTTTGTTTCATTGATACGTTTTGCTTCATCTTCTTCATAAATACCGGAAAGCCCGAAAGCATAGCGAGCACATTGTATAGTGGCTTTATGGCGCAACATACGGGCTGGGTATTTTTGCCAAGTGTCACTTTTTTGTTCGCATTCTTTGAGATATTCGGTGACTTCGATAGGGTCTTTAATGCCTTTGAGACGAATAGCACATTTGATAGCAATGAGATTCCCGTCTTTATCGAGTTGATCTTGAAAGGTCATGCCATCAAAGTCAGGATTTGATTTGATGATCTTTATCCAACCGTCAATAGAAACAACGGGTATGATGCCGCCGCCTTTTTTAGGGAGAGCATAGATTTCTTTTGTTAAAGGGTTAAGTCCATAAGTATTGGCAACAAAAAGAAAAACGGCAAATTCTGCATCAGTGATGGCATTAGAATTTTTATCTCCAATACAAGTTTTTATGATTGTGGTTCGAAATTCTTCAGTAGAAAATCCATATTTTTCTGCCATTTCGTTTAAAAAAGTAGAATTTGTCATTATTGTTTCCTTGATTTGCGCGCAATTCCCCCGTGGCGTGAATCACGCTTGTGTTTAAAAATGGTTGGTTGTTAGAAAGTGCTTATACGCTCTGTCTTTTCCTAGGGATATGTTCGGCTTTTCTACTATAACTAATATGTGTGTTGCCTGAAATACATGTGTTACCACATACAACAGCTTCACCACCAATATGAGCTTTTTCGCAAATTTTGGCATTGCCGTGAATTTCGGCTATTCCGTAAACTTGCGCATTATCGAAAATATGTGCATTGGATTCAACACAAGCGTTTCCAAAAACATTAGCATTTCCATAAATACGTGCATTACATGAGATACGTGCTCGTCCAAATACTTGTGCATTCTCATAAATTTGAGCATTACTGCAAACCTTTGCCTTATCCCTAACCCAACAATCGCCCTCATGAGAGAGGTTACCTTCATGCTCTATAAAACCACCAAGATCACCTTTCTTGACCTTTCCAAAGTCTCTCAGTGCACGAATGCGACGAACTGGTCGACGATAGAGGATGTCTATTTCATTAGTAAGTTCGTATTTCTTTTTCATGGTTACTATTTCTTACGTTCTACGATTAGGGTGGAGCCACTAATTTTACAATTTCCAGCAATGTCTACACGACAGCAAATATATGCTTGATTGTAAATTTTAGCATTTCCGTAAACGTGTACACTTTCCCCTATAACAGAATTCCCATAAATCCGCGCATAGTCAAAAACCTTGGCATTATCTCCAACATCAGCACCACCAACTTCGGCATAATCAAAAACTTGTGCATTTCCAGAAATTTGTGCATTCCCATAAACACGGGCATCATCATAAACTTTGGCATTACC
>NZ_JBHIQU010000052.1:0-2176 GCF_042196725.1 Bartonella sp. AC158YNML
AATGTAGCCGATGGTAAAGTTGAAAAAGGTTCGAAAGATGCGGTTAATGGTGGACAACTTTGGGAAACCAATGAACGTATCACTGGTGTTGAAAAAGATGTTAAGCATATTTCAAATAGAGTTGATAACATTTCCAATACCATTGCTGATATTGGTGATACAGTTCTCAATATTAATGGTAAAGTTGATAATATCAATAATAGAGTTGACAACATTGAAGAGGATGCGGTTCGTTATGATAGAGATGAAAACGGCAAAAAGACCAATAAAATCACATTAGCGGGTGGTGATGCCAGTGAACCTGTTCTGATTGATAATGTCGCTGATGGTAACATTGAGAAAGGTTCGAAAGAGGCTGTAAATGGTGGACAACTCCATGATTATACTAAAGAACAGATGAAGATTATTCTTGATGAATCCAAGCAGTATACAGATCAACGGGTTAATAATATTGTGATTGATGCGATTGATGATGCTGTTGATCGGGCTAAACAATATACAGATATGAAGTTTGACGTTTTAAACTACAGCATTGAGAATGTGAAAAAAGAGGCCAGACAAGCAGCAGCTATTGGGCTAGCGGTTTCTAACTTGCGCTACAATGATACGCCTGGAAAATTAAGCGTTGGATTTGGTACTGGTTTATGGCGTAGTCAATTTGCATTTGCCTTTGGTGCAGGTTACACCTCGGAAAATGGAAAATACCGTTCTAACATATCCGCAACAACTTCTGGAGGTCACTGGGGTGTAGGTGCGGGATTCAATATGACATTGAATTGATAATAAACAAAATACATAAAAATTTCTTTTCACCCTTGTCTCATGAGGCAGGGGTGGAATTTTTTTTTACGTATGTAAAGAAATATATAAATTGATTAAGTGATATAATGATAACTACAGGTCAAAAAACAGCAAAAGCTTACAAGATTTCAACAAAGCGAACTTCTTTTTCAAAATAAGATAATAAGCTTTTTCATATAATATACGTTCATTATTGTCTGCTTTAATTTTTAAATCTAAAAGATCTATAGAGCTTTATAGATAGAAAAAATAAATATCCTTTCGCTTTCTCCCAAGTTGCAAATTTACTCAAAAATCTCTGATAAGGTAGAAGTATATCGTTAAATTTATTTCAATTTTATTGGAGTAGGTTATAAAAACAATATACTAAACTAACTCCGCCCTATGCACAGATTAGCTTTTCTATAGGAGCTACATGTCAGAAGATAGAAAGATTTGCTCTAATTTATCGATTACCAGTGCTGGCGAACAGTGGGGATATGCACAGGGTTTAGTGTAACGCTGAATTAGCAATAAAAAAAACTCAAACCCAAAAGGTTTATCCTAGATAAGACGAAGC
Organism: Bartonella sp. AC158YNML; assembly: GCF_042196725.1. Classification (NCBI taxonomy): domain Bacteria; kingdom Pseudomonadati; phylum Pseudomonadota; class Alphaproteobacteria; order Hyphomicrobiales; family Bartonellaceae; genus Bartonella; species Bartonella sp. AC158YNML. The sequence goes on from NZ_JBHIQU010000052.1 coordinate 1,361, forward strand.
AAACAGATTTTAACCATCAACGCCGTTAAGTCTTTATTTCTGTTGATTTTAATGAGATGTTGGTGATTAAAGTATAAAGGGTGCAGATGATACAAAGGAGAGGTATAGATTGCATCCATAATTGAATATTACAAGATTTTTAGCGACGCACTAAATTATGACGCTGTACAGTGCCCCTGCATTTCTTACAAGCATTCTGCTTTTATTGCAAAAATGACACACTAGAATCCATAATGACAAACTTTATTGAAAAGACTCATTTTTTTCTTGCTATTTTATTTTAATGGCGTAATCGTAAACGAAATATCTTAATAGGACTCGTTTTGATAAAAACCTTTCAAAGAGGGAAAGTAAAAATGCGTATATAATATATTTCAAACGCACATTTTATTTGATGTTATAGCCTAAGGCTAAAAGAGCTACGGATTCTGAAATATTTAGGCGTTCACTCATTAATAGCTAATAAATCCCCAATAGGGAAAAATTACAACTAAGAAAACAATCAAAAACTTACCTCAAGTACAACACTTTAATATATTAATATAATACAGAGAAGCTCTTTTATACTTAATATATAAAGCAAAAACCCGTTTTCAATAAGAACCTAAAAATATTTTCCATACTCATGAAAGAGTTTCATTTAGGACTCATTATAGAAATCACGCGCAACGCAAACATAAAAGATTTAAAATGCTAACAACAAAACATTCAAAACCTATCTCTCACTCACTTCCTATCATTAAAATATGTCTTTTTTGTGTTCTTAAGTGTGTTTCTAAAGGTTTTTTTGGGGAGTTCATTATGAAGAAATTATAT
>NZ_JBHIQU010000053.1:0-2115 GCF_042196725.1 Bartonella sp. AC158YNML
AAATTTGCCAATTTACAACGATTTATGGCAATGCTGTGCTTAAAGAAAATAAGAAATTTTCTGAAGATGTCTGTGGTCTTGATCAGGATATAAATAAAGCTGCATAAATAACAGCGCGGGCGGTGCGGGGGCGCCTCCTTATAACCATTTCATTTAAAAATTTGTTTGAATATTAGATTAGGAGCTACCTATGACCACTAAAAATGTATCCAAAAAATATGAAATTACAGACGAAATCAAAGAAGTTAAAGATGCAGAAACCGGTCAACCTAGATACTTTTATCGCATTCGTGCATTAAGGGATTTCGATGATGTCAAGGCTGGTCAATTGGGCGGCTTTATTGAGAAGGAAGATAACCTTTCTCATGATGGCAATTGCTGGGTTTATGACGATGCAATTGCAGCATATGATGCCGTTGTGAGTGAAAATGCTAAAATACGTAATGAAGCCGTTGTTGCTCAAAATGCTAAAGTTTATGGTAACGTTGTAGTGAGTGATAAAGCCAAGGTTTATGGTCGTGATACCCATGTTTATGGCAATGCTAAGATTTTTGATAATGCTAGTATTAGTGGTACCATGTGGATTCGTGGCAAGGGGTGGGTTTATGGCAAGTGTGTGGTTAATGGCAATGCCAAGGTTTATGATCATGCTAAGGTTTGTGGTCAAGTTTGTGATAATGCCGTGGTTTATGGAAAAGCTTTTATTAGTATAGAGGCAAAAATTTATGACAATGCCAAGGTTTGGCATAGCGCTTATGTGAAGGGCTTTGTTTATGGCAATGCAAAAGTATCAGGATCTGCTTCTATTTATGAGGGGGCGCATATTTTTGATCATGCTAGGGTTTATGGAAAAGCGGTTGTTTATAAAGATGTCAAGGTTTATGGCAATGCGCGTGTTTATGAGAATGCCATGATTTATGAAAAAGTAGAAATCTATGATGATGCATGTGTTTCTAACAGATCTATTATTGCTGAGGGTGTAAAAATTTATGGCAATGCCGTTCTTAAAGAAAAGAAAATATTCCGTGAAGATATTTGTAGTAATGATGCCATTAGTGAAAAAGCAGCATAAGACAGCAGCGGCGCGGCGGGGGCGCCCCTCTTTAAAACTCTTTCATTCAAAAATTTTCTTTAAAAGGCATTTCACTATGAAAAAAACATATGAACTTATTGATCTCATAACACGCAATAAAGAAGAAGAAAGTGAAAATCATAATCTCTTTGCTCTTAAATGGACGATATATGATCAAAGCCTTCATAGTCCTTTACGTCCTGAGAATGAAAAGCAAGTACCTAGAAAATATGAATTAACAAGTGAGACAAGGGAATTTAATGGACATATATTACACCGTATTAGAGCCATTAAAGATTTTAAACATTTTTTTGGTGATAATAATAACTTTTGTATAAAAGCAGGTACCTTAGGCGGTTTTATAGAAAATGAAAGCAATTTAGATCATCGTTATGGTTGCTGGGTTAGTGATGATGCTATGGTTTACGGTGGCGCACGTGTTGTAATGGATGCTCTTGTGTACGGTAATGCTGTTATTTATGAACAAGCGTGTATTGGTGGGCATGCACATATTTATGACAATGCACAGATTTATGGTAAAGCCAAGGTTTGTGGTACTGCTCATATTTATAACAATGCGCATATTTATGAAAATGCTTGTATTGATTTTAGAAGCCATGTTTATGAAAATGCTCATGTTTATGGCAATGCAGAAGTTGGGTTTTCTCATGGTGAAGATAAACCTGAGATTTATGGCAATGCACGTGTTTATGATAATGCAATAATTGAAGACAATGCTAGGATTTATGGGAATGCACAAGTTTACGGGCGCGCTCGTATTAGAGAGAAAGCTAAGGTCCGTGATAATGCACAAGCATGTGGAACGTTAGATCTTTTAAACGATGCGGTTTTAGCGGGTGATAAAAAACTCACAAGAGGTTATAGAGATTTTATTGGCAAAACTAAAATCACTAAATTTGGTCATTTTAAAATAATAGAAAAAATACACAAAGTTGTTTAATAGGCGGGCTGCTTTATAGCAAAAAAAGCCGTGTCCTTTTAAGACACGGCTTTTATTATCAAAACAGCTAGCGATCTAAATA
>NZ_JBHIQU010000054.1:0-1910 GCF_042196725.1 Bartonella sp. AC158YNML
AAGTTCCTATAAATTATGAGGTTTATGAAAGCGATAACCTTGTCAAGATTGTTGATGAAACAGAATAAAAATAGACATGGGGGTGCCTTCTTGATGGCTATAAACGCATTATAAGATAATTGCTTAATAATACATATCATAAAAGAGAGCATTCATAAAAGAAAGCCGTGTCAAGTGATATGACGCGGCTTTCAAATGTCTACCCTTATGAATCATTTCAAATGGAGTCATGAACGCATATATACAAAACGTATTATATTACAAGCGCTCTATTGAGATATGAAAACTTATCAAAAGGAATGTAAATAATGCGTATGATCTTTAATCACTCATTTAAATGAGAGAGCCTATAAACGCTTTTCGTTGCTCTCAAACGTATTAATCATAACACCCTCCTTGTTGAGGTAGTCATTTGAAATAAAGCCCATGATCAAAATGCTTCTTTTAAAACGTTTCAATATACTGACTTTAAAATTGAGTTGAGTGAATTCAAATAACACATTGTCTAAAATCAAACCTATCAAACAAATCAAAACGCTTGATAGGTTTAACAAAACCCGTTTTTTACAGTTGCAAACGTTGGCTTTCAAAACAAGCTCTCATAAGACAATAAACAACCGCTTTTATCAAACGCAAGGCTTTAAAAACTGTTCTAAACATCAGTTTCAAACGTTTAAACGTTCATTTAGAAAGGCTTTCATAATAAGCGTATTTTTAATAAAACTTCTTTGCAAATTAATCGCTCTATATTTGGCTAGCAAAATTAAGTAAAATCTCATGCCTTATGATGTTACAACGGTTTCGAATTTTACCTGCTTATCTTTGTCTAAATAGATGCCCTCAAATTTGAGGGGACCTCATTTGGTTTCGAATTTTTAAACTATCACTTTTAAAACGTTTTTTAGTACCAAGTCTAAAGTGGATAGTAATTTTACTGCCATGGCATTATTTGCCTCCATTTTTTTGTGGAAGCGAATAGTTCCGTTTTTAAAGATTAGCCTGCAATCTATTCATTAAAAGGCTTTTGATTTCATAAGATATAAAATACCTCTTTATCGTTTTCTAAACTTTTAGACAGCATTTTAAAAGCGATCTTGTCCTTAATCCTTTTATGCAATCTTTAAAATGTTCGCTGTTATGATGATGCTGTTATGACAGCTCTCTATTTTGCGCTCACCAATTTTGGCGAATGTTAATTTGCTCTTTTATGCGATTAACAATCCAATTTTTGAAACAAGATGCGATCTTAAACGTATGTTATCGATGATTTCAAACAACTAAATTTTTAAACAATGTGATTTCTACTGTGATAAAAACGTATCATAAAATTTATGAACTGTTATGAGTGATATCTGCTTTTCATTTCATTTGAATGCACCCATGCGTTATAATATTTACATCATGATTTTCTTTTTATGGTCTATTCATACGTGCTAATCTTATATAAAAATGGTCAAATGAATCACGTATAAAAGTGTGGATTCTTAAGTGGATTCATATAAAATAATTGCAAGTAAACTATTGACTTTATTGTGTTTTTTGATATTATGCCGATTAGAGATTGTAAAAATACTCTGCTACCCCTAATCCCCATAGTGTATATCCAACCGCTGTTGCAACAAACTTTTTTTGCATAGGCTGTTTACGTTTTTTTAAAAACATTTGGTTTAATATCCCCTATCTAAATCCATAACTTTACCAATGGGTTTATTTGCCTCAAAATGGATCGCGCAGAAGCATTTTTAATTTCAATGTGTTTTTAATCATAAAATCTTTAAATCGCTTTGTATGGTGCCTTTTTGTCTGTTTAAATACATATCCAATCCAAAAATGATCAGCACTTTTCACTAGTTTGCTGTTTTAAGCCGCTTTTGAATTGCTACTGTTATGTTGCTCTTCACTAGGCTTGC
>NZ_JBHIQU010000055.1:0-1882 GCF_042196725.1 Bartonella sp. AC158YNML
AGCAATAGGCTTTTCCATTACGAACCTCATATTGATGGGATTGATGAATGAAAGGGGGCGCTTTTAAATGCGCCCTTTAGAATTTTTAAATCACATCACAAAGACGTAATTTATTTTGCTCTTCATAGGTCCCGTAGACCTCATCATTATATTTTTCTTCTGCTAACTCAGATAAAAGATCATGGTAAGCATTACTTTCACGTACAAAGTAATGAACCTCACTATCCTCATGGAGATGTTCAATATTTGCTTCTACATATGCGTCTGCAATCTCTTCAGAGATATCTTCACAATTATTCTCAGAAGGATTTATACGAAAGATTTGGATTGCATCATCTACCTCAGCAACAATGCTTAGAATTTGGCTTGCATCAAGTGGTCCAGACTCTGCAATGTTTTGATTATCATCGTAGGAAACTAATAAAATTTCATTGGAATTAATAAGAATTGGCTTATCCATAATTTTTCCTCCCTAACGCCTCTTGGCGATTGTTTGTGCGTGGTTTATGGATACCAATGTAGCGATTTTAAAAACAAAGTCAACAAAAAATGTAGCGATTTTAAAAATTTTTTAAAAGTAATAAACTAAAGGCTTGCTTGAAGAAAAGTATAAAAATATTAACTCATATTCTGGCTGGCTTAATCCAGTCGATAGGTGCACACCATTCTAATTCTACATCTACGATATCAGCATATTTTCCATTTATACTGGATAAAACCCATTTCCCTTTTTCTTTCCCTAGACGTAATACTTTGATGTAAACTTTTCCACATTTAGTTTTTATGATGGCGCGGTTGTTAATAAGATCCTCTGGTGGCAAATGATAGGAATAAAAAAGAAGGCTTCCTTCTTCAATGGCTGGAAACATAGAATCACCTACCACGCGAACAGCAACAGTTCCTTTAGGAGCAGATGGCGGGGCTTCTACTTCTTCTAGACAACCAGAATCTATTGCGATTATTTCTCCTCCGGCTCCTACAGATCCAATCAAAGGAACTAAGTGATTAGTAGGAATAGAAGCACCTGTAAGCTTTGATATTTCTAATAATTCTCGAGCAGAAATATCTCTTGTTCCTTTTAGCATTTTATTGACGGCAGCACGATCTATCGAGCGACCTAAAGAAGCGGTTAGCTGTCTTGAAAGCTCTGATTGGCTTAATCCAGCTTCAGATAAGGCATTTTGCAACCATTGTGAGATACTTATTGTCATATCTTTATTGTAGGTACGTTGTATACAATCGTCATTTTCTAATTTAGCAACATGTGGTTTCATTATTAATTTTCCTTCTTGACATTGTTTTTATAATCGCTACATAATGTGCTATGAAACAATTTTCGGAAATAATAAATCTATTAGGTGGGGTTCGTAGGGTATCTCAGTTGCTTGGGGTGCATAGAACACGCGTATATGTCTGGCTCCGTCCTATATCAAAAGGTGGAACTGGTGGGAGAATTCCAACAAAACATATCCCAATTCTTTTGAATGAAGCCAAAAGAATTGGAGCACCGATTAAGGCAGAAGACTTTTTCTCGTTTTTTTATAGGACGCAATCATGTGATTCTAAATTATCTTCACAATCTGCTTTTACTGCTGCTTCTACAGATAATAATGAACAGCAACAGCACCCTTCACAGGTTTAAAGAGAAAGATCAGAGATGATAGATGTCCCACATATCACTATAAGTAAGGTCAAGTTGATTAATCTTGTTAATAAGATTGGACGTGAAGATATATATTATGGTGTTCGCTCGCCTAATCAGACATGTGAAAGTTGCATAGATCCCTCATCAACAGGTTATCTTGTCTATATACTGCAAAATATTTTTGCGCGTGATGATAGAAATTATTTTCCGTTATTGCCATACGATGATTTTAATCAA
>NZ_JBHIQU010000056.1:0-1850 GCF_042196725.1 Bartonella sp. AC158YNML
CTTCAAAGCCGTCAGAATTCTGCGAGAACCTTAACAGCATCTGGAGGAGGGGGGAGTATTACAGGTTCTATGACCAAAGAGACACTTGCGAATATGTCAGAGAAAGAATTTAACGCGTGGATATCGAACCCGAAAAATGAAGCCCGTTTTTATGAAATTATGGGTGCAGACCCTGATTAGGCAATAAGTTTTACAACATAATCCGCCTTTGATGCGGGTTTTTCACCGGCTTTAAGCCGGTTTTTTTTTACAGCAAAGAAAGGTGAAATCAATGGCAACAACACATATAGGAACCCATGATCCGCAATCGGTGAAATTGTGGTCACAGAAATTAAGCAATGAAGTTTTGAAAGCGACAAAAATTGCCCCTCTTATTGGCAAAAGTTCAAACAGCATTATCCAGCTTTACAACGAAACCCATAAGAGCGCAGGGGATAGTGTTACGTTCAGTTTGCTAGTCAATCTGTTTGGGGATGGTGTCACGCAAGGCGAAACCTTAGAAGGCAATGAAGAAGCGCTTCAATTTATGAATGATCGGTTGGTGATTAACGAGCTTTTACATGCGGCGCGTGTTGCCAATGATGACTCGATTGATCAACAGAGAATCCTCCCGAATTTACGTAAGAAAGCGAAAGAAGGCTTGGTTCGCTGGTATGCCAATCGTTTAAGCATCATGTTCTTTTTGCAGGTATGTGGTTATACAGCCCGTACGATTAGCGTTGATGGTCGAGAAGTGTACATTAAACCGGTTCATTATGGCTTTAATGAAATCATGGCACCAAGCAGTGAACGAATTATCCGTCCAGATGGTAAAACAAAGGATGAAGATCTCAATGATAAAGCCAAACATAGCTTTAGTTTGAAGCTTATTGATGAAGCGGTTAAACAAGCTAAACTTGCCAATCCGCAAATTTCCCCCGTCCATGTCAATGGTGATGATGTTTATGTTCTCTATTTGCATCCAACTCAAGTCATGCAATTGCGAACCAATACAGCAGTTGGTGAGTGGTTAGATATTCAAAAATCGATTTATGCAACCTCTCGTGCAAAGAACCCAATCTTTGATGGTTCTCTTGGCATGTATAATGGTGTTGTTTTACGCGAAGCTATTCATGTCACCCATGGTGTTAACTCGACAAATAATACAGCGGTAAAGAGTGTACGTCGTGCGGTTTTCTTAGGGGCCCAGAGTGCGGTTATAGGTTTTGGGAAAAATCACAGTGCAACGCATTACACGCTTAAAGAAGAGTATTTTGATTATGAACGTCAATTTGGTGTAGCCGCCAAGACTTTGATAGGAATGAAGAAAACCCGTTTCCAAATGCCCAATAGTGCGCAGACAGCGCAAGATTTTGGAACGATTGTTATTCCTACCTACAGCGGTGAAGCAGCAGCGTAATCATTAAAGAGGAAAACAAGACATGGCAGATCAATTACCACCTCCATTACAGGGAAGAAATCTTCACACCCAACAGGTGAGTTTCTTACGTTTGAATATCTCGCATAAAGATAAGCATCTTACGGAAAAAATCGGAATTTTGCCTCGTGGCGCTTTGATCACTTCGATGAAGGCTTTTGTCAAGACCGCGTTTTCTGAGGCAAAATTAAAGATAGGCAGCACCTATGGAGGCAATGAGTTCAGTGAAAAAGATATCAAAGCCCAAAATACGCAAGATTTTACACCAACAGACCAAAAGGTTTTTGCTCCAGAGGATAAAGAAATGACTCTTTATGCAACACGAGATAAAACCACTGATGCTGGTGAGTGTGTTGTGGTTGTGCAATTTGTGACAAATCATTGAGGGGATAAGACATGGCAGATTATTTACCACAGCCCTTGCAAGGGAGAA
>NZ_JBHIQU010000057.1:0-1818 GCF_042196725.1 Bartonella sp. AC158YNML
CATTCAAGAGCGGGTTTACCATTGACGATATACTTATAAGCTTCAAGAGGGATATCTGTTATTGTGATATTGCTATTGTAAATAACAGTTGATTTATCTTTCTCTTTACCTGCTTTTGCAAATTGCATTTCAGTCACATAATAGAATTTTTCGGGATTAGAGATCTCTGTAACTTTTGGATTACCCTTTTTAAAAGTTACTGGATAAGGCTCTACATCTTCATAATTTACGTGCAAATGACCCAGTTCACGCCCTGCTGTTACAAACTTCCAAAAATCCTCAGCACTCTTTACGCAAGGAATGCGAGGTAATTCTTTGCATAAATTATGAGCATAACGAGCACGATAATCTTCCGAATGTAACAATCCGTAGACGTAATAGAATAGATCATCTTTAGTGATTTTTTCATTAGGATAAGCGGCTTTAAAATGTGCTAGCCCCTCATCAGTAATGGCATTACGTCTCTGTAAACCAGCTGTTGTGTTTTTCTCTGTAGAATTTGCAAACAAATGGGATTGTTGCTTACTTTTACCTTTTGAAACCGTAGCATCTTCATAAATATATCTTGGAAAGCATTGACCTGTATCTATTGCATGAAAATCAGGTAGATCTTTAGTCATAATAACAGAAAATCCACTTCTTGCCCCTATAGCAGAAACTTGTATCACTGTATTTTTGATCATTTTTTCTACAGGAAAGATACGAGGCATTTGATAAATTGCTTCATTAAAAATGCGATTATAATAAAGCCACTGTCGTGTAAAAGGACGATATAAACTTTGAACAAAACCGACTTCTTCAAATTTTAAAATATGACCTCTTGCTAATTGTTTTTTTATATTCAAACTCCAACTTATCTTGCTTGTATCTGAATTAACAAAATTATCTACAGCCTTTTTACGTGATTTACTGTCAGTGTGCGCATAAGCATTATTAAAACGTTCTGCTTCACTGTTATAGAAGGCAATCATGTTACCCATATTTTTCGCTAAAATTGCACGACTTGAATTGTATGCCCAAGCATCACGACTAGTCGTAATGCCACAAGAATAAATCTCAAAGAGTTTTTTCTCATGAGGTCTCTTATCGCCTAAAGCTAAGAATGTTTCAAAACTGTCATCACGTTGACGTATCCAATCACCATGCTTATCTGGTGTGATTATTTGCCAATCTTTTTTACTTCGTGTAATGCCATCAATACTACCAAAGTCCTTAATTGTTTTAAGTTTTTTTTCTCTTGTTTGATTATCACCAATATCATGATAGTAAATTTTACAAGGTCCAATAGTATTGGGATTTTTTATAAACAGCGTCACGGCAATGCCCGTCATACTACCACTACCAAAAACATTTTCACCTTCTTGAGCAGCTCCATTGCTTAACATATTTTTACGAAGATCCCCTCGTAAATTAAGTACATAAATACTCGTAAATTCTTTGGCTAAAGATTTTCGTAAACTATTCATTGTCGATTTTTCTATGTAACCAGAGCCAGAAACAAAGCCGATTACCCCAGCATTACCAATACGGTCACTTGCCCAGCGCATAGCACGAATATAACTGTCATAAAAATTTCGCGTATTCATTGCTTTAGATTGAGCAGCATAGGTTTCACGAATACGGTTATTTAATATGGGATAAGGGGTATTCTTTGCATTGTCATTAGCACTTTTTTGACCTGTTGAATAAGGAGGATTGCCGACAATAACTTGGATATCTACTTCCTGCTGTTTTTTACACCGCTCTGAATTCTCAAACATATAGCGTGTAAAAAAATCTTTTTCTTCAAGCATCAAAAACGTATCAGTTAAACAAATT
>NZ_JBHIQU010000058.1:0-1800 GCF_042196725.1 Bartonella sp. AC158YNML
CCAGCATAACAATAGAGTAAAAGACGCCCATCATTTCCATTAGAAATAGATAAACTAGGCAACCTATCATCATGAGCAGGGCAACGGGCGGTTCCATAACGCCCATGCCAAACCCCACGCAAGGCACAAGTAATACCCCGCGCATTCTTAAAAGAACACATCATTTTAAATCCTATAACGTTGCATCATAGGACGGATTGTGCTAGCTCTAGATTGATGAGTTTGAGAAAGCCTTGTCCGTCCTTACGTGACAAGGTTTTTTTATGCCGCGTCACTTTGACGTTGCTGTTTTGCTTGTTCGATTACATTCAAGAGATCCGATTGTAACCAACGGGATAAAAAACCAAATTTTAAGGGTTTTGGGAGAGAGCCATTGGTAACATGACGGCGGAAAGTTGAAACACTCATATGAAGCAATTTTGCACTTTCACGGTCTGTTAAAAGAATATCATTTTCTGTCATAATAAAATCCTTTCATAATAAAAAATGGAAACAACTCATGCCTATTTATTAAGCACATTTTGGTTCATTTTTGAAGGTATTTTATTTATAGAAAACAATATTTTATCATATAATTTCTGATGTGATAATTTATGAGTCTTATTGAGAGCGAATGAGAGAGAAGAGAGCTAAAGTTATCCACAGATAATGGGGTTATGCACCCCATATCTTTAAGATTGACCGGTGACATAAGCCGCCCATTTCTCCATATAGACACGACGCTGTTCTAGATAGTCAGTACGACGATAAGCACGCTCTACTTGCCCCCCGACCGTATGAGCTAGAATGGTTTCAGCAACCTCATAGGGGGCATCGGTTGTTTCAGCAAGCCAATCGCGTAAACTAGAGCGAAAACCATGGGGGCAGGCTTCAATTTTATTTTTTCTCATGTAAAGATACATACACTTCTCAGCAAGGGGACCGCGACCTTAGCAGAAAAAAAGAAATCATTACGAGAAAGCAAGCGCGCTTGTTTTAAAATTTCTAATGCTTCAGATGATAAAGGCACACGAAATTCTGTTGTAGCATCACGCTTTCCTTTCATATTTTCAGCAGGAATAGTCCATATATCCCCATCAATCTGGTCTTTATGAATATGACGTAAAGGATTTGTGCGAACGCCTGTCAGAATAAGCAAACGCAAAGCCAATTGTGTCATAGTTATTTTTTGACAAAGTGTTTTATAAAAAGCCGGCACATCTCTCCAATCCATTGCAGGTAAGTTTTTTATTTTATGGCGTTGTTTACCTAAGAGAGCGCGTGCTTTTTCTGTTGCCTGTAAATCAACATCCAAACCTCAGGAATAGTCCATATATCCCCATCAATCTGGTCTTTATGAATATGACGTAAAGGATTTGTGCGAACGCCTGTCAGAATAAGCAAACGCAAAGCCAATTGTGTCATAGTTATTTTTTGACAAAGTGTTTTATAAAAAGCCGGCACATCTCTCCAATCCATTGCAGGTAAGTTTTTTATTTTATGGCGTTGTTTACCTAAGAGAGCGCGTGCTTTTTCTGTTGCCTGTAAATCAACATCCAAACCTAATGCAGCCGCATGTTTGAGACAAAGATGAAGACGATTAAGAGCTCTATAAGCAGTTCCAGCTTTTGTATGCCAAATAGGGGCAAGTGTATTGCGTATCTCTGTTTGGGTAATCTCAGAAACGGGCAGACAGCCTAATTTGGGGAGAATATGAAGGCGTAATGGTAAAAACCAACTTCCATTCTTACCATCATTTTTTAATTCAGCTTTCCGACTTTCAAAAGCATCTACAGCAATGTCTTTTAAATAATGGAGATT
>NZ_JBHIQU010000059.1:0-1757 GCF_042196725.1 Bartonella sp. AC158YNML
GAATCTTACGTTATTCTGGTCTTTAATTCCATATGAATAATGCTAAATTATCATTATAAATCAATATCTTGTCAAAGGCAGCAAAGTTTATATCGAGGGACAGCTTCAAACGCGTAAATGGCAAGATAAAAACGGTATTGATCGGTATGTAACAGAAATCATTTTGCCTAAGTACAAAGGCGACTTAAAGCTTTTAGATGGCAAAAATGATGATAATCAAGAGCAGTCATCTCCTTATGAGAGAAGCTTTCACAAGCCTCTTGATACGTCTCATACCGTTATGAATGATAGCGTTCCTTTTTAAATAGAAGGCGGTGTTGTGAAAAAAAATAAAAAGAGGGGACGCCCTAAAATAGCAGGGCAGGTAAGAGAAGCAAATGGGCGTATATCACGTGCAAAAGCACCCCGTGAAGCCGTTGATAAATTGGCAATAGAAATGCGTGCAAAGCGCTTCGGTTTAACGCTACAGGAGGCAAAAAATCCACTTTCTGGGTCTTATATTGGGCGTCTTTGTTTACAAGGCGTGCTTACACAAGAGCAATATGATGCCGCGCAACAGTACCTACAGATAAGAAATAATTACCTTTGTGCAAAAGGCTTGCCTAATGCGATTTATGATGATGTGTCTACAAATTCAGATCCAGATAGTTTTGAACAATGGGTTCAAAAAGCAACAAATCACTATCAAGCCGTGCAAGAGGCACTAAAAGAAGCCCAATGCCTCTATAGACAGTATAACCTTTATGCAGCGCTACAGTACCTCGTTGTAGAAGATCAAATGCTACCACACCTTGTGAATTCATTACGCGTTGCTCTTAATGCGCTTCAGAAGTACTTTTCATTAGACAATTTTCCAAATAAACTTGATCAACGCTATCGTTAGTATTAACCCCAATATTACTCCAATTATTCCCAAAATCACTCTCAAACGTTCTTTTATACCTATACCGATTAAAACTAATAACCCTAAAATTATTATCCCTATTGTTATATTCCACATAAAAAGTGCAATTATACCACCAATGAAACCACAAATTAGAAGTGGTATTCCACAAGTTATTAAAGCTATATCTTTAATGTTATCTTGTAGACCATCTTCACGCATTGTTTTTATCATTATACATGACATGATAAAACTCACGGCAGATATAGCTAGCAATAGAGCAGCCACTTTTTCTTGTAGATCATTTCCTATAAGGTTAGAATTAAATATTATAAGTGTAGGAATCCATGGAACAAACGTTGGTAAAAATAGTACAGTGCAGTATGCAACTATTTCTTTCCCTTTTTTTCCTGCTTTTTTAATGGCATGTATTGCATTGAATAGCATTAATAAAAACAATGCTATCAAAACTCCAATAAAGCATAAATTTTCTATAATCATTATCTTCTCTTTTTTGACGATCCACTGTTTAGAACACTGCTTAACCGATTCCCTTTGAAATTATCAATATGTGTTATTTTTATGTTGACAAAGTGTAGCAAATCGTATTTAATGACAATACGGCACTGGTCGTATTGTATCTAAATGAGGGTAAGATACAGTTCAAAATCCTCGCAAATGCGGGGTTTTTTATTATCTGGAGGGCGTATTTTATGACATCACAAAATACAGAACAGATTTCTCAAACAAAGAAAAAATATAAACCTCCTAAGGCAGGAATGGGGCGTGTCAAAGGTGTTCCAAATAAAGTGACGCGCATTTTAAAAGAAGCAGTGGTTAAGGCTGCTGAGAATGCTGGGAATAAAATTGGCAA
>NZ_JBHIQU010000060.1:0-1735 GCF_042196725.1 Bartonella sp. AC158YNML
AATGCGCTGCATGGCGGGACAGAATAAGGGGAGGGCGTCTATGAGAGATCCTTTGCTGATGTTAGGACCACATCTTTTTTATGTGGACTGGCTGAATTTCCAATCCTTTGAGGAAGAGTTTTCTGCTTCATGGGTTTGCCTAGAGCGTTTTGGTGAGGCTCCCGGTTTGCAATTTACCGGTTATGGCAATGATGCCAAAACTATCCATGGGGTGTTGTTTCCAGAAGAGTTTGGGGACCGGGTAGCGATAGATGCTATCACCAGAACCATTCGTGCTGCCAAGCCCGTTCGAGATGATCCGTTGGATGAGTGACAATGGCTATAGCGCCATTCTCCATGGATCAGTGGTAATCACCAGTGTCACGAAAGATCACGACTATATTAGTCGCTCTGGTCAATCGGGGCGCATTCGCTATGCCATTAGCTTGTTACCGTTTTTCGATGGAGGAAAACCGCAAGGTCAATATCAGGTGGGACAATACCAAGTGGGATATGGTTAAGGGGGAGAAACGTCATGAAGATACCAGAAAAGCACCTCGTGGTAGAGCTAGAAGATATGAGTCTCGATCTGATCTGCTTTCACCATGCCATGGCTGTGTTAGGGGACCGTTCTCAAGTTGGGGGACTAAATGGCTATTTAGAAGCCACACTGGAAGCCAATCCAGGTATTGCAGGGTATGGTGCTCTGTTGCCACGGGGCTTAAAGGTCATTCTGCCTGAGTTTGTTAGCCAAGAAAAGAACAGCGTGGTGAAGCGGTTATGGGATTAATGCGCACGCATCCTTTTATTGAGGTGAGGGTGGGGGATAAGCTTGTTCATGAGGTTTTTTACCAGCGTCTTTTAACCGCAACCATTACGGACCATGCCGGCAATGAAGCCGATACATTTGAAGCAGAGTTTGATGATAGTGGTAATGATTTAGAGGTTCCCTCAAGCAACAGCACTCTGCAAGTGATTTTTGGCTATGAGAACAGCATCAGTGCCTTCATGGGGCGTTTTGTTGTTGAGTCGGTGGTGAGTATTGGGGGCAGTGATGGAGAGATTTTGCGCCTTTGTGGCAAAAGCGCCTCGATGCGTAAAGAACTCAAAGAACAAGCGAGTGAACATTTTGATCACAAAACTGTTGGTGAGATTGTTGAGACACTCGCCAAACGCCATGGCTATCAAGCAAAAGTCAGTCCACAATTTATCAAACAAACTCTTTCTTATGTGATTCGTACAGATCAATCGGCGGTTGATTTTTTAACCCGTCTTGCGGACCGCATGCAGGCGCGTTTTTTAATCAAAGACCATAAGTTTTTATTTTTAAGCGGGGATAATTTACCAGCACTTGAACTTCATAAGCACGACTGTTCTAACTGGGAATTCACGTTAGAGCCACGCACGCAATACGGCATCATTGAAGCTTCTTATTTTGATCGCTCAACAGGGCAACAATGCCAAGTCAAGCATCAGACAGGGTTTAGCGGGCCTGTGCGGCGTCTTCGCAGTTGTTATCCATGTCAAGAGGAAGCTTTATCTGCCGCCGCTTCCGAGTCGGATCGCTTATGTCGTGCTGTAGGCAGTGGCTCTTTGTCTCTTGCAGGACGCCCTGAAATCATGGCGGATCAACCTCTCATCCTTCAAGGGTTTCGTGGGCAAATCAATGGACCATGGAAAGCCGCTACCGTCACACATCGTTATGAAAAACAAAGCGGATACACAACAGAAATCACCTTTGAGGCACCAAACAAGG
>NZ_JBHIQU010000061.1:0-1692 GCF_042196725.1 Bartonella sp. AC158YNML
ATATTCAATTAGGTAATTATCAAAATGAAAAAAAGTGAAAAAAATAAAAAATACGTATTGACTTTAAAGAAAAGGTCTTTTATTAAGGTTGGCAAGTGCTCAAAACACTGTAATACGAGCGGATAGGTTACGAAACGACCTCTTCCTATGTTTCTAAAATATACTGGCTTTCTTTTGTGCTCTTATTGGCATATAACGATTTTGCCGGGTGTGGTTATACTATACAATACCCTTCATAGGGGAAAGTGTAACGACGGTCTCGTATCCGTGTTTTGAGCGCCCGGCGCCCTTATAGGGTGTCAATCAAAATGTTAAAATACGAGGTAATTATTATGCAGAATTCTGTAAAAAAATATCAACTCACAAATCAAACAATTCTTCGTGAGGGTAAGAAACTTTATCGCATTAAGGCGTTAAGAGATTTTGGTGATGTTAAAGCTGGTCAACTTGGTGGCTATATTGAATCTGAAGAAAATCTTTCCCATGATGGTAATTGCTGGGTTGGTGATCAGGCCATTGTTGTGAGCCCTGGTCGTGTTTACGAAAATGCGCAGGTTTATGGCAATGCAGGTGTTGGTGGTTTTGTATATGGTAATGCTCGCGTCTACGATTCAGCAAAGGTTTTTGCCAATGCCCATGTTTTCGATAGTGCAAAAATTGTAAGTAAAGTGCATGTTTATGAAAATGCCAATGCATGTGGCATGGCTATTGTTACTAAGAATATTTGTGGTGACACAATGAATAATGTTTATACAGAACGCCTTTCTCCTGCTGGTGAAATTTGCTTTGTTATGTGTCGTCCTCATAGGAAAACAGCTTAAATAACGCGCGGGCGCGGCGGGGGCGCCTTCTTTAAACCTCTTAAAATTTATTCAAATGTTAGATTAGGGAGCTACCTATGACCACTAAAAATGTATCTAAAAAATATGAGCTTATAAATGAAAGTCACGTTAAAGGGATTACTTTATACCGCATTCGTGCTTTAAAAGACTTTGCGGATGTTAAAGCTGGTGATTTAGGCGGCTTTATTGAAAAGGAAGATAATCTTTCTCATGATGGCAATTGCTGGGTTTATGATAATGCTTGTGTTGTAAAATCTGGTCGTGTTTATGAAAATGCAAGGGTATATGGCAACGCTGTCATTGGTGGTTTTGTTTATGGCAATGCGCATGTATATGATAAAACCCGCGTGTATTTTGGAGCTCATGTTTATGATAATGCGCATCTTTCTGATAAGGTGTGGGTTTATCAATATGCAAGGGTTTATGGGAATGCAAAATTAACAGGAAGTGCACGCATTTATAGCAAGGCTGAGGTTTATGATCATGCTGTTGTAAGTAGCTCTTCAAAAATTTATGGCAAGGTTTATGGCAATGCTAGCGTGGGTGGGTATGTTAAGGTCTATGGTTCTGTTTATGGCAATGCTAAAGTGACTGGTTATCACACCATTAGAGGTTTGGTACATGGCAATGCAAGATTAAAAAGAAATGATTATTCATATACAGAACAAAACCCTTATTATGCATATGGGATTCCTGAGGATTGTGAAATTTATGAAAACGATACCGTTGTAAAGATTAGTAAAAAAGCAGCGTAAATAACATAACGGCGCGGGGGGCTGCTTTATAGCAAAAAAAGCCGTGTCCTTTTAAGACACGGCTTTTATTATCAAAACAGCTAGCGATCTAAATA
>NZ_JBHIQU010000062.1:0-1462 GCF_042196725.1 Bartonella sp. AC158YNML
AGTGGTCCAGACTCTGCAATGTTTTGATTATCATCGTAGGAAACTAATAAAATTTCATTGGAATTAATAAGAATTGGATTTTCCATAATTTTTCCTCCCTAACGCCTCTTGGCGATTGTTTGTGCGTGGTTTGTATAATTACTTATATAACTATAATTATAAAATAGCAAGCAAAAAATTATAAAAAATTATATTTTTATAAAAAATATTATAATATCTTGCTGAATAAGAGGGGAGGATAATTAGCGATAAGTCCGAATCATCTTGCTGTAAGAACTTATTGGCAAAATAGCAAATATTTCTCCAACCCACACAATTTTAACATTCTTAATAGGTAAGGCATTCCAAGAAAGCAGATCTATTTCACCATTCATGCCCCTGCTAATCTGCTTTATATATCTTTTATTATCATGTGTTAAAATAACGGCTTCTTTGCCAAAAAAGGATTCTATTGTTTTAATTTGGCGCCGTCTTACGATAACCATATCTCCATCTTTATAGGCTGGAATCATAGAATCTCCTTTAACTTCAAAAGCAACCATATCATCAGGTAAAGCAAAAGGAATTTCTACTTGTTCAAGACCATCTTCAGGGATTTGTTCAAAACTTGGATCTATCTGTGTTCCTACTCCAATATACCCCATAAGAGGAACAAACGTTGTGAAGTGATTATCCCCTTTTAATTCTTTATATAATTCTAAAATGGCATCTCTATTAGAGCCGCGTGGATCAGAATCTTTTAACCACTTAGACACTGAAGCTTGTGTTACGTTTAGCCGTTTGGCTACATCTTCTTGCGTTAAGTTAAACTCGGTCAAAATCTTTTTTAATGTGTTTATAATATTAGATTTATTACTCATACTTCTGCTTACCTTATTTTTTTATCGTTGATAAAGATAAATTTCATTGACTTTATATAACTATAATTATATGAATATAATAAGACGAAGCTGTAATTGGAGCTTGTAAATGGATCAACGAGAAGATTTTAAGAATTTGACTAAGTCAATACGGGGCAAATTTAATTGGACACAATCAGAAATGGCGAAAATGCTTGGTGTAACTCAAGCAGCTGTTTGCAAGTGGGAAAAAAGAGGATCTATCTCCGTAATAAATTATTTAAAGCTGCAAAAGTTGAAGGATAGTTCTAGCTCTAGTTCTGCTTTTATTGCTGCTCATACAGATAATAATGAACATCAACAGCACCCTTCACACTCTTAAAGAAGAAAGATCAGAGATGATAGATGTCCCACATATCACTATAAGCAAGGTCAAGTTGATTAATCTTGTTAATAAGATTGGACGTGAAGACATATATTATGGTGTTCGCTCGCCTAATCAGACATGTGAAAGTTGCATAGATCCCTCATCAACAGGTTATCTTATCTATATACTGCAAAATATTTTTGCGCGTGATGATAGAAATTATTTTCCGTTATTGCCATACGATGATTTTAATCAA
>NZ_JBHIQU010000063.1:0-1253 GCF_042196725.1 Bartonella sp. AC158YNML
TCTCATAACAAACATTTGTTTAAAGTATTTTCCTATTCCTTTTTGGCTCATATCTATTCCTTTTTGGAACATAATTAGCAAAAAGGCATTGTATCTCCAGCATATTCAAGGAGATAAAACATGGAAACTCGCATTCCTGAAGACACACCATTCGATACCAATTTTCTAGGAGAAACATCTCTAGAAGAAAAGTATCCATTCTTTCACACACCCATTTCATGGTCCGCAATCTTTGCGGGACTGGTGACGGCTCTTGCTACCTCAATCTGCCTCTCTTTTCTAGTCGCCGCTTTAGGCTTAAGCCAAATGGATTTCACTTCTTCATCCCCATTTGAAGGCTCTTTCCTCTCCTTTGGCGTGGGGTCTGTTATCGTTACACTGATTAGCCTAGCCTTGGGAGGCTTTGTAGCTGGACGTTTTGCTGAAACCTCAGGGACTCTTCATGGCTTTCTCACTTGGGCTCTCATAACATTGCTGATGACCCTCCAAGCCATCCACGTGGTTTCTAGTACAGCAAAGATAGGGGCTAAAACCGCTCTAGAAAACAGCTCCATGGTCCAACAAACCGTTGACAGCCTCAAAAACAATATTTCCCCTATACTTGCAAAATTAAACAGTGAAAGTCTTGAAAAGTTTTTTGCAAAAAACAGTGACAATGGAGTCAATTTTGACCAACTTGGCAATGAATTGCACACCCTTCTCAATAAAAGCGACATTCCTGCTCTCAATGCTAATCGCTTAAAACAAACCTATCAGGCTGCACTCAATGATATTGGTTCTGCGATAACAGCTTTTAAAAATGATCCGTCTCACTATCGCACCACTTTAAAAAATCTTGGTGAACGCCTGTCTGATCGTGTAGAAGATCTCACGACAAAATTTAATCGAAGCGATATCATCAATGCGCTTATGAAGGATGGCATGACCCGTGCGGAGGCACAAACAGCAGCCAACCATGCTGTTCAACTCTATCAAAGCGCAGAGGGAAAAACCGAAAAAGCCATCAAAACCTTTGAAGAACAGGCTGAAAAACTCTCAGACAATCTTGAGGATACGATCAAGGGAGCAAAAAACACTGCAACTAAAGCCACAAAAACAGCCTCCAATATGGGATGGTGGGGCTTTTTAGGAAGCCTCATAGGTGCCGTAATTTCCAGTGTTTTTGGCTATTATGGGTACAGAAGTCGCAGAGACTTTTTCACGCTTTAAATACTTATGGCTCAGAAAGTATAAAACCAATAAAAAGCTGTACA
>NZ_JBHIQU010000064.1:0-1250 GCF_042196725.1 Bartonella sp. AC158YNML
TAGTCGTTTGAAAATATCGATAACATAAATTGTATACGTTTAAAGAATGGTATGAGTTTTGCTCTTTTTTGAGCGAAACCTTCAAAGGAATAATCGTTTGAAACTGTCATAAGCTTATAGGTTTAATTTATAAAAATTGCATAAAAGGATTAAGGATAAGACCGCTTTTAAAACGCTTACTAAAAATTTAGAAAATGATAGGCAGGCAATTATAGACACTATCATCACAACAGTATGAAATTCAAAACGTTATATCTTATGAAATGAAAAGCCTTTTAATGAATAGATTGCAGGCTAATTTTGAAGAACGGAACTATTCGCTTCCATAAAAAAATGGAGGCGGCTAATACCATAGCAGTAAAAGACTATTTTACCTTAAACATGATACTAAAAAACATTTTAAAAGTTATAGTTTAAAAATACGAAACCAAATGAGGTCTCCTCAAATTTGAGGGCATCTATTTAGACAAAGATAAGCAGGTAAAATTCAAAATTGTTATAACATCACAAGGCATGGGATTTTTCTAAATTTTTAGATAAGAGCTATAATGTTTAAAGTTTGCTAGCCAAATATAGAGCAATTAATTTGCAAAGAAGTTATGTTTGAGACAAAATGAAAAGATGCTTATGAGAACCTCTCTAAGTGAACGTTTAAACGTTTGAAACATAAAATGAGATCTCTATAAAAACATTTAAAACTTCTTTTATAACAGCTATGACTCAGTTATCATTTGCTCTTAAGAGCATTTCACTTATGAGAGAACTTTTTAATATATAGGGGTTATATAACAGAGTAAATTTAAAAGCCTTATATTTGATAAAAGCAGTTGTTTATTTATTTTATAAAATATGCTTTTTTAAAACAGTCATTACAAGCGTAAAAAGAACGTTTTTAAAAAGACATTCATTTAAGATGCATTTGCTTTTGATTGTCTTAATAAACCTACCAAGCGTTTTGATAGGTTTTGATTTTAGACAATGTGTTATTTGAATTCACTCAGCTCAATTTTGAGCTTAGTATTTTGAAACGTTTTAAAAGAAGCATCATGATCATGGGCTTTGTTTTCAATAAATCTCTTTAAGTTAAAGACGTTATGATTGATACGTTTGAGAGAAACAAAAAGCGTTTATAGGCTTTCTCATTCAAATGAGTGAGTAAAAATCATAGGTATTATTTACATTCCTTTTGATAAGTTTTCATATCTCAATAGAGCACTTGAAATATAATACATTTTGTATATATGTATTCA
>NZ_JBHIQU010000065.1:0-1249 GCF_042196725.1 Bartonella sp. AC158YNML
ATTCATTAAAGAGGAATGCCATGAACTTCACGCTGTTCACGCAACTTTTCACTGAAATTGACAAAATAACAAAAACTTATGTCACAGATATTTCCTCAAAAGCAATGGCTACAATTACGCCCTTCGTCTCAATCGGTATCACCATCACTTTCATCATCTATGGATGGCTCATCATTCGTGGGGCTATCGACATGCCTCTCTCTGGATTTGTGAACCGTTTCCTACGAATAAGCATTATTACTTCAATAGCTCTTACCGCAGGATTGTATCAACCAGAAATCACAAATTTAATAACTCAAATGCCTCATGATTTATCAAAAGCGCTCATAAAAAATCCGCTCACTGATCAACAATTAATGAACTTGCTTGACAAAGCAGCAAGCCAAGGGTTTCAATATGCAAGTCGTCTTTTCGAAGAAACTGTCTTCTTCGAGGCTAATGGGCTACTTTACGGTCTCTTAGGTATCATCATCTTGTTGGCAACAAGCCTCGTAGTCGCAATCGGTGGTGGTCTCGTCCTTCTGACAAAAATCGCACTTGCACTTCTCGTAGGATGGGGGCCAATCTTCATTATTGCTCTACTCTGGCAACCAACTTACCGCTTTTTTGAGCAATGGATTGTACAAGTCGTAAGCTATACAATCCTCTTTGTACTCTTAGCTACCGTATTTAATTTAATGATGAATATCTTTGCAAACTATTTGGGCGATATGAAACTCGATTACAGACAGAATATGGGATATATGTTTGGAGGAGCTCTCATCCTGTCCATTATATCCATTATGCTGTTACTCAAACTGTCAAACATTGCCAATGCTCTCGCAAAAGGCATTGCATTTGGACATCTATGGAGACTAGATGGCATAAGAAGCAATAGTTCCCGTTAATATTCACTTTTAGCATCTATATGACAAAATAACCCAAACATTCCAATCTCAAAGTAAAAAATATTTGCACTGCAGCTGAAGTTTTCCATGAATAAAATCAGTTATGAAATCAAAAAATAAAATAAACACAAATTATGCACTTTACTTTATATTCAAAATTGTAATAATGACGAAAATTGTTATACTATAAATAACAATAAAAAAGAGTGGCCATTAAAATGAAATATATCATTTCTATAATTTTAATTATGAATCTTTTATCTGCTTGTGCACTAGCACCAAAACTAAAGCAACCAAATGATAGAAACCGCGTACCCATTAATAAAACAATCCCTGCCGAAATCAAGCGAGGAGACAGATGA
>NZ_JBHIQU010000066.1:0-1245 GCF_042196725.1 Bartonella sp. AC158YNML
AAAAAGAGTGGCATTGTTAATGATGCTAATCGCTATGCTGTTGAAACCATTGGCAACCCTGCCTACCCTCTAGAGTTATTTCAAAGGGTTATTACCGTAAGTTTAGAAACCATGAAAATCGTTAAGAACTTACCAAAATTGGAAATAAGAGAAACTGAATAACTTATAAAGCATGCTCACATAATGGGTATGATAACTCATAAGGGGTATAAGGTCTTATACCTATAGGTTCTATACCCCTTTATACTCTATACCCTCTTTATACATTGCTTACATACAATCTTTAAAAGGAGTGTTTATATGCGTTATTCTAAAAAGAAATCACTTGCACTTTTAGATACTCTTATTTGGATTGCCTTTAAGAGGTTATACCGTAATCTAAAATGAGTGCTTTATTGTTTTCAAAAGCTTTATTTAAAGAGAGTTATATATATTCATTTTCTTATATTACTTATAGGTTTTGAAGGTTTCTCACACCCTCAAAATACCTTCAAAAATATACCGCGGGTTGTATTTATAGGTTGTTTCTTAATATAGATTGCATCTATAAAATGCTAATATATTGAAGTATAATGACTTTTATTTTTCGATTGAAAAAAAATATAGAAAGGGGGGCAAAAGGAACCTTCAAAATATTCAAAACTCATAACCATACTGGTCTTGATATCATTTCTATAAGTTACAAGCTATCTTTTGAAAGGCTTTAAAGGATCACATGATTTTCATAAGATACGTTTTAATGACTCACTAAAATAATCACTTTTGTCAGTTCAATTTACTGACACATAACTGACAAGTTTTAATCAATTCACATCATTGGTTATCTTTAAAGACTGTACTCTTGATATGAGTTATGTTTTAAAGATATTAACCTATTGAAATATAATGTTTTTAATTTTTCTCATTTAAAAAAAATAATAGAGGGTCTAAAAGGAACTGACAGAACTGACAACACTGACACGGTCTATTAAAAGGGATTTTGCTAATCCTTATAATGATCAATCTCTCTTTAGATATTTTCATAACAATCTATAAATCGCAATTATCCTATTTATCGTTTCTCTTATGAAAATGAAAAATGATGCCATGGCTATAAAGAAGATAACAGCTATAGAGAATGCGTAAAAACAGCAAGGCTTTATAATCATAATGGAAATGAATGCATTGCTTATAAGAGCGCGGTGCCTATTAAGAAAGTTCAAATGATAAATGCGTTATAAACAAATTCACAAAAAATTTTAAATT
>NZ_JBHIQU010000067.1:0-1224 GCF_042196725.1 Bartonella sp. AC158YNML
CATTATCTTTGAAACATTTCCAATCACGTTTATAAATATCCCTTGTTGTAAAAACATCGGGCAAATGATCACAACGCTCGACAATCAATTTTGCACGCTCTGCTGTTAATGTATCATGGGCCGCATAAAGACGTTTGGCATGACTTAACAAATATTTTTCCCAATACAAGGCTCTTTCAAGGGCATTTCTATTGATTTCAAAACGACCACCCTCAACCAGTTCAAAAATCAACGCAAGGGTTGGTATGGTTTGATTCATTTTCAAAAGATGTGCTTTTAAACTTGCAGAGAAATGACCATTCTTTATTCTTTTCTGAAAATCTTCCCACCATTCACGAAACATTTCTTGGGCTTCGGCAGAAAAGCGTATGATTATCGGATATTTTGGTGATCCAAACGGTTTATCATAAAGAGAACGAAAAACCCCTTGATAACTTTCCCATGCCTTTTGATTGGGAGGTCTATCAACCCATAACTGCTCTTGTCGTTCATCGGGAAAGATCAGCATTTGAAACCGTTGCATAAGACCATCATCGTTTATTCCACGGTGCATGTCTTGAATAATGGGAATAATACGTGCAGGTTGAATACCCCCTATAATAGAGACAGTTGCATTGGGAATAAAAATGGTTCCCCGTCCTATACGGTCATAGGTGTAAGACTTATTGCCATTAAAAGCTGTTAGATAGAAAGAACAGTCTGATTGATATTCCTTTCTTGCCAGATTAGATAAAAAACCAGCTAATTCATCACGAACCAACAAGAGACCACGGGGGTTTTCTTTTAAGACTTCCCCAAGCTTTTCGACAGTCACATCATTGACGATAAGACGGCGTTTTATAGAACTGTCATCTTCCTCACTTTCTTTGTGTTCAAGAGTTTGTGAAAGAAGAGCAAGGGCTTGTTCTTCGTCTTGATCTTTGAGTGCTTTATAGGCTTGTTTTTTCTTTTCTCGTTTATCTAATTCACTAAGAATATCTTTTGTTTCTTGCTGTTTTTTCTTCTTTACCCACTCTTAATGCCATTCATCTTGAAATTCATAAAGAGGTTCTAAAGCAGCGTCCATGGTACCTGTTTTCATGGTCGAAGGTTCCCCCACAATGGCACCCCATAGATTAGGAACAATTTTCCAATTGGTATGTTGTTTTGGGGCAACCCGCACGCCATTGCCAATCACAGCAGCCAAAGCACAGAGAGCAGAGATAGCAATAAAATCCATAGGGG
>NZ_JBHIQU010000068.1:0-1151 GCF_042196725.1 Bartonella sp. AC158YNML
ATTCGTATTTTTGAGACATAGAGATACCCTCACATAATAGATATGTGTTAAACGGTTAGGAAAATTTGATTGGAAAGCAGGCGCCCCCGCTGCGCCCATGCTTTATTTAAGCAGCTTCATTTATGGTTTTGTTATTATTCCCAATATCATCATAAATTTTTTGTTTGCCATCAACTATAGCATTGCCAAAGATTTTTACTAAGTAACAAACATATACATTGTCAGAAACGACGGCATTATCGTAAACATGAGCAGCCCAATCAATACGAGCAGAGCCTAATATTTTTGCATTGCCATAAACAAAGCCCCTTACATAAGCATTATCAGCAATTTTCGCATTGTCAGAGATTTTTGCATCAAAAATGATATTAGCTTTATTACAAACAAAGGCATTGTCATAAACTTGACCACGAACGATAGCATTGTCATTAATTTTTGCATTGCCATAAACATGAGCATTTGCACCGAAAACCCATGCATTATCATTAACAACGGCATTGCCATAAACTTTAGCATTTCTATTAATACAAGCATTATCATGTATTTTTGCATTGTCAGAAACGACAGCTTCCCAAAAAACGGTAGCATTATCATAGACCCAGCAATTGCCATCATGTGATAAATTACTTTCACCTTGTATAAACCCGCCTAACTCACCTTTTTTGACGTCTCCAAAATCTCTTAAAGCTCTAATTCTATGAAGGGTTTTAAAGCCAACCTCTATTGTTTCACCTGTAAATTCGTATTTTTTTGCAGGCTCTTGTTTATTAACAGATGCAGTTTCATTTGAAATGTTAGAGAGAAGGGGGGGGTTTTTGATATATTTGTCATAATTAAAACCTTGTAGAAATACTCGTTTTGAAATTGACACCCTTATAAGAGCATCGGGCGCTCAAAACACGGCTACAAGTCCGTTGCTATGCTTTTCCCTCGCGAAGGATATTGTATGGCATAGCTACACCCGACAAAATCATCATATATGCTAACAAAAGCATAAAAGATAGTCAGTTTTTATAACAGGATTAGGTTTATCGTAACCTATTCGCTTGTAGTTTAGTGTTTTGATCACTTGAGTATTTATATAACAAAATACGTATTTATTGTCAAATAATATTTTATCTTTTTTGATATTTTTTGTATTTTTTAAATTG
>NZ_JBHIQU010000069.1:0-1149 GCF_042196725.1 Bartonella sp. AC158YNML
ATAAAAACAACAAATTATCACGTATTCCTACCTAATCCCACCTTTTCCCACTTAGTACAAAACCTAGTGTCAAACTAAAATTTTTTTTCAAAGAGCTTTAAAGGTGTTCTCAAAGGGTCTTCAAAGACCTTTCAAAGATCATTTAAAGCCTCTTTTTCTTTTCTGCTCAAAATCGCAATTTGAGATGATCAATCATTGAGTTGGAATCGTATTATTTGAGAAGCAGCGTATATAAGATGTGTTCACCTCTCTTATCTTAAATTGATTGATAGTTTTTCCGTACCCCAAACACATTATTCAAGTACATTATTAAAAAAAAGCGTTTAAGGAATTCGGTCAACTTGAGCAAATTCCTTTTCAGTACGCAATTGTACAATGTTTGCACCATTGCTCCTTTTAGGAATTGGGTAAACAATACCCTATTGCTGTACTCATGCAATTGGATCAACTTGATCCTATTTATCGTTTTAGCAATTGGGACAAATAGCAGTGGGTGACGGTAGTTTCCATGGACCATTGATTTGCCCACGGACCCCTTGAAGAAGCAGAGGTTGATCCGCCATGATTTCAGGGCGTCTCTCTAAGGTTAAGGAGCCACTGCCTACAGCACGACACAGCCTGTCTGATTTTGATGCCGCTTGTGCTTCTCTTTACATGAGGAGAAACTGTGCAGACAGCGCATATGATAGAATACGAATAAAAAAGCTTATCTTGTCTCTTTCATGATCCTTTATTTCCACGCCACAAAAATTCTCTCTGAACGAGCTTTCAACCAAAATTTCGAAAGCAAGTAAATCTCCTGATAATATACCATCTTTTGCTTTGGTTAATTCGGTTTCCCCCATGAGGCCCCATGAACAGGAAAAAAACCGAAGCGGGCAATTGAGATCTTGCAGCCCTGCACACACCCACATTTCACAGCACAAGCAACAGCTTGAATAGCTTCTTCCTACCCAACAACATAAGGTACAATTAATAATTACTTTGTCTCATAAGAAATAAAATGATCACACGAACACATCTTTCTTCAAGTATAAGTGAGATTTTTTGAAGCGTATATTAACATTTTGTCTCTCATAACAAACATTTGTTTAAAGTATTTTCCTATTCCTTTTTGGCTCATATCTATTCCTTTTTGGAACATAATTA
>NZ_JBHIQU010000070.1:0-1145 GCF_042196725.1 Bartonella sp. AC158YNML
AGTTTTTGTTATTTTGTCAATTTCAGTGAAAAGTTGCGTGAACAGCGTGAAGTTCATGGCATTCCTCTTTAATGAATTTTCAATTTTTTATCATTTTAAAATACAGATACATGCTATGTGCTTCATTGGTATTGACACAATTTGTCCAAGCGCTCCCACCGAGATTATTTTGGATTTGATGAAACTTTTGTGCGTTTTTCCAGATTGTTGAGACATGTACAATAGGATTATTTTCATAAAATAGAGAAAACAAATGTTATAAAGAATTTTGGTAAAACCGTATGCGAGGCATCTGTCTGTTTAATGTATTAACTATATTTCCATAGATTTTGCGTTTTTGTATGTCGATAAGAAATTCTTCATTATTGCTTAAATTCCTGATCATTTGTAGCTTTAAAGATTCATTGTGGAGTAAGGCTAACATGATCTTTATGTATACTTGCAATTCTGCGACCTCTGACAAACTCCTTGTTTTATCTATATCATTTAAGAAATTTGTAATTTGTATAAAACGTTTCTTTGCATCCTGAAAAGCTCGCAAGCTTACGGCTTTAGAGACGATACCGCTATATTTGAGACGCTCGTTAACCATTGTACGTATTTGGTCGTTTGGCAACATATGAGGTCTTTTTTCTTTCATAATAACGCCGGCAATAATATTCATAAGTTTCTGAGACATTGTATCCTTGTTGTTGTAGCGCAGTTTTGGAACTGGATAGATAAGCTCCGGATTTTGAAAAAAATAGTCCATGTTATTTGGGGACATTAGTCTGTTAATTACTCTATTACCCATCACAGAATGATAGATGTCTGCATCTTTTGATATTCGCTTTTTTTGCGCTTCAACCTGTTCTTTTAATAATTCAATAATTTTCAGATACTCTTTTGCTGAAGTAGATAGTGGTTTTTCAGCAGGTGGTTTTTCAGCAGGTGGTTTTGCAGTTTTTTTTGATGCAGATGTATAACTATCATGAATTACTTCAGGATTAGGTATGGAAGTAACAAAACTATATGCTAAATTTGGCAATCCAAAAGCTATAATCATTCCTGTTATAATAAAGATCTTTCTCATCTGTCTCCTCGCTTGATTTCGGCAGGGATTGTTTTATTAATGGGTACGCGGTTTCTATCATTTGGTTGCTTTA
>NZ_JBHIQU010000071.1:0-1066 GCF_042196725.1 Bartonella sp. AC158YNML
GGGCTGCTTTATAGCAAAAAAAGCCGTGTCCTTTTAAGACACGGCTTTTATTATCAAAACAGCTAGCGATCTAAATAAACGATTAAAGTAACCAATCGAAATATAAAAGAACATCTCTTTATTGCACAAAACGTATCAAAACGCAAGCTGTTAAGTAAAATAAAAATGGGATTCACACTGTAGATTCAGTGAGTTATAATTATCATTTATCAAATCAATTTAAATCATAATGAATAAAATGAACGCTGTTAAATTACCTTCTTTTCAAACAGAAGAACAATCTTCTTTTCGTCAACTTCCCCATAATATTGAAGCTGAAAAAGCTTTGCTCGGTGCTATCATTATCAATAATAATGCTCTTGATAGCGTTTCTGATTTTTTAAAAGCAGAGCATTTTTTTGAACCGTTGCATCAAAAGCTTTTTGATATCATTTCACAAATTATTCAAAAGGGAAGAATTGCAGATCCCATTACTATTAAGCCCTTTGTTGAAAATGATGCGAAAATTGGTGACATCACTGTATATAATTACGTGGTGCATTTAGCTAAAGAAGCTGTAACAATCATTAATACTAAAGATTATGGAAGCGTCATTTATGATCTTTTTATCCGCCGCTCTTTAATTAACCTTGGCACTCAAGTTGTGAATAGAGCTTATGATGTTTCTGTAGAACTTACAACATCACAACAAATTGAAACTGTTGAAAATCAGTTATTTGAGCTAGCAGAAAAAGGAAAATATGGGGGTGGGTTTGAAAACTTTGATACAGCCATTGCAAAAGCACTTAACATGGCAAGTGCTGCGAAAAAGCGTTCTTCAAGGCTCTCAGGGATAGCTACCCATATCAAAACACTTGATGAGAAAATGGGAGGGTTACAAGCATCTGATTTGATTATCCTTGCGGGGCGCCCTGGTATGGGTAAAACATCGCTTGCTACCAATATTGCTTTTAATATTGCCAATGCTTGTAAGCGTGATAACAGCCAAGCCAATGAAGGGGGTATTGTTGGTTTCTTCTCACTTGAGATGTCAACTGAACAGCTTGCAACTCGTATTATCTCAGAG
>NZ_JBHIQU010000072.1:0-1057 GCF_042196725.1 Bartonella sp. AC158YNML
AATTAAAAACTATAGCGTACACCTAAAATACCCTGAAGGGACTGTTTTGTTTTACGTCCTTTAACATAATGGGCCTCACCATATAACTTTAACTTCTCACTCACCAAACTGCTTAAACCTATTCCTAATTTACCCGCATTGCCCGATAAGTCCGTGGTAAATGGATGGCGTTGATTAATTAACGTTTGATTATCATCTTTATTCTCACGCAACCATGCGGCTGTAATATACGCAAATGATGAAGAAGCCATGCGAGAACCAAATTCATATCCTAAAGATAAGCCCACCTCACTGCGTAATGAAGTAAATGGACGCATGTCACCTACCATGTCATTCGATAACTTGATTGCTTTACCCTCAACACGCAACCATGTAAATTGTCCATAAGGCTGCAGCCAACTGCTCTGTGACGTCTGAAGTCGATAACCGGCTTCAAAGGAAGTTCCCAATGCCCTTTGAGTATATGTTCCTTCAATCCCTAAGCCATTCGTTGAAACTGCCTTCAGAGTATTTTGATAATGATTGTATTTTAAAATACCGTCGAGATACCATCCACTATGATCCAAATAAGTGACATAAGCACCAACGCCATAAGTATTTATACCGCTGGTCCCCCCCCGTGCATGCGCAACACGGGCATGATCATAACTGCCAAAACCACCTATATAAAAATCTCCATTTTCCCATTCGTTTAAACCATTGATTCCTAAAACGATACCGGTCTGATCCAGTTTAAAATCTATATGCTTTGTCGCAATACTCTCTTTAGATTTGATCGCATAGGTCCATAAAGCCGTATTCTTTTTACTTTTATCTAGAATTCCTCTTCCCGCACGTACGGCTTGCATTTCATTGTGAAATACCATAGCTGGAGCTACAGACATAGACAATACGGCATCTGTAGAAGGCGTAGTTAAAAAGTCAGAAACTGGAAGCGTCTCACTCAAGTGTGGAGAAGGTTGTTCCTGAGTGTTTGGCCGCAAAGTCATCTGATCAGCTAAAGATGGTGAAGATGTTAAAACAGCAGCTTGTTGCTTTTCATCAGAAAGAGGATGAG
>NZ_JBHIQU010000073.1:0-1041 GCF_042196725.1 Bartonella sp. AC158YNML
GTTTATCAGCATCTTCAGTTTAATCAGGCGTTTGATGTTGATAATCTTGATGTTGATTTAGGAAAATTTCATCAATGATTCAGAATACTCATTCATCATTTTACATATTGAATAAAAAACTGAATATTATAAATTTCTTTCATTTCAAACCTGTTTATATTTAATCAATTAACCCGTTGTCCATCACAAACGAAGCTGGCATGTAAAGAAGGACTTTTGAAAAAAGGTGAATTGCTTCTTATGAACATTCTAGGGTGCTAAAATCTGCGCAAATATTGAATGCTGAAAAAAGAATGATGATATCCGCGCATGACCGCAATAAAAATAATATCCTATATCTTATCGAAATTTTTCTGCCACCTATCATTTACAAAACAACAACAGTAACAATACGATAAAGCATACTTTACTTTTATTATAATTTGACCTCAAACTCCCTCTGTTTGTTCTAAAAACAAGTATTTATCCAAAATTCTTAAGTAAATATCCTAAAAAAGGGAACAAATAGCGTATAAATGATATAAACGTGAATAAAGTTCTAAAACAAAATTCAAAACAATGCATAAAACTCATCAAGACTAAACTTATGATCTATAAAAATTAATAAAGAAATGGACAAAAACAATCATCAATATCGTCTCTTTTGAAAGCTTATGCCACAAGCATTTAGCGTTTAATCTTCTCACATTCACAATGAAATCTGTCCTCATATCTTAACATCAAAAATTTTAGAAAAACTCCTCATCGCATAAAAGAAAGCATCTATTGTAATCTTTTATATCAAAAAAATAACCATATTGATGAAGCAAAATAAATTTCAATACATTAAAAGGCAGAAAATCTTCTGCCTTTTAACTAAAAATACATATTGCACCTTTTCAAAAAAGATGGCGCAATCCAGCAGAGAAACTCGTTCCAGAAAAACCAATTTTCTTAAATCTATGCTGATAAGTGACATCTCCACGAAGAGAAAGTTTTGTTGAGAGACGGGCATTAAACCCAACCCCTGCTTCCAAAGAAGAACCAAAGGAACCTAACTGA
>NZ_JBHIQU010000074.1:0-1036 GCF_042196725.1 Bartonella sp. AC158YNML
TCTATATACTGCAAAATATTTTTGCGCGTGATGATAGAAATTATTTTCCGTTATTGCCATACGATGATTTTAATCAATGGTTTTCATCTGCCTTTACGCAAGCTTTTACAACTTGGTTTGATAATTATTTTTCTCAAGATTTGTCATCTTTTCATCGCCTAAATGAGCTACTTTTGTTTACAGCTTTAGTCGAAAGTAATCTTGGCTTCTTAAGGGATGACCTCATCAAAAAAAGAGAAGAAGAAATCAAATTAATAAATGATGCGTGTAGTGTGCGTCTGAATTGAGTTAATCCACTTTTTTAAAGTCTATGAGGTCGGTTTGTGTTGTTACAGTCATTTTTTCAAGACAAGCAGTCACAACACGCTCTGTCATAGCACGCATATAAATACGTAGAGCCTTAAGGGGGGGATTATGATCACTAATGCACAAACCATTCTCTGTCTTGATCTAGGCACTAAGACTGGCTGGGCGCTTCGTGATGCAGATGGTTTTATCACAAGTGATACAGAACATTTTCAATCACGCCGTTTTGAAGGCGGTGGCATGCGTTACTTGCGCTTTAAGAAATGGCTTTCTGAACTAAAGAGGTCTGTTGATGAAATTGATGCAGTGTATTTTGAAGAGGTCCGCCGGCATGTGGGTACAGACGCTTCTCATGTTTATGGGGGCTTTCTAGCAACATTAACGGCGTGGTGTGAACATCATCAGATACCGTATGAAGGCATTCCCGTTGGTACCATTAAGAAAGCAATGACAGGCAAAGGAAATGCCTCAAAAGCAGAAATGATTAAGGCAATGCGTGCAAAAGGTCACGCGCCTTGTGACGACAACGAAGCAGATGCTTTGGCAATTTTATATTTAATGAAAGAAGGGGATGCGCATGTCTAATGGTATGCCATGGATAAGATTCCATTTGTATGACTGGATAAGTGGTACAGATGGAATGACGTTAGAGCAAAGGGGCGCTTATATGACGCTTCTCGTTCGCATGTACGATAAAAAAGCACCAATTAAAGAAGATTTTGAAACGCTT
>NZ_JBHIQU010000075.1:0-1009 GCF_042196725.1 Bartonella sp. AC158YNML
TAGAATAACTATCTACTTTAGATTTGGTACTAAAAACGTTTTAAAAGTTATAGTTTAAAAATACGAAACCAAATGAGGTCCCCTCAAATTTGAGGGCATCTATTTAGACAAAGATAAGCAGGTAAAATACGAAACCGTTGTAACATTATAAGGCATGAGATTTTACTTAATTTTGCTAGCCAAATATAGAGCGATTAATTTGCAAAAAAGTTATGTTTAAAAGAAACTTATGAAAGCCTTTCTAAATACTGTTTAACGTTTGAAACAGATGTTTATAAGCAATTATAAGCTTATGATCCTTACTTTTGTAAAAAAAACGCTGCTTTTGTCTTATGAGAGATTGTTTTGAAAACCAATACTCGTAAATGTAAAAAACGAGTTTTGTTAAAGCTAACAAGCGTTTTGATTTGTTTGATAGGTTTGATTTTAGACAATGTGTTATTTGAATTCACTCAGCTCGATTTTGAGCTTAGTATATTGAAACGTTTTAAAAGAAGCATTTTGATCATGGGCTTTGTTTTAAATAAATCTCTTTAATATAAAGACATTATGATTGATATACTTAATGGCGACAAAAAGCATTTATAGGCTCTCCCATTCAAAAGAGTGATTAAAGATCATATGCACATTTACATTCCTTTTGATAAGTTTTCATATCTCAATAGAGCACTTGAAATATAATACATTTTGTATATATGTATTCATTCCTCCATTATGAGTGATTCATTAGAGTCATTATTCAAAAGCCGCGTCATATCACTTGACACGGCTTTTTTTGCATTCTTTCTTTTATGATGGGTTTATAACCATCAAGAAGGCACCTCCGTGTCTATTTTTATTCTGTTTCATCAACAATCTTGACAAGGTTATCGCTTTCATAAACCTCATAATTTATAGGAACTTCCTTTACTTTGCTTTTCTTGGTTAATTTCGCATTGCCATAAGCGCGACCCCAGACCTTAGTATAGAATAAAACCTTGGCATTGCCAAAAACAGAGCCATAAATTTC
>NZ_JBHIQU010000076.1:0-997 GCF_042196725.1 Bartonella sp. AC158YNML
TTTTTAAAAACATTTGGTTTAATATCCCCTATCTAAATCCATAACTTTACCAATGGGTTTATTTGCCTCAAAATGGACCGTACAGAAGCGTTTTTAATTTCAATGTGGTTTTTATCACAAAATCTTTAAATCGCTCTGTACGGTGCCTTTCTGTCAATTTAAACGCATATCTATTCTCAAAATCATCAGCAAACTTCACTACTTTGCTGTTTATCCTTCAATGCTTTTAAATACGATTTCATTATGTAGCAAATAAACTAATAGCCTCTCTACTCCTGATGCATTCTGATCCATACGTGTCTTTAAGCGTAAATCGCTGTTAGGGGTATGCTAAATCTTTCTGACAGTCTGTTTGAAAAGATGTTTGACGGTGGTTTATAACATGCGCTTTCATATAGTTTTTTCACTTCTGATTTTACGTGTTTCTTAGTTACCAATCCATATTTTGGATGCGTAATCCAATTATCCCAAGCGCTTTGCCAATCGCGTTCATTTGCATTTCGACATGGATTGGTTTTTGAAAAGCGTATAAATTTTTCAAATTCTGATAAGGCTTCATCATGCGTTAATCCTTGTTCAATTGCGTATTGAAAATCGGGTTTGAAATCTTCTAGTATTCTTTTAACTTCTTGTTTTTCCCTTGTTTTCTTGGTTTCTTCAAAAAAGTTTGCTTTCTCTGGAAAATAAGCAGGCATTATCTTATCAACGATTTCTGAAAGTTGTTTACCAACCTTTTTAACTTTTCGTGAAGGCAATTTCTCAATCATCGCTTCGTCAATTTGCCATCGGTTGTTAGCTTCATTGGAAAGATTAATATTTTGCTCGTGAATGATTGGTTGTTTGGTTTCTATCGTTTTGATTTGTTCTGATTGAAAATCATCACACTCGATTGCCTTTTCAACAAAATCGTTTGTTTCTAAATTTTCAAAATCAATTTCTCTTTTTGATAAAATAATATTTTTATTTTTTTTGTTATTGTTAATGTTAATGTTATTGT
>NZ_JBHIQU010000077.1:0-946 GCF_042196725.1 Bartonella sp. AC158YNML
TTCACCTTCAACCATTGGCGTCTGAGATTGAGGTTCATAAAACTTGACAAGCGCTTCACGGGCTTGTTGAGCTTGTTGTTCTGCACGTTGCCGATCTATAGGAACGATTTCTGAAGGCTTTTCAACGGGCTCTGCAACCGGTTCTGGAGGTGTCGCATCATTATTCTCAACCGTCTCGACCTCATAATCGTTCTCAAAAGAACTCCCATCATCTTCAAATACCGGTGCACCAACCCTATAATCTTCATTCATAGCTTCGTTCATTTCTGCATTCATTCTTTCACCTCTCTCAAATATGCATGCCTCTGTGCAATGCTATTCTCTCTCGCATAATCTGATTGTGTGCTTGTTCATTGAGAAGCTTCTGACGTTCAATGTCATGCCTCTGTTGCATCATTTCGGCTTCCAATTCTGCTCTCTTTTGACGCATGAACAATTCAATCTGCTTTCCTTGCAAATCCATCTGTTGCATCTGACTTTTAGCAGCAATATCCTGCTGCTTTTCTTGCAACTTCATTTCTTGTTCCGGATCCATTTGCTGTTGTTGGGCTTGTTGTGCCATTTGCTGCTGTTGCATCTTCTCACTTACACGATTGAGTAATGACGCAGGCAATGGTGAATAACGAAGCAAATCAAGCATGATATCCGGTGTTACGGCATTTTGAAGCAACGGTAATAATTGCGTGATAATGCCAAAGGTACGCTCTTTCTCATTCGGGCTGGTTGGAGCATCATCCACCACAATATCGTAATCAACACTCATCACCGCTTCACGTGTTAAGGGAATATATTGCGCGTTCTCCTCACCCGATATCCGTACCAAGCGACCATCAGACAAATAATTCTGTATAAGGTGTAAAATAATCTTACCCTGCCTTTTGCGATACAAACGCAAGCCATCAAACAGACACGCAAGCAGGTTAAGACTAGATTGACGCCGTTGTGC
>NZ_JBHIQU010000078.1:0-945 GCF_042196725.1 Bartonella sp. AC158YNML
TTGCCAATTTTATTCCCAGCATTCTCAGCAGCCTTAACCACTGCTTCTTTTAAAATGCGCGTCACTTTATTTGGAACGCCTTTGACACGCCCTTGACCTGCCTTTGGTGGTATACGCTTTTTAATCGGTTGTGGAGCCTGTTCTGTATTTTCTGATGTCATAAAATACGCCCTCCAGATAATAAAAAACCCCGCATATGCGGGGATTTTGAACTGTACATTTCCCTCTCTAGACACAATACGCCTAAGTACAGCAATATCATTAAATACGATTTGCTACACTTTGTCAACATAAAAATAACACATATTGATAATTTCAAAGGGAATCTGTATGAAGCGAAGATGCAACAATGAAAAACAAGATAAAATCTAATGTTATTATCGTATTTAAAGAAAATTGCCTTATTCGGAATAATAAGTATCTTATTCACTAGCCATATAAGTAGTCAATCATTAGCAGAAGATAGGTATTTAAAACTATGCCCAGATGGCCAAATTCCTGTTTTGCGTGATGTACGAAATCCATCTTCTTTTGTTACTTGTATTTCAGAAGAAATATTGGATTATAATTTTAATAAGTTTAAAAAACTCAGAGAAGAACTCGGAAATGACATTAGACTAGCTTCTATAAGTGAAAAAGACTATTATGAATTATTAAAACATCATTCTAAAAAAAAACAAATAATAGAATGGTTCGTAATAGGCTTTATAATAATCACCATAATGTCTCTTCCGATTAACATACTCTGGCGATTTAGGTTAAGGATTCCTGCGCTTTTATTTGCAATAATGACCGCCTTAGTTATTACTGCTATACCATATATGTATGATATGTATGACTGGTAGTATCTCTTTCAAATCTACTTTTTTGAAAAGTACTTCTGAAGCGCATTAAGAGCAACGCGTAATGAATTCACAAGGTGTGGTAGCATTTGATCTTCTACAA
>NZ_JBHIQU010000079.1:0-935 GCF_042196725.1 Bartonella sp. AC158YNML
GAGATACCCTCACATAATAGATATGTGTTAAACGGTTAGGAAAATTTGATTGGAAAGAAGGCGCCCCCGCCGCGCCCCGCGCTGTTATTTAAGCAGCGTCTCTTATGATTTGATCACAAATTTTAATATGACCATTTAATTTTTTTGTATCTATATATGAATTGCCAAAAACACTCACTTGATCACAAATGTATGTATAGCCTGTAATTTTTGCATTCTCATAAATACAAGCATCATCACCAACTATAGCAAAAAACCAAACTTGAGCATTGTCAAAAATCTTTGCATTGCCATAAGCTTGCGCATAGCCAGTCAGTAAAGCATCATCATAGATTTTAGCATGACCTTTTATAACAGCCCTGTCCGATACCTCAGCATGATTCAAAACGCAGGCATAACCGTAAACATAAGTTCTTCCAAAAACCACGGCATGATCAGCAACCCTAGCATTGTCATAAACCACGGCATTATCATAAACTTGTGCATAGCCTTCAATTTTTGCATTATCGAAAACATAAGCTTCATTTAAGACTTTAGCATTATCAGAAACATAGGCATTATTATAAACACAAGCATCATCATAGACCCAGCAATTGTCATAATGCGATAGGTTATCTTCCTTTTCAACAAAACCGCCTAAATCGCCAGCCTTGACATCAGAAAAGTCTTTTAAAGCTTTAATGCGATAAAGAATTTGATTACTAATTACACGCGTTTCATTTGTGAGTGCAAACTTTTTTTGCATAGCACAATTCCTTTATAAGGAGATTTAAATTTTAAAATGAGATGTTTTAAAGAGGGGCGCCCCCGCCCGCGCCCGCGCGTTATTTACGCAGCGTTATTTATATCCTGATCAAAACCACAGACATCTTCAGAAAATTTCTTATTTTCTTTAAGCACAGCATTGCCATAAATCGTTGTAAATTGGCAAATTT
>NZ_JBHIQU010000080.1:0-919 GCF_042196725.1 Bartonella sp. AC158YNML
AAGAAATTAAACGACAAAGCATGCATTAAAGGAAACAAACCATGGAAAAAAAATACGAAATGACTGATGAAACAATCAATGTTGATGGCAAAATCCTTCACCGTATACGTGCTTTAAGAAACTTTGGTGATGTCGAGAAAGGCAACCTAGGAGGCTATATCGAGAAAGAAGACAATCTAAGTCATGATGGCAATTGCTGGGTAGGTGATGATGCAAAAGTCTATGGTTATGCCAAGGTTTTTGATGATGCACATGTTTATGGGAATGCTCGTGTAGATGGTTATGCAAGAGTTTATGACAAAGCCAAGGTTTATGGTGATGCTTATATTTATAACATTGCTGATATTTACGAAAATGCATGTGTTTTTGGTAGTGCATCTGTTACCGGAGAAACTAATATTTTTGGTAATGCGCAGATTTTTGGACATGCTCGTGTTTTTGCCAGTGCACAAATCTACGAAAATGCACAAGTTTCCGGTGGTGCATTTATTAGTGGAAAAGCTGAAATTTATGGAAATGCTAAAATCTATGACAGTCCATTGATTTCCATCAGAGCAAAAGTTGGGGGAAATGCCAAAATCTGTGGTGATGCATTTATTCATGGAAACGCAGAGATCATCAATGATAAAATCATCACAACGGGCATGAGGCAATAAACCATGGAAAAAAAATACGAATTAACTGATAAAACGACCAATGAATATGGACATACGCTTTACCGTATTCGTGCACTGAGAGACTTTGGATATGTCAAAAAAGGTGACCTAGGCGGTTTTATAGAAAAAGAGAGCAACTTAAGCCATAAGAGAGACTGTTGGATTTTTGGCAATGCAAAAGTTTACGGTAATGCCAAAGTTTATGATGATGCCCGTGTTTATGGGAATGCACAAATTTCTGGAAATGCACAAGTTTTTGATTA
>NZ_JBHIQU010000081.1:0-905 GCF_042196725.1 Bartonella sp. AC158YNML
TGCACTATCTGCTGTACTTTTTGCTTCTAAGGCTACCGATTTGGCATTACTTGCCTCCTCTTTCGCTTCTTCTGAGACACTCTTCGAAGAAATCGCTGTTTGGTTGGCTTCATTCGCTAATCTCTCTACGCTTTCTGCTTTAGATTTCGCATCGGTAGCTTCTCTTACAGCTTGCTCTACTTTGGCTGTCGCTTTATCAACGGCGCTTTTCGCTTCCTCCGCTATTCCCTTCGCTTCAGATGCACTTTGCGAAGCTTGTTCCACACCTGTTTTCGCTGCTTCTGCAACTTTCTCAACTGACGCAACAGATGCTTTAACTTCATCACAAGCACCCTTTGCCTCTTCTGACCTGCTTACCGCTGTCTCTGATTGTGACTTGGCATCTTTCGACGCTGTCAATGCATCAGCGGCTGTTTGTTTAGCTTCTTCTGAGAGTGTCTTAGATGCCTCTGCTATCTGCTTGGCGTCTCTTAAATCCGTTAATGCCTTCTCTACTGCTGTTTGTACTTGAGACGCTGTTTTTGTAAGTTCTGTAACAGAAGATGTTGCCCGTTCCGATAAACCTTTTGCCTCTTCGGCAATATCCTTGGCATCAGCGGCTGTCTGGTTGGCTCCATCTGCTTTCATACTTGCTTGTGTCGCTACCGTCCTAACTTCATGACACATTTCTACCGCTGTTGCTGCTACTTGCGTCGTCTCTGTTGCTGTTTGGGAAGCCTCTCTCGCTGTTTGTTCTGCACGCTCTGCAATCGACTTCGATTCATCGGCTAATCTCTTTGCTTCAGTCGATAAATTAACAGCATTCTCACTAGCCTGCTTGACCTCTGTAAAACTTTGCAATGCCGTAGCCAATGAACCTTTCGTACCACTTATTTCCCCTGTAGCTCTATCAAATCCTGCCTTCG
>NZ_JBHIQU010000082.1:0-848 GCF_042196725.1 Bartonella sp. AC158YNML
TTGGCTGTTATCACGCTTACAAGCATTAGCAATATTAAAAGCAATATTGGTAGCAAGTGATGTTTTACCCATCCCAGGGCGTCCAGCTATGATAATCAAATCGGATGGTTGTAGCCCTCCCATTTTTTCATCAAGGGTTTTGATATGGGTAGCTATCCCTGAAAGCTGTGAGGAACGCTTTTTCGCAGCGCTTGCCATGTTAAGTGCTTTTGCAATGGCTGTATCAAAGTTTTCAAACCCACCTCCATATTTTCCTTTTTCGGCTAACTCAAATAATTGATTTTCAATCGTTTCAATTTGTTGGGAAGGTGTGAACTCCAGAGGCGCATCAAAAGCTGTATTGGCAACTTCATTGCCAAGATTAATCAAAGACCGGCGGATAAAAAGATCGTAAATGACACGTCCATAATCTTCAGCGTTAATAATAGTGACTGCCTCTGTGGCTAAGCGAACAACATACTGGTATACAGTAATATCTCCAATTTTTTCTTCCATTTGGATATAGGGCTTAATTGTAATGGGGTTTGCAAGATGACCCTTTTGAATAATTTGTAAGACAATCTCAAAGATCTTTTGATGTAGCGTTTCAAAAAAATGTTCTGCTTTGAGAAAGTCTGAAACGCGATCGAGTGCATTATTATTAATCAGGATTGCTCCAAGTAATGCCTGTTCCGCTTCAATATTATGGGGAAGTTGACGAAAAGAAGAAGCAAAATTATCTCTTGGATTTTCTGTTTTTAGCATGTTCAATGTTCTCATTGCTTTCCTTTCCCTTGTTTGGTGCCTCAAAGGTGATTTCTGTTGTGTATCCGCTTTGTTTTTCATAACGATGTGTGACGGTAGCGGCT
>NZ_JBHIQU010000083.1:0-841 GCF_042196725.1 Bartonella sp. AC158YNML
GCCTCTCCGGTACCACCGCGAGTTCTTTGATCTTTTGAAAAGTTTCCATTGTTTCCACCATTGTTGTTCGTGTTTTTTATTTTTTCTAAATCATCAACCGCCTTGCGTATCCAGTTACGCCATGTTGCTTGCCAATCGATTTTGGTTGCATTTGCTCCGGCTTTTGAACGCCAGTAATCTCGAAACTTTGCAATTTCGACTTTCACACGCTCTGAAGGCAAACCCGCTTCAATTGCAAAATCGTAATCGGGTTCGAAATCATCCGGTAATCGACAGCCCCGATTAGCTTTTGACCGCTTAGCTTTTTTCGGAACGCTTGTCTGCTCGTGAATGGGAGATTGGTTATCTGCTATCGTTTCGTTTTGCTCTGATATGGTCTCAACAGCAGCAACCTCGATTGGCTCTTGAACCAAATCAGTGATTTCTAAATCTTCAAAATCAATTTCTTTTTTTGATAAAACGATAGTTTTATTTTTTTTATATATATTATTCTTATTCTGGTTCTTTATAGCTAGATTTTGCTTGTCGTTTGCTTCAGCAAAATTATTAACATGTTGTTTTATATTGTTTTTTGCTTGTGCACCTTTTTTACCAGCTTCACTACGAACTTGTGATATATGCTCTTTTTTATCAGCAAAATCGTTCAGCTCTTCTTCAACGCGTGTATTCCACAATCCATTATCTGTCTCAATAACTTTATCATTCCTCATTAAATATTCGACGATAGTTGCGAATTTTTTTCGTGAACAATTGCAAGCGCGTGAAAGCGTTTCAAAATCTTCTTTAATTGGTGCTTTTTTATCGTACATGCGAACGAGAAGCGTCATATAAGCGCCCCTTT
>NZ_JBHIQU010000084.1:0-840 GCF_042196725.1 Bartonella sp. AC158YNML
AAGAAATTAAACGACAAAGCATGCATTAAAGGAAACAAACCATGGAAAAAAAATACGAAATGACTGATGAAACAATCGAAGTTGGGGGCAAAACTCTCCACCGCATTCGTGCATTGAGAGACTTTGGAAGAGTCAAGAAAGGTGACGTTGGTGGTTTTATTGAGCATGAGGGTAACCTCTCTCATGAGGGCGATTGTTGGGTTTGGCATGATGCCGCGGTTTGTAATAACGCTAAGGTTTTTGGTAATGCACAGATATTCGAAAAATCAATAATTAGAGATAATGCCAAGGTTTGTTGTGATGCCATAGTTTATGGTGATGCTCAAGTTTTTGGGCGTGCAAAAATTTACGACAATGCCCGTGTTTTTGAGAATGCCAAGGTTTGTTGTGATGCCATAGTTTATGGTGATGCTCAAGTTTTTGATGATGCGCATATTTATGACAATGCACAGATTTATGGTGATGCCATGGTTTATGGTGACGCGCATATTTATGACAATGCACAGATTTATGGTTATGCCAAGATTTATGGTGATGCGCATATTTATGGCGATAACGTCATGTCCACTGGAGAAAAATCATGGTGAAAAAATACGAATTAACTGATAAAATGACCAATGAATATGGACATACGCTTTACCGTATTCGTGCACTGAGAGACTTTGGATATGTCAAAAAAGGTGACCTCGGCGGTTTTATAGAAAAAGAGAGCAACTTAAGCCATAAGAGAGACTGTTGGATTTTTGGCAATGCAAAAGTTTATGGTAATGCCAAAGTTTATGATGATGCCCGTGTTTATGGGAATGCACAAATTTCTGGAAATGCACAAGTTTTTGATTA
>NZ_JBHIQU010000085.1:0-779 GCF_042196725.1 Bartonella sp. AC158YNML
TGTACAATAGGATTATTTTCATAAAATAGAGAAAACAAATGTTATAAAGAATTTTGGTAAAACCGTATGCGAGGCATATCCTTATTAGTACTGTTAAAAATTTTCATATCAATTTTGCGTCTATACATTTTAGTAAGCACGCGCTCAGCGTCACGTAAATGTGCAACCATTTGCAGCTTTATAGATTCATTTTTAATCATAGTTAATGTGCCCTCCACAATTGTTTGAACATCCAAGATCTCTTTTACATTATCTGTTTTATCCAATGCATTTAACAGGGCTATGATATAGCGAGAACGATTTTCTACTGCTTGAAAAGTTTGCAAAGTTACAGCTTTATCTAGGGCTGACATATGTTGTAAACGTGCAAAAAGAGCTGGGCCCATCCGATTAGGACTTCCAAAAATCCTTTCTTCATTTTCTAAAATCTGTTTATATAGCTCATTTGAACGTTCATTTTCATCGTAGATCGATTCTGGATTTTTGAGAAAAAAACTGGTATAATCCACTTTTCTATGATCGTTGATTTTATCCTTTGTTAGAGCTTTATGAATGCCTTCTGCGAATAAAATTTCTCTTCCTGTTAAATCAATTTGTTTTTTTAATAATTCAATAAGCTCCAAATATTCTTTTGATGGAGGAGATGAAGAATTCTTGTTTAATGCATTTGGATTTGGATAATGCCCCCATTGGAATGCTAGAGCTAAATTTGGCAATCCAAAAGCTATAATCATTCCTGTTATAATAAAGATCTTTCTCATCTGTCTCCTCGCTTGATT
>NZ_JBHIQU010000086.1:0-769 GCF_042196725.1 Bartonella sp. AC158YNML
AAATCACTAAAGCGTGTAAAATCGGATTGAAAGGCAAGGGGAACGATTCCTGTCGGACCATGGCGTTGTTTTGCTATAATAACCTCAGCTTTGCCCTTGGCTTGCTCCATTGCCTCTTGCCATTTGCTATACTCAGAGGTGCCTTCTTTGGGTTCTTCATTTTTGAGATAATATTCTTCACGATAAACGAACAGAACAATGTCGGCATCTTGCTCGATTGAACCAGATTCACGTAAATCGGATAATTGTGGACGTTTATCGGTTCGGTTTTCAACTTGACGTGAAAGTTGTGACAGAGCAATGATGGGAATATTGAGTTCTTTTGCAAGTGCTTTTAATCCGGTGGTAATGGCTGTAATTTCTTGAACGCGATTTTCTAATGAACGCTTTGAACCACTTGTCATGAGTTGGATATAGTCGATAATCAAAACATCTAAACCATGTTGTCGTTTCAGACGCCTTGCACGGGCGGCCAATTGTGCAAGGGAGACACCCCCCGTTTGATCAATATAAAGAGGGATTGTTTGTAAAGAGCGCATTGCGTAAATGATGTTGGTAAATTGCTCTTCTGAGATATTACCACGACGCATATCCGAAGAAGAAACCTTTATTTGCTCTGAGATAATACGAGTTGCAAGCTGTTCAGTTGACATCTCAAGTGAGAAGAAACCAACAATACCCCCTTCATTGGTTTGGCTGTTATCACGCTTACAAGCATTAGCAATATTAAAAGCAATATTGGTAGCAAGTGATGTTTTACCCATCCCAG
>NZ_JBHIQU010000087.1:0-769 GCF_042196725.1 Bartonella sp. AC158YNML
TCTGATGAAATTCTCTTAGTCATTTGCGAAAATGAAGAACAAAATCTCGCTAAATCTGGTCCTTTCTTAGAAGAAAAGGACATGATCAATTTTATCGACCAAACCGATAATGCTGTCCAAATTTTGCGCGTAGAACCAACGACTAATCGTTGTGAAGATATCTCTGAAGATATTGCCGAATTCTATCTTAAAGAATGTGAAGAGCAGTGTTTCAACGGAAACATTCCTCACGATTTTATTCTACACAGCACAGCATACGGTTTTTTTTTAGATGATATAAAACAGCGCGAATATGATGATGCAATGTATGGTTCTTACGAAAAACAACACCGTTTGCGTCCTTGTGATGTGCTTTAAAAATTCTTAAGGGCGCATTTAAAAGCGCCCCCCTCTTTCCTCTTATTAAATTATCGGATGGAGTAAAATCATGAATAATCCTATCGCTATTACAAATAACACGGTTAACGGAGAAGACGTTCAAACAGTCAATGCTCGTGACTTGCACGCATTCTTAGAAGCAAAACGAGACTTTTCCAATTGGATTAAGGATCGTATTAGCAGATACAATTTTATAGAAGGACAAGACTTTGTAAAAACACAAGATTTGCGGTCACCAAATTTGGCGAGCGCAAAATCTAGATCTGTTATTGCAATTAATTATCATCTCACCTTGGAAATGGCAAAAGAACTTTCCATGGTAGAGCGTAATGAAAAAGGAAAACAAGCCCGTCAATATTTTATTGAATGCGAGCGGCGTGCAAAGCAAGTT
>NZ_JBHIQU010000088.1:0-764 GCF_042196725.1 Bartonella sp. AC158YNML
AGAATCCCGAATATCGTAAGATTGTCTCATTTCAAATCTGTTTATCTTGAATCAATCAAAACCATTCGCTTGCACGTCACAAGCGAAGCTGGCGTGTGGGTAAAAACTGTATAAGAAAGAACTAAAAATGGCTCTTATGAATCGTCTTAAGTGCCAAGGGCTGTCGCAACACCCACGAGCTGGCAAAGTGTGTGATGATGTCGGCTTGCTTTTT
This sequence comes from Bartonella sp. AC158YNML, assembly GCF_042196725.1. Classification (NCBI taxonomy): domain Bacteria; kingdom Pseudomonadati; phylum Pseudomonadota; class Alphaproteobacteria; order Hyphomicrobiales; family Bartonellaceae; genus Bartonella; species Bartonella sp. AC158YNML. The sequence continues at coordinate 215 of NZ_JBHIQU010000088.1, forward strand.
CATAAACGTAAAGATGGAAGTGCTCAATGGTTTTATCGTTATACCATTCATGATCGCCATTGCGAAATGGGCTTGGATGCTCTTTGAGAGATGTTTCTTTAAAAAAGAGCGTGAATTGGCAAACCAATGGCATTCTGTTTTACGTAAAGGTCGTGACCCCATTAAAGAACGCAATAAATAAAAGTGTGAAGCAATCTCCATTATTTAAAAGATATCGCTTTGGGTACTTTTGAAAGTCGGAAAGCTGAATTAAAAGGTAATGGTAAGAATGGGAACTGGTTTTCTCCCTTGCGGCTTTACATTCTCCCTAAATTAGGCAGTCTGTCCATTTCAGAAATTACCCAAACAGAGATACGCAACACGCTTGTTCCTATTTGGCATACAAAAGCTACAACAGCAGAGAAAGCACTAAACCGTCTTAATATTTGTCTCAAACATGCTGCGGCTTTGGGTTTGGATGTTAATTTACAAGCAACAACAAAAGCACGCGCGCTCTTAGGAAAACAACGTCATAAAACGCAAAATAGACCAGCAATGGATTGGAAAGATG
>NZ_JBHIQU010000089.1:0-757 GCF_042196725.1 Bartonella sp. AC158YNML
TTCATACGCTTTGTGCGGATGTTGGTGTTATAATAGATCATCCGTTATCGGGGTATCAAGCAGGGGATATATTACCCCATTCCGTTTGGTGTTTGAATCACCGCCCGCATAGTAGTCCAGAAGGGATGGTCTACGACCCCTCTACAGATCTTTGGGTTGATATTTATCTCCAGTCAGGGACGGGTGAAAATACGCGCTCGGCGTATGGTACTCCTATCACAACAAACCGTACTTATACAGATCACTTATCCGATATGTTGCGTGTTAAAAAATCTTTTCTCAATGATACAGAATTTGCGTCTGCGATGTATGGAAGCAATGAAAAGACAAATATTCAAGGGAAGAAAGCCCCTTCTCCTAAGAGTTCTGGAGGACACGTTGATACGGCGAATAGGCGTATGATTTCACATATAGGGTGTGAGGATGGCTGCGGTTATGTTTCACAATTTTTATCAGAGACTTTTCCAATACAGGTACCTTCTATAGCAGCGGGAAGGACGGCTTTTAGAACAGATATGAATGTGTTGGTAGGAGGAGGTCTTTGGAGTGGTGGTGTCTCTAATGGTTCGTTTTTTCGTAGTGGTCAGTATTCTCGTAGTTTCAAGGGTGAGATGTTAGGGGCTCGAGGCTGTAGCCGTCCCCGTGATTTTTGAGGAGGATAAGATGATAGATTATCCAGGGCATTTAAATACGAAGCAAGATTATCTGAACATGCTTGAATTTGATAAGGCTGAAACGGTAAGAAGGCTAGAGGGTC
>NZ_JBHIQU010000090.1:0-740 GCF_042196725.1 Bartonella sp. AC158YNML
TTTTGTGAAAATTACTTTAAAGGTCGTGTATTAGCTTATGCAAAATCTTTTATGGAAAGAGCTTATTGCTCTAAGAGATAAGCAGATCTATATCAACAATACATTATTAAACTTCCAGCGAACCATTCATAACAAGCTTATTTTGATCAATTTGAATATCACTGTGCTTGGTATATTTAATACTTCCTCTTGATTCCATCTCTTTAGCAACCAATTCAATAACCTCTTTTACTTTGATTTAAGTAAAATATTCATATATTCCCCCCTTAATTGATAAAAACACATAATAATTCATATAAAAAATAATCATATTCGCGCATCTTGCATAAATTTTTTGTTAGGCATTTTTTAGCAATATCATTGAAGAGGGTATTCGCTTTTTTTCTTAACAACAAAGAGATGCGTGATTTTTTGCTCCTTTCTTTGAAGGGATACACTGCATATAATGAAGAGCTCTCTATGTTTTCTTAAAAAGATAGATTGTTCTCTTTGAGGATTTTTGATTTTTTAAGGGCAATGAGTACAATATTCTCGCATCATTTGTGTATTCTGCTTTCAAGTTTGAACTTCGAAAGACTTTGTTTTTTTATATTGTAAGGTCGTGTATAAGTTGCCATTTACGCAAAAAGCTTTTCAAGCAGGTGCAAAAAAAGCTGTACGGATTGTACAGCTTTTTATTGGTTTTATACTTTCTGAGCCATAAGTATTTAAAGCGTGAAAAAGTCTCTGCGACTTCTGTA
>NZ_JBHIQU010000091.1:0-732 GCF_042196725.1 Bartonella sp. AC158YNML
CGTTTCAGCCTTATCAAATTCAAGCATGTTCAGATAATCTTGCTTCGTATTTAAATGCCCTGGATAATCTATCATCTACCGACTCCTAAACAAAATACCGTGGATGACTACAACCGCGCGCTCCTATTTTGTCATCCTTGAAACCACGAGAATACTGACCATTGCGATAAAAGGGACCACTATAGAAACCTTGTTGCCAACTCCCTCCTCCTATCAATACATTCATGGAACTTTTAATACTTCCCCCACTTATAGAAGTTTGTGCAGGAAACGTTTCTGACAAATATTGCCAAACATAACCGCAACCATCCTCACATCCAATATGAGAGATCATACGACGATTTCCCGTATCCTTATAGCCTCCTGTTTTTTTGGGGGTAGGAGCTTTATTGCCTGCTATACTTGTTTTTTCATTACTTCCATAAAGGGCAGAGATAAATTCCTTATCACTCAATAAAGACTTCTTTACACGCATCATATCTGTGGCATGCTCTGTATAGCTACGGCTCGTCGTGATCGGAACATTATAGGATGAGCGGGTATTTTCACCCGTTCCTGACTGGAGATAAATATCAACCCAAATATCTGTGGAGGGGTCATAGACCATCCCCTCAGGCGAACTATGCGGACGGTGATTCAAACACCAAACTGAATTGGGTAATATATCCCCTGCTTGATACCCCGATAACGGATGATCTATTATAACACCAACATCCGCACAAAGCGTATGAA
>NZ_JBHIQU010000092.1:0-674 GCF_042196725.1 Bartonella sp. AC158YNML
AAAGCTATGTTGGGATCTGTCACGGGTGGTGCTGTGCATTTAAGCCAAGACAATCCAAAACATCTGGTCATTTGTGAAGGCATTGAAACCGGTCTGGCTCTGCTGTCTGGGTTGTTATCAGAGCCCGTTGATTTATGGGCGTCCCTTTCAACTCATGGCATGATGCATGTGAATTTACCTAAAACCAAAGCCCGTCTCACCATTGCAATGGACGGTGATGAGGCTGGTCGTAAAGCAGGTTTTAACCTCGCTGCGCGTGCCTATAGACAAGGCTTTAAGGTCTTTATCATGCAAGCACCCTACGGTCTAGATTTCAATGATGTTTTGATACTGAAAGGTATAAATAAATGAGAGAGAATAACAACAATATTGTCGATACCAACAATCAAAATGTTTCATGCAATGATAACGATAATGTTTTTTTTAATGATAAGACTTGTTTAGAAGCCATTCCTTATAAGCAAGCATTGCAACAAAATGGTTGGGGGGAATTGCAACCGATTAATACGGCTCTCTTACCCGTCGAGCCTTTTAGCTTATTACAGTTGCCAACGCCATTAATGGACTATGTTTATGACGTTGCGGATAGCCAACAAGCCCCTATGGATTTTATTGCTATCTCTGCTCTCTGTGCTTTGGCTGCTGTGATTGGCAATGGCGTGCGGGTTGCCCCA
>NZ_JBHIQU010000093.1:0-670 GCF_042196725.1 Bartonella sp. AC158YNML
ATCAGCACTTTTCACTAGTTTGCTGTTTTAAGCCGCTTTTGAATTGCTACTGTTATGTTGCTCTTCACTAGGCTTGCCTATTCTCATGCATGAAATGCGCTTGCCTCCTAAGGCTAGGTTACGCGTATTTTCAACTGCTATAAAAACCTTCTCAGCAACACCATAAAGCCCGCTTTCTAAATCACGACAATACTGCGCCAGATCAGCACATGAGGGGACAAAGGTTGTTGACATACCTTTTGCCTCACCACGGATAAGATTTTTAACAGCTTGCAACAAAGACCAGAGTGAGATGCCGTTAAGAGCAGCGATATAAGCCTTTGCACGCGCCTCTGGATTTGAAACTTTTTGCATTGTCAAACCACCTTCAAGCACATCAAGAGCCTCTGCTATATCTTCAACAGATGCTTTCACGGTAAATAAGTTTTGGACTGTCTGATAGGCTTCTAAAGCTTGTTTCTCTAGGACTGGTGTCAATTCCATGCCACTGATCAAGGTCCATGGACATTCCAGTGTTACATATTTTGCCATCTGTTGTATGGCGTTTTGTAGAGGCGTCACTAAGCTGTGTTGCACCGATAAGATTACGGATTGCCTCTCCGGTACCACCGCGAGTTCTTTGATCTTTTGAAAAGTTTCCATTGTTTCCACCATTGTTGTTCGTGTTTTT
>NZ_JBHIQU010000094.1:0-644 GCF_042196725.1 Bartonella sp. AC158YNML
TTTACTTTACGTGATATTCATCAAAGAAGTTGGATCGGTTTAACAGATAATAGAGCCGTTAAGCAAGCTTTAGAGCTTTTATGCCGTTGTAACTATATACGTGAAATCTCTGGAGACAAGAGCTCACAAGGCGGTCGCCCTACCATACGCTATGAATGGAATCCCTTAGTGACAAGCCATAAAACATCACACTGAGGCAATTTGGAAATCTTATAGAACATTAACAATATAACAGTGAACTCTTCAAAGCACTCCCCATTATAAGTTTTGGGGGTGTTTTTTATACGTATTATTTTATTTTTTTAAACAAAAATAAAAGTTATTATATTTCAGTACGTTAACGTTTTAAAGAAACAACCTATATTAAATACAATCCGTAAATACAATCTATAATATACATTTAAAGGGGTTTTGGGGGTTTTAAGAACCTACAAAACCTATCAAAGTACTCATTATGATATTTTAAAGCCCATAGTACATTTATCTTGATTAACCCGTGAAATGAATAGCAAATTTTACTACTTTGCTGATCTTATCCTATGCCATGGGCTGTGGATAAGCAGCCTTTAAAAACCCCTTTTGAAAAAATTTATCCGTTTTTTCGCATTTTTCTACATTTTTTTCACCATTTGCTCAAAATGGAT
>NZ_JBHIQU010000095.1:0-309 GCF_042196725.1 Bartonella sp. AC158YNML
TGATGCTCGTACCTTCTACCTCTTTACCAATATTGATAACCGTTGTATCAGCATCCTGCTTAACAAGACTATCTCCTAAAACTTTAGTAATCTCATTCTTAAGCTCTTTATGAATGTTCGTGAAAGAACTTCCCACACCTTCAAAGGCTTTAGCAACATTATCATAGCTCTGCTCTTCAACTGCACTCCCATCTGCTGTAACGGTCTTAACCGTAAAGCTTGGGGCTGTCCAGTCACCATTCTCATACTTGGCATTGCCTCCTAAAGTCTTCGAAACACTACTACCCAATGAATAAACCTGGGAACCAG
>NZ_JBHIQU010000095.1:353-636 GCF_042196725.1 Bartonella sp. AC158YNML
TAATCTTACTGTTGCTTTTGTTATCTCCATGCTGTGCTACAAAGGCTTTCTGTTCCTTGTTCCACAACAAGGCATCTCCTTGAACTTCTTGCGTAATATTCGTGATATTTTCAGTAAGTTCATTAAACTTATTCGTCAGGTTATTATTTACATTCTTAACATTCGTATCAAGGCCTGCAAACGCACTTCCAACATCACCATAGGAGTGTTCTACTACCGCACCTTCTGCATCAACACTCGATAATTTATAACTTGGACCTGTAAGTGCTCCATCTTTAAAGGA
>NZ_JBHIQU010000096.1:0-617 GCF_042196725.1 Bartonella sp. AC158YNML
CCCAAAAAACTTGGCAAAAACTCTCTTACATCAATGGAACCAATCCACCCCTTAATGCGGCTAGGCAAAGATTTACAAAAATCCATCAATTGTGAGATAGATGACATAAAGCCATCGACAATCGAATTAGCCAGATCTTCGCCCGCTTGTTCCATACCAGCCTTGGCACTCTCCGAGAGCTTTTCCTGTGTAAAAAAACTCTTCAACCATTGCCAAAAGTTGGAAAAGCTTTGTTTAACGCCCTCCCACAAACCTTCAAAGCTTTGAACAACAGAGGAAAGTCCTTGTTTAAACTTTTGCCAATGGGAAGAGAAGTCGAAAGCAGCAGCAATGATGTTTTTCCATTTAGTGATGGTGGTAGTATCGGCACCAAAAAAGCGCATGACGGCTTCAAAGGCACGCCCCCAAGCCCGAGATACCCCCTGTGCAAAGCCTTTGACAAAAGAAGAAAAACGATCCCAATATTTCCACAAAGCAAAACCAGCAGCAAGGATGACAGCCACAACAGCAGCAACGACAACCCCGATCGGAGTAAAAATACCCCCCACAACAGAGGCAATACCTGCCCCAACCACTTCGATCACTGTCCCAATCCAACCAAAAGAGGCAGAAAATGC
>NZ_JBHIQU010000097.1:0-615 GCF_042196725.1 Bartonella sp. AC158YNML
GCATTATTGCGTATTTTGGCATTTTCGGAAACGCTTGCTTTGATAACCATAGCATCATCATAAACCCAGCAATTGCCTTTATGAGACAGATCACTCTCATCTTTAATAAAGCCGCCCAATTGACCAGCTTTGACATCATCAAAGTCTCTTAAAGCTTTAATGCGGTGTAAAGTCACACCGTTAACAACGCGGTTTTCATTAGTAAGTTCATATTTTTTTGCAGGCTCTTGTTTATTAACAGATGCAGTTTCATTTGTAATGTTAGAGAGAACGGGGGTGTTGTTTGATATATTTGTCATATTTAAAACCTTGATGTTAATATTGTTTTCAATTGACACCTTAAAAAGGCGCCGGGTGTTGAAAACACGGCATCAAGTCCGTCGGCATGCCTTCCCCATAGGGTTTTGTATAGCATGACCACACCCGACAAAATTCTCATATATGCTAATCACAGCATAAAAGATAGTCAGTTTTTTGATATGGGAAAGATTGTTTCGTAATCTACCCGCTTGATGTTTAAGTGTTTTCAGCACTTGGTTATTTATATAACAAAATACGTATTTATTGTCAAATAATATTTTATCTTTTTTGATATTTTTTGTATTTTTTAAATTG
>NZ_JBHIQU010000098.1:0-248 GCF_042196725.1 Bartonella sp. AC158YNML
TAGCTGAGGTTGCTGGTAGTTCTACTGGTTACAGCCCTTTACTACAAGCTCCATCAGAAGATGCTAGTTATGTATGGAGAAGTACGTTAGGTGCTGTTAGTGTTGGTGATAATACTAATAGATTTTCGCGGCAAATTACAGGCGTAGCAGCTGGTAAAGAAGATACTGATGCAGTCAATATTGCACAGTTAAAAGATTTACAAAACTATGTGAATAAAGGCTGGAAGCTATCTGTTAATGGTAACAAT
>NZ_JBHIQU010000098.1:334-597 GCF_042196725.1 Bartonella sp. AC158YNML
TAACATTTGACCTCGTGAAGGTTATTGCGCTGGATAGTATCAAAGCAGGTGCGAATATTTTCGATACAACGGGTTTAAACATTACGGGCGGTCCTCAAATAATGACTGATGGTATTAATGCTGGCGGTAAAAAGATAACGGGCGTTACAGAAGGTACTGATGAGACCGATGCAGTGAATTTTGGACAGCTGCAAAAAATTGAAAAACAAGTTGAACAACAAGTCGCAGCTAGTAGCTTTGTGAAGCAAGATGATAAAACGAGA
>NZ_JBHIQU010000099.1:0-589 GCF_042196725.1 Bartonella sp. AC158YNML
AACAAGCTCAACAAGCCCGTGAAGCGCTTGTCAAGTTTTATGAACCTCAATCTCAGACGCCAATGGTTGAAGGTGAAGGCGGACCTCCAGATCCTACACAAGACATTATTGGCTACATGGGTTGGATGGGAAAAAAGCTTCAAGAGCAAGATGCGTATATTCGTGCACAACAAGATGTTCAAAGGCAAGCTATTGAATCCCATGAATTTAATGGACATTTGAACCAGTTTTTAGAAAGTTCTGTTACATCAATTAAAGATAAATACAGTGATTTTGATGCGGCGGCAGATTTTCTTTATGAGACGCGTGCAAAGCAATTAAGTGCTTGGTCTTCTGTTTATCCGACTTATGCGCAAAAGAGCACGATAGATGCGATTATAGGGGATGAACTGCGTACGATTGTAGCGACTTGCGCCCAAAAGGGGGTTAATCCAGCAGAAGAGCTTTATAGGATAGCGCAAAATCTTGGTTATCAGAACCAAGCAGTGCAAGCCAATAATCAAGTAGCAGCGCTTCAAAGCCGTCAGAATTCTGCGAGAACCTTAACAGCATCTGGAGGAGGGGGGAGTATTACAGGTTCTATGACCAA
>NZ_JBHIQU010000100.1:0-589 GCF_042196725.1 Bartonella sp. AC158YNML
TTGGTCATAGAACCTGTAATACTCCCCCCTCCTCCAGATGCTGTTAAGGTTCTCGCAGAATTCTGACGGCTTTGAAGTTCTGCAACCTGATTATTCACTTGCAATGCTTGGTTCTGATAGCCAAGATTTTGCGCTATTCTATAAATCTCTTCTGCCGGATTGAGATCTCTTTGTGCACAAGTCGCTACAAGCGCATGCAATTGATCTCTTATAATCGCATCTATTGTGTTTTGTTGTCCATATTCAGGATAAAGTGATGACCAAGAACTCAATTCTTTTGCGCGTGCCTCATAAAGAAAATTTGCCGCGGCATCAAAATCACTGGATTTATTTTGAAACGACTTAACAGAATTATTAAAAAATTCACCAAGACGCATATCGTGCTGCTGCTGTTCCTCAGCTTGTCTTAGCGTTTCTTTCTGTTCCCTAATATACGCATCTTGCTTTTGAATCTTATCTAACATCCACGCCACTAAACGAACAGGGTCCTCACGTAGATCTGGGGGTGCATTTTCACCTTCAACCATTGGCGTCTGAGATTGAGGTTCATAAAACTTGACAAGCGCTTCACGGGCTTGTTGAGCTTGTT
>NZ_JBHIQU010000101.1:0-580 GCF_042196725.1 Bartonella sp. AC158YNML
GCATTATTGCGTATTTTGGCATTTTCGGAAACGCTTGCTTTGATAACCATAGCATCATCATAAACCCAGCAATTGCCATCATGAGAAAGGTTATCTTCCTTCTCAATAAAGCCGCCCAATTGACCAGCTTTGACATCATCAAAGTCTCTTAAAGCTTTAATGCGATAAAGAGTTTGATTATTAAACACACGCGTTTCATTAGTAAGTTCATATTTTGGAGAAGTTTCTTGATTTGTAACTGTAGCTTTCATGCTAGTAATCCTATTTTAAAGGTTTCAATTGACACCCCATAAGAGGCGCCGGGTGTTTGAAACCACGGTAATAGGCCCGTCGTTACACTTTCCCCTATGAAGGGTATTGTATAGTATAACCACACCCGGCAAAATTGTTATATGCCAATAACAGCACAAAAGAAAGCCAGTATATTTACGTAGGAAAGGCTATTTCGTTGCCTACCCGCCTATTATCAAGTGGGTTTCAATCACTTGCCAACCTTAATAAACGACCTTTTCTTTAAAGTCAATACGTATTTTTTATTTTTTTCACTTTTTTTCATTTTGATAATTACCTAATTGAATAT
>NZ_JBHIQU010000102.1:0-579 GCF_042196725.1 Bartonella sp. AC158YNML
GGCAATTGCTGGGTTTATGATGATGCTATGGTTATCAAAGCAAGCGTTTCCGAAAATGCCAAAATACGCAATAATGCCTGTGTTGTGAATTATGCTAGGGTTTATGGTAATGCTGTGATTAGTGATAAGGCATGGGTTTTGAGTGATAAGGCACATGTTTATGACAATGCAGTCATTAATGGCAATGCAAAAATTGGTGGCTATGTTTTTGGCAATGCCGTTGTGAGTGATAATGCCGTTATTACTGAGGGGGCTCTTATTTACGATAATGCCCATGTATATGAAAATGCTCAAGTGAGTGGGCTTGTGTTTAATGATGCCCATGTCTACGGTAAATCACGCCTTGCTGCGTGGTCAAAAGCTTATGGCAATGCTCATGTTTTTGATAAGGCTATAGTTTATGATGGGAGCAATATTTATGACAATGCCAAGGTTTCTGGCTCGGCGCGTGTTGGTCCCTTTGCAAAAATTCACGATAATGCTCATGTGAGTGGCAAGGCACAAATTTGCCAATTTACAACGATTTATGGCAATGCTGTGCTTAAAGAAAATAAGAAATTTTCTGAAGATGTCTGTGGT
>NZ_JBHIQU010000103.1:0-557 GCF_042196725.1 Bartonella sp. AC158YNML
GATTCCTTTCAAAGAGGCGGCGTTTAGAGAGCGTCAACGGATTGAAAAGGATGTTGTCAAATTGTTAACAGGGGGAACACAGATTAAGAATGCTCAAATTGTCGATCTCATTCAACGCATGGTGAAAGCGCATCATAATGGATATGTCACGAAAGAGTGGGTGAAAAAGCGTTTTTCTGATTTGTTTAGATTAAGTGGAAACGAGGTTGTGAGGATGTTTAACCGATGACCCGTTATAGTTCTTCTGTAGACCAAGCAATCCGTCAAGCAGCAGCACGGTATGGTTTGCCCGAAAGCTATTTATACCGTGTTGCGCAAGTGGAAAGTGGAGGCAATCCGAATGCAAGAAATCCCCGTTCTTCGGCGGGTGGGTTGTATCAATTTATAGACAGCACAGCCAAACAATATGGTTTGCAAGACCGTTTTGACCCCATGCAAGCGGCAGATGCCATGGGGCGCTTGACGCTTGATAATCGCAATCATTTAAGCCGCCTTTTGGGAAGAGCGCCTAGTGAAGCGGAATTGTATTTAGCCCATCAACAAGGGGCAGGAGGAGC
>NZ_JBHIQU010000104.1:0-553 GCF_042196725.1 Bartonella sp. AC158YNML
AAGACCCGTTGCAAAAGCAAGAATACGAAAAGGTTCAAACTTATTTGGAATGGGCTAAGGAACATGATGAAGATGGGCGTGATATTGGGATTGATCTGGTCGCTACAATCCGTGATGAAGGGGGTTATGCGGCTATTCAATGTAAATGCTATGACGCCTCTCACATCATTAAAAAAGAAGATATTGATAGCTTTATCGCGGCATCTGGGAAAAAGATTTTTACGCGTCGTATTCTCGTTGATAGCACCGAAAGCAATTGGAGTGATAATGCTAACAACACTTGTGATGGTCAAGAAGTTCGTATTCAACAGATTAATCTGTTTGATTTAGAAAACAGTCAAATTGATTGGGGCGCTTATAAAGAACGAGGACAAGCCGTCCTTAAAGAACAACCGAAAAAAAAGCTTTTAGATCATCAGATAGAAGCGCTTGAAAGAGTTTGTGAAGGTTTAAAAGAAGCAGACCGTGGCAAGCTTATTATGGCATGTGGTACGGGTAAAACATTCACCAGTCTTAAGATAGCAGAAACCATAGCAGGAAAAGGCAAGCGTGT
>NZ_JBHIQU010000105.1:0-553 GCF_042196725.1 Bartonella sp. AC158YNML
TGGTTACCCGTAATCGCCTCACTAGACCCTTCAGAAATATCTCCATCTAAAAGTAACTTCAGTTTGCTCTTGCTTCTCTTGTCACCTTGCCCATGAAGCGCTACATACGCACTATCTTCATCACTCCACAACAATGCATTCTGCTTAATATTGTCAGTAACCTCTGTGTTGCTTTGAGTAAACTCTTTTTGAAGATTCTCAAAAGAGAGCCCTACACCTGCAAATGCTTCCGCTATAGTACTATAATCTTTATCTTCAACTTTAGTACCATCCTCACTAACGCTCTTAAATTTGAATGTAGGACTTGTCCATGTGCCGTTTTCATAGCTAGCATTACCGCCTAAAGTTTTCGCTACACTATCACCTAGAGCATAGAGCTGATTACCAGCTATTGCATCGCTTGAAGCAGCTGTAATGTCTCCATTCTTCAGAGATGTAAGCTTGCTGTTCTCTTTATTGTCTCCATGTGTTGCTACAAAAGCGCCTTTAGTCTTGTCCCATAACAAGGCATCTCCTTGAACTTCTTGAGTAATATTCGTGATGTTTTGAGTAA
>NZ_JBHIQU010000106.1:0-548 GCF_042196725.1 Bartonella sp. AC158YNML
TGCACTATCTGCTGTACTTTTTGCTTCTAAGGCTACCGATTTGGCATTACTTGCCTCCTCTTTCGCTTCTTCTGAGAGTGTCTTAGATGCCTCTGCTGTCTGCTTGGCGTCTCTTAAATCCGTTAATGCCTTCTCTACTGCCGTTTGTACTTGAGACGCTGTTTTTGTAAGTTCTGTAACAGAAGATGTTGCTCGTTCCGATAAACCTTTTGCCTCTTCGGCAATATCCTTGGCATCAGCGGCTGCCTGGTTGGCTCCATCTGCCTTCACACTTGCTTGTGTCGCTACCGTTCTAACTTCATGACACGTTGCTACCGCTGTTGCTGCTACTTGCGTCGTCTCTGTTGCTGTTTGGGAAGCCTCTCTCGCTGTTTGTTCTGCACGTTCAGCAATCGACTTCGATTCATCGGCTAATCTCTTTGCTTCAGTCGATAAATTAACAGCATTCTCACTTGCCTGCTTGACCTCTACAAAACTTTGCAATGCCGTAGCCAATGAACCTTTCGTACCACTTATTTCCCCTGTAGCTCTATCAAATCCTGCCTTCG
>NZ_JBHIQU010000107.1:0-547 GCF_042196725.1 Bartonella sp. AC158YNML
GCATTGCCATAAGCGCGACCCCAGACCTTAGTATAGAATAAAACCTTGGCATTGCCAAAAACAGAGCCATAAATTTCAGCACAACCGCCCACCAAAGCACCGCCATAGACCTTGCCATGTATTTTTGCACGACCATTAATAAAGGCATAATTATAAACCTTGGCATAGCTATGAATACGGGCAGAGCCAGCAACAATGGCACGACCATAGACCATTGCATGACTAAAAACCGTAGCATCATAAGAAACATGAGCATAATCATAAATATGAGCATCAGCAAGAACGCGGGCAGCACCACTCACATGAGCATACCCATAAACATGAGCATTGCCATAGACACAAGCATGGTCATAAATTTTTGCGTATTGAGAGATGAAAGCCTTGCCATAGATTTCACAATTCCCATAGACTTGACCACAAACTTGAGAAAAATGCCGTATTTTTGCATTGTCATAAACACGGGCATAGCCATACACACAAGCATTATCATAAACCCAGCAATTGCCATCATGGGATAGATTAGCTTCCTTTTCAATAAAGCCCCCTA
>NZ_JBHIQU010000108.1:0-544 GCF_042196725.1 Bartonella sp. AC158YNML
ATCTCTCGAACCGCATCACAATCATTCAGACTCAAGACAAATTTGCCTTGAATACTTTTGAGAACTTTTGCCATACTCACAAAATCATCTTCAACAAAATTCCCAGAGCTGTAACACTTCTTCTTCACAAGATAAGGAGGGTCTAGGTAAAATAAACTGTCGGGTGCATCAAATAGCTCGATAACCCGTTCCCACGATAAATTTAAGATCGTCGTATCAAGAAGCTTCTGTCTAACACGTCTCATCCTTGATAACAGCTTTTCGGGATTAAACTCTGCCGTTCTTTTTCTTCCAAAGCTAAAAGAAACGTAATCTTTTTTCCCATAAAGGACACAACGTTGGAGAAATAAAAAGCGTGCGGCTCTTTCAACTTTGGAAAGGCTTTCTGGGTCAATCGCAGCAAGGTCAAAAAACAACTGTCTTGAACAAACAAACCACTCCAATCGTTTGGCTAAATCATCAAAATGGTTTTGAACGCATTGAAACAGATTCGTGATCTCTCCATTCAAATCATTAATCACAGAATATTTTGCTGGTCTTTTAT
>NZ_JBHIQU010000109.1:0-544 GCF_042196725.1 Bartonella sp. AC158YNML
ATACACACAAGCATTATCATAAACCCAGCAATTGCCATCATGGGATAGATTAGCTTCCTTTTCAATAAAGCCCCCTAGATCGCCAGCTTTGACATCACCAAAATCTCTTAAAGCACGAATGCGATATAAGAAATGACCAGCTACGCAATCCATTTCGCTAGTAAATTCATATTTTTTTGTATTTTTTAAATACGTTGTGTATTGATAATATCTTATGCTTATTAATTGTTTCTTTTATATTTATATGCTTTTAAATCTATATTATGGGATTTATGAAACGATTGCGCTGTTTTTTGAATCTATACATTTATAATATTTAGAAACGCTCTCATAATGCGTATTTTTATCTTTATAACCTATCAATTTTTTTACTAAATGAATTTTAATTTTTTTGTGAATTTTGTTTATAACGTATTTATCATTTGCACTATCTTAATAGGCACCGCGCTCTTATAACCAATGCATTCATTTGCATTTTTGCTTTATTCAAACAAAGCTACTGTTTTTACGCATTCTTTATAACTGTTATATGCTTTATAGCCAT
>NZ_JBHIQU010000110.1:0-540 GCF_042196725.1 Bartonella sp. AC158YNML
ACACATTAAATTCGTTATTTATCAATGTGTTATGTGTACAATGTACAGTCAATTTAAAAATTCTGTCGCTAGCGATAGTTCGCGCTCGCCTGCCCCGCAACGAAGCCAACCCGCTGGGAAGTACCTTTTTCATTGATTTTATTGATTTTTTTATGGAAAAAACAAAGCATAAGTGATAATCTGTTTTTAATATTGCAATAAGAATAGGTAATGCCTAAGCCCATAAGGATATGGAACATATAGATAAAGCGTGAGAACATGATCTATCCTTTCTTATTAGCAGCGTATTCTTGACGAGAAAGTTGTCTCTGTATGTTTTTGGTTAATCTTTCATTGGCTTCTTTTACAATAGCACTTGCAATCTCTGGCTTGGACATCACTTTAGCAATTGATGGTCCTTCTTGTTTTGCAATGGGGAATTGATCTCCGTCATCTCTTTGAAACACATTCCCTCCCATTTTCAAATCAACGCGCTTTGGAAAACTCCCACCCTTAATAAAACCATGAGGCAAGATTTCTTTCTTTCCAAATAGTGTGTAA
>NZ_JBHIQU010000111.1:0-512 GCF_042196725.1 Bartonella sp. AC158YNML
GATTGTTTCATCAGTCATTTCGTATTTTTTTTCCATGGTTTGTTTCCTTTAATGCATGCTTTGTCGTTTAATTTCTTGAGATAGCACCCCCATGCCTTTTGTTGTGATTTTTGCTGAAGGAATGACTTTGTCAGTTCCATTTTCGGTTTGAATAGTGAGGGTTGAGCAATCCATTAGTCCTTTTTGTATTTTGTCTTGATAAGGCAATAAGTGAGCCCCGAAAGTGCGTCGATAAACCCATCTTTTTTTCTGTAAGAAGAGAATGAATTGTTTTGGTTGCATTTCGAGCACTTTAGCGGCTTCAGTAAGACCGAAGAGCCCATCAGAGCGTTGTAAGCTTTCAAGAGCCATTGCTTTTGGTTTTAAATCTTCAATGATGATGTCTTTACGCTCATTTTCATTTTTTAGATGAGTTAATACACCTAACATTACTTGTGGACTTGAGTAATCGATTTGTGGTGTAACAACTTGCTTTGCACGCCGCTCGCATTCAATAAAATATTGACGGGCTT
>NZ_JBHIQU010000112.1:0-507 GCF_042196725.1 Bartonella sp. AC158YNML
GACCTTTTCTTTAAAGTCAATACGTATTTTTTATTTTTTTCACTTTTTTTCATTTTGATAATTACCTAATTGAATATCAAGTGCTTTTTCTAGTTCACTGTCTATATCATAAGCCTGTGAATAACATCTCTCACCATTATCTCTAATCTCACAAATCAACTGATCTTTCTCTGTACGTTTTTTGATTTTCGCATTTACCTCATCTATCAAAGGTTCACAACTCAATACACTTCTTGGCAAATCACCCCCATATATCCAAGCTTTCACTTGCGCCTTGGTACTGTAATCAACTCTTTCAGGCATCTCTTGATACTGACCACCATCGAATTCCTCATATTCTCTTGATCCATCATCATATTCGTAAAGGTTGTAAAAATACTCTGCTACCCCTAATCCCCATGGTGTATACCCAACCGCTGTTGCAACAAATTTTTTTTGCATAGGCTGTTTACGTTTTTTTAAAAACATTTGGTTTAATATCCCCTATCTAAATCCATAACTTTACCA
>NZ_JBHIQU010000113.1:0-507 GCF_042196725.1 Bartonella sp. AC158YNML
TTGCCTCCATTTTTTTGTGGAAGCGAATAGTTCCATTCTTAAAGACTAGCCTGCAATCTATTCATTAAAAGGCTTTTCATTTCATAAGATATAAAATACCTCTTTATCGTTTTTTTAACTTTTAGTAAGCGTTTTAAAAGCGATTTTATCCTTAATCCTTTTATGCAATTTTTTAAATTAAACCTATAAAACTTATGACAGGTTCAAACAGTTAATTTCTTTAATGCCATTTTAGAGGTTTTTCCCAATTTGGGGGAAAATTATATGATCTGTATTTTCTATAAATGCGTATCTTTTGGTACAATTTACCTTATAACAGTTTCAAACGATTATCCTCTAATAGATAATAAGATATTGCTATAGCATTTTTAGATTTTACGCTTCTTAAGTTTGGGGAACAATAATTTTGGTCTTTATACGATTAAACAAACCAATCTTTAAAACAAGATGTGATCTTTAAACATATGCGGTTTATGTTATCGATAATTTCAAACGACTAAATTTTAA